>JBEKBD010000072.1:0-15825 GCA_050015575.1 Roseiarcus sp. | reverse complement strand
CGACGGTGGAGCGGATCGAAGCGCTCCGACGCCAACGCTTCACCGGCCAACAGATCGCACGGGATCTCGGCGTGTCGCCTGCCACCGTCAGCCGCGTGCTATGTCGGCTCGGCCTGAACCGCATCGCGGCGTTGGAGCCGGCCGAACCGGTGCGGCGCTACGAGCGCGCGCGTCACCGGATCACGGGCGACCGCACCGGTCAGAGCAAGAACCGGGGAATCGGATGGGAGTACCTCCACCTGGCCGTCGACGACCATTCCCGGCTGGCCTATTCGGAGATCATGCCCGACGAAAAACGCGGCTCCTGCCTCGCGTTCCTGTTCAACGCCCTGCGGTTCTTCAGGCGCTACGGCGTCGCGGTCGAACGTACGCCAAGGCGCTCCATCGGCTCGGCGTCAGCCACAAGCGCACGCGGCCCTACACGCCAAAGACCAACGGCAAGGCCGAGCGCTTCGTCCAAACCTCGCTGCGCGAGTGGGCCTATGCCAAGGCTTACGAGACTTCCGACCACCGCCGACGCGAACTCGGCGACTTCCTCTTCCGCTATAACTGGCAAAGGCCGCACATGAGCCTCGGCGCCAAGCCACCCGTCAGCCGCCTCGCACTCTCCGAGGACAACCTGTTGAGGCTCCACAGCTAGAGCGGGGGCGCCGACGCGCGCCCACAACGCCGGCCGTCGTCAATGATGGCACTTGCTCGTCTGCACGTTGAACCCGATGCCGATGAACGGCAGGAAGATCGACGTCATCGCCTCTGCGCTGGTCAATTCGCGGCATTGCGTGTTCCATACGATCGCCGCGTTCAGCATCACGCTGACCGTGCCGACCAACACCGCGACGGCCGGCCATGGCGTAGGCGCATGCGGCGTCGGGCAAGGAACAAAGGCGTAAGCCGTGTCGAACGTTTGATATTCCGAGACGCATCCGGGGATCGCCTTGGCAGGGATGATCGACGGCGCCCAGAACGCCAAACTGGCGGCCGCGAGGACCGCGACGAGCTTGCGAATGCGCATGAATTCCCCCTGCGATTAGCGGGGCGTCGCCGATGGTCCCCCTTGGCGGCGTCCCTCTCGGCGAATCCCTTTCGAGGATGACGCTCCGCCATCTCGGACGAGAACGCGATCGTTGTCGACAATGCCCCGCGGCCCCGCCGACGCGAGCGCCAAAACCTCCGCGGCTCAGCCCGTCAAAGATGGCACTTGCTCGCCTGCGCATTGAGCGCGATGCCGAAGAACGGCAGGAACGCCGACGTCATCGCCTCCGCGCTGGTCAGTTCGCGGCACTGCGTTTTCCACACGATCGCCGCGTTCAGCATCACGCTGACCGTGCCGACCAACACCGCGACGGCCGGCCACGGCGAGGGCGCATGCGGCACCGGGCAAGGAAAGGCGCCGGCGTACGCCGTGTCGATCGCGTGATATTCCACGACGCCACAAACGGTCGCCTTGGCCGGGATGATCGACGGCGCCCAGAACGCCAGACTGGCCGCCGCGAGGACCGCTACGAGTTTGCGAATGCGCATGAACGCCCCCTGCGCTTTGTGAGTTTTCGCCGATCGCTCCCCTCGGCGGCGCCCTTGCCGGCGAATCCCTATCGAGGATGCCGCTCCGCCATTTCGGCCGAAAGCGCGATCCTTGTCAACATGGCCGCGCCGCTTCGAGGCCGCTCCTCGCGATTCTCGCCTCAACCACTCGGCCGCCGAAACGCCCGCGCCTAACCCGTCAATGATGGCACTTGCTCGTCTGCGCGTTGAACCCGATGCCGATGAACGGCAGGAAGATCGACGTCATCGCCTCTGCGCTGGTCAATTCGCGGCATTGCGTGTTCCATACGATCGCCGCGTTCAGCATCACGCTGACCGTTCCGACCAACACCGCGATGGCCGGCCATGGCACATGCGTCGGGCACGGCACGATCGGCGCCCCCGCGTAAGCCGTGTCGATCGTGCGATATTCGGCGGGCGCAAGACCGCAAGGCCCCACGTAAACCGCCTTGGCCGGAATGATCGACGGCGCCCAGAACGCCAGACTGGCCGCCGCGAGGACCGCTACGAGTTTGCGAATGCGCATCAATGCCCCCCGGCATGGTTCGAGTTTTCGCCGACATATCCCCTCGGCCGCGCCCTTCCCGGCTTCGCGATTCGGCGATGACGCGCTAGCAATACGACCACGAACGCCGTCGTTGTCAAGCTGTCTGAACGACTATAGGCGCGAATACTGTGTAAAGCCCCGTCGCGACCTTCGCGGCAAGACGGCGCCGGCTCAATGCGCCGGCGCGCCGCCCGCTTGATACGCGGGCCGCGCGCGGCGGCCCTGGCGGGCGCGGCGCGGCTGCTGGCGGGCCGAGCGCGGATCGCGTTGGGGCGAACGATGCGGCCGGCCGGGCGCGGGCGGCGTCGCCGCCTTGGGCGCCACCGGCGCCGGCTTGGGCCCCTTGTCGCCGCGACGATCGAGCGAGAAGATGCGCAACCGCGTCAGGCGCTCGATCGCGCGCAACGCGTCGCGCTCGCCGGCGTCGCACAGCGAGATCGCCTGGCCGCCCTTGCCGGCGCGCGCGGTGCGGCCGATGCGATGGACATAGGCCTCGGCGACGTCGGGCAGCTCGAAATTGACGACGTGGCTGACGTCGTCGACGTCGATGCCGCGCGCGGCGATATCGGTGGCGACCAGCGCGCGCGCCTGGCCGGACCGGAACGCGGCCAGCGCGCGCTCGCGCTGGCCTTGGCTCTTGTTGCCGTGAATGGCGAGGGCGCTGATCCCCGCTTCGTCGAGACCTTTGGCGACGCGATCGGCGCCGTGCTTGGTGCGGGTGAAGACGATCGTCCGCGTCAGCTTGGGATCGGCGAACAGCTCGACCAGCATGTCGCGCTTGCGCGGCGAGTCGACGTGGACGACGGTCTGCTCGACAAGGTCGACGGTGGCGCCCGCGGGAGTCACCGACACTTCCGCGGGATCGTGCAGCAACTCGCCGGCGAGTTTGCGGATGTCGGGCGGCATGGTGGCGGAGAAGAACAGGTTCTGCCGCTTCCTCGGCAGATCGCGCACGATGCGGCGGATCGGCCGGATGAAGCCGAGATCGAGCATCCGGTCGACTTCGTCGAGGACGAGGAATTCGACGGCGCTCAAATTGCAGACGCGCGCGTCGAGATGATCGAGCAGACGCCCCGGCGTCGCCACTAGCACGTCGAGCCCCTTCGCCAGCGCGCGGATCTGCGCGCCAGGCGGCACGCCGCCGAAGACGACGGCGATATCGAGCGACAAGCCGGCCGAGAGGTCGCGAAAGCTCTGGGCGATCTGGCTGGCGAGTTCGCGCGTCGGACTGAGCACCAGAACCCGCGCGCCGCCGCGCGGGGCGGACCGCTTGTCGGCGATCAGGCGATTGAGGATCGGCAGCGCGAAGGCCGCCGTCTTGCCGGTGCCCGTCTGGGCGATGCCGATGAGGTCGCGCCCGGTCATGAGAACGGGAATGGCCTCGGCCTGGATCGGCGTCGGCTTGACGTAGCCCATTTGGGTCAAAGCGTCGACGAGCGGCGCGGCGAGGCCGAAGCCGTTGAAATTTTCCAATTGCGTATCTTTCGAACAGCCGCAAAGGCGCGGCAAAACCTGCGCTGCGGCGTATGGTCGTTAAAGGGGACGCCCCGCGTGTCCGGGCGATCGGGCGATCTACAAACAGGCGCTCGGCAGGAGGACACATTGGCCCTTCACGCAGCCGGCGCGCATCGACCGCTCATCGAGCGGTGAGGGACTTATCGATGATGCAGCGCACAATGTCAAGGAACGGTCCGCGTTCACTTCATAGGGGCCGCTTGGAATCAAGCGCCCGGCGCGGCGCCAGCGACCTCGCGACGACGCCTTCACCGCGGCGAAGGCGAGGCCTCGTTCGCCTTCGCCAGAAACGCCAACACGCCCGCCTTGAACGCTTTGTCGCCGACCGCCGGATTGTGGCCCCGCCCCGGTATCGCCAACGCCTCCCCGCGCGGAAACATCGCCGCCAAGCGAAACGGATCGCCTGCGACATCGTCGCGCGTTCCCACCGCGACCAGCGCGGGACAGGCGATGTTGGCGACCTGAGCCTCGCTCAAGGTCTGGCGCGAGCCGCGGACGCAGGCGGCGAGCGCCGCGCGGTCGCTCTTCGTCTGTTCGGCGAAGGCGCGGAACATGCGCTGCATCGGATCCGTCAGACTGTCGAGCGAAGGCGCCTCCATCGCCGCGGCGACGCCGAGCGGTAGCCCGTCGCCGTCGACCAAGCGGTCGCCGAGCCCGCCGAGGATCAGCGTCCGCACCCGCTCCGGCTCGGCGAACGCCAAAAAGCTTGCGATGCGCGCCCCCATCGAATAGCCCATCACGTCGGCCCGCCGGATGCCCAGGCGATTGAGCAGATTGGCCGCGTCGCGCGCCATCGTCGCCGCATGGTAGTCGCGCGGCTCGTAGAGCTTTTCGCTGTCGCCGTGGCCGCGATTGTCGAAAGCGACGACGCGCCGTCCCGCTTTCGACAGCGTCTCGACCCAGCGCGAATCGACCCAGTTGATGCGGTGATTGGAGGCGAAGCCGTGGATCAGCAGGATCGGCTCGCCGCGATCGGGCGCCTCAGGCGCGACGTCGACGAAGGCGATGCGCACGCCGTCGGATAGGAACGATTGAACCATCGGCCGGCGCGGCGCCTCTGCTGGGGGTGCGTGACGATATCGACCGCCGGCCGCCATAGCGCATCGAGGGCGATCCCGCCAGCGAGCGCGCGGACGCGATCGGAGGAACAATTCGCGCTTGGCGAAGCCGGACAATTGGGACTTAATGACGCGCAGGCGAGCAACGCGCCTTGCGAAGGAATGAGTTCGCGATCGGGCGCGAAATGTTCCAGAGGAACCCATGAGCGCCAAGCCTTCCCGTCCGCGCGCCACGCTCGAAACGCGCTTCCTCCCCGCGCCCGGCTCGCCGCCGGTCGAATGGCTGGTCGCGCCCGGCCTGACCGACTACGCTCGCGCGCTCGCCGAAATGGAATCGCGCGCGGACGCGATCGCGGCGGGGCGCGCCGCCGAGCGGGTCTGGCTCCTCCAGCATCCCCCGCTCTACACCGCGGGGACGAGCGCCAAGCCGGCCGACCTGCGCGACGCGCGCTTTCCCGTCTTCCGCGCCGGGCGCGGCGGGCAGTTCACCTATCACGGGCCGGGGCAGCGGGTCGCTTACGTCATGCTCGACCTCAAGCGGCGCCGTCCCGACGTGCGCGCGTTCGTCGGCGCGCTGGAGGCCTGGCTGATCGACGCGCTGGCGACGTTGGGGGTCGCCGGCGAAACGCGCGAGAGCCGCGTCGGCGTCTGGGTCGCGCGGCCAGACAAGCCGCCGGGAAGCGACGGATCGGGCGCCGAGGACAAGATCGCCGCGATCGGCGTCCGCATCCGCCGCTGGGTCTCGTTCCACGGCGTCGCGCTCAACGTCGCGCCGAATCTCGCGCATTTCCAGGGCATCGTCCCTTGCGGCGTCGGCGAAGCGCATTACGGCGTGACCAGCCTCGCCGATCTCGGCCGCGGCGCTTCGATGGCGGAGGTCGACGCCGCGCTGCGGCGAGCGTTCGAGGCGCGCTTCGGGCTGACGATCGGCGAATTTTCTCCTGCCTGAGGGTCCCTTTCGTCGGCGATCGGACCGCCGGTCGACCGTTCGCTGGACAGGGGCGATTTTTCCCGCCCGATCGCTCGGGGCGGCGCGCGGCGCCGTCTGGCGCGTCAGGCGCTCTTCGCTTAAGGAAGACGCGCCGCCGCTCGATTTCTTGAATCCGCTTCCTCGACGGGCCCCGCCATGTACGCCGCCGCCAAGACTGATCGCGCCCGGATCGACGGCCTGGCGATTTTCGCCGCGGCGGCGTTCCTGACCGGCTTGGGCCTGGTGGCGGCGTTGGCGCGGGTCGGCGCGCCGGACCGGCTCGTCGAGGCGCTGGGGCCCCTCGTCGCGCTCGTCGGCCTGGCGATCATCGGCGTGATGAACCGCACCGCGCGGCACGTCGATTTCCTCGCGGCGCGACGCGCGATCCCGCCCGCCTACGGCGGGCTCGCCTTCGCGGCCACCGCCTTGGGCCTCGCCGTCGCGCTCGGCGCCGGCCCGAGCGGCCGAAGCCTTCTGCCCTGGCCGGCCGTCGCGGTCGGCCTCGTCGGCGCGGCGCTGATCGTCGGTCCGCTCGTCCGGCGCGCCAACGCGAGCGCGCTCAGCGACGTCCTGGCGACGCGCTTTCCCTGGGCGCCGACGCGCTGGGCCTTGGCCGTCGCGCTGTGGTGCGCCGGCGTCTTGACGGCGACGGCGGGGTTCGAAACGGCGGTCGACGTCATCGTCGCCGATGTCGGGCAGAGCCGCCGCGCGGCGGAGGTTGTCGTCGCGCTGTCGCTGGCGCTGTCGATCGTTCCGGGCGGCCTCAAGGGCTTGCTGTGGAGCGACGCGGCGAGCGCCGGCGGCGCCCTGGCGATCGCGGCGATCGGCGCCGGTCTGGCGTGGAGCGGCGTCGGCGCGCCGGCGCCGTCGCTCGCCCAGACCGCGGCCGCCTGGTTCGCCCCGCCGCTCGCCCGCCCCGACTCGGCCTCGCTGTTGTTCGGCGTGGCCTCGGCGCTCGGCGTCGGCGCGTTGTTCGCCTTCCCTCAGGCGGCGGTCGGGGCGCCGCCGATGCAGGCGCGGCGCGTGGGGCTGTTCGGCCTGGCGTTCGCCCTCGCCGCCCTCGCGCTCGGCGCGACCGCCCTTGCCGCGTTTTGGCCCGAACCGACGACGGCGCGGTCGCCGACGGCGGCCGCGTTCGCCGGCGCCGCGACATGGCTGCCCGCGCTCGCGCTCGCCCGCGCCGGCGTTTTCGGCGCGGCGCGCGCCGCCGGCGTCGATCTCGCCGCCGCCTACTCCCGTCTGACGGTGCTGGCGAGCCAGCGCCTGGCCCGCATTCGCCTGATGATGCTTTGCGTCATCGCGCTCGCCGCCGTCGTCTCGGACCACCGGCTCGTCGATCCCGCGAGAGCGATCGTTCTCGCCCTGGGGCTCACCGTCGCGCTGATCGTCCCCTCGATGGCGCTGGCGCTGCTCTCGCGCGGGCGCTCGTCGGCGGCCCTCGCGGCGCTCGCCGCCGGCCTCGCCGCGCTGGCCTGGCGCGTCCTCCCGGCGGGACCGTCTGCGAACGCCGGCGAAATCCTGATCGGCGCGTTGGTCGCCGGCGCGGCCGCGTTGCTCGTCGGCGCCGTGGTCGGCGTCATCGCGCCCGGGGCCGCCGGCGCGCAGAAGACCGGCGCGCGCGCCGACCCGTTCATCGACCTGCCGTTCGCGGCGATGGACTGAGGGTTCACGCCGTGAGCAGGCGGCGCGCTTCCTCGTAGACGCGCGGATCGCCGGCGGCGATGACCCGGCCGCCTTTGGCCGCGTCGCCGCCGTCCCAGGTCGTGATCAGGCCGCCGGCGCCGACGACGATCGGAATGAGCGCGACGACGTCGTGCGGCTTGAGATTGGTCTCGATGACGATGTCGACGAAGCCGCCGGCGAGCGCGCAGTAGGCGTAGCAATCGCCGCCGTAACGCACCAGCCGCGCCAGCTGTTCGACGCGTCGATAGGCCCGGCGATCCGCCTCGCCGCGGATCAGCGCCGGGTTCGTCGTCATCACCGTCGCCTCGGCGAGGCTGGCGCAGGCGCGCGTGTGGAGCCCGCGCGTCGCCCATTCGTTCGGCGCGCCTTCGCCGCGCGAAGGCGCGAGGCAGCGCACCCGGGCGCGCGTGCCGTCGCCGAAATAGCGCTCGCGGGTGAACGGCTGCGCCATCATGCCGTAGACCGGCTCGCCGCGACGCATCAACCCGATCAGCGTGCCCCAGGTCGGCAGACCGGAGATGAAGCTCTTGGTGCCGTCGATCGGGTCGAGCACCCAGACGTATTCGGCGTCCGGCCGATCCTGCCCGTATTCCTCGCCGATCACGCCGTGGGCGGGAAAGGTCTGCGCGATCAGCCGCCGCATCGCCGCTTCGGCGCCGCGATCGGCCTCGGTGACGGGGTCGAAGACGCCGCCGCGCGACTTGTCCTCGGCGCCGATGGTGGTGCGAAAGAACGGCAGGATCACTTCGCCGGAAACTTGCGCGAGCCGTTCGACGAAGACGGCGAAATCGACGGCGGTCATGCAGGTCGCTCCCTGGCGAACAAACGGAAATGCGCATCGCGCATATCAGCCATTCCCCGTCGTTGGCCGAGGCGCGCCGACGCGGCGTTGGAGTACATGCAAATCCTTGGCTCGCCTACGAATATCAGTCCCCATCGGTGACGGCGCTCGAACCGAGTGTTGCAAAATGGTCGCGGGGCCGAGAAACACTCCGCGGGAAAGAAGAATTATCTTGCATTGACGGCGATGCAAGGACATAGCGCTGGCGTGCGGCATGATCTGCCGCATATGCCCTCCTTGGGCGTTTCCTCCCTAGACTCGGGGCCGCCGTGGCGACATGGCGGCCTCCTTTTTGCGCCCCATACGATCGGGCGCGCGACCGCCGGCGCCCTATTCGGCCGCGAGCCGCCCTCCTCCGGATTGCTCGACGAAACGCGCCATCAGCGCCTCGGCCGCCGCGAACAGCGCCTGGGCGAGCGCATCGGCCTGAGCCAACTTCGCCATCCGGCGCTCGTCCATGTAGAGCGCGCGGTTGACCTCGATCTGCACGGCGTGGCGCGCGTCGGCGGGCGCGCCGTAACGCTCGACGATGAATCCGCCGGCGTAGGGTTTGTTGCGGCGCACGCGGAGCCCGCGAGCGAGCAACGCCGATTCGAGCGCCTCGACCGCCCAGCCGGCGGCGCTCATCCCGAATCGATCGCCGATGACGACGTCGAGCGTGGCGACCTCGGCCAGGGTCGAGGGCATGGAGTGGCAGTCGATTAAAATCGCCGTCCCGAAACGCGCCCGCGCGTGCGCGACCAATTCGCCCAGACGCTGGTGGTAGGGACGATGAAACGCGGCGATCCGCGCAAGCGCATCGGCGACCGAGAGCCGTCCTCGGTAGATCGGCTGCGCGTCGCCGACGACGCGCGGGACGGCGCCCAGGCCCGCCGCGACGCGCAGCGAACGGGTGTTGGCGAATTCCGGCAGGGCGCCCTCGTACATCTGCGGGTCGAGCTCGAACGGCTCGCGGTTGACGTCGACAAACGCGCGCGGGAAATGCGCGCGCAGCAGCGGCGCGCCGAGCGCGACGCAGGGCAGGAACAATTCGTCGACGAACGCGTCCTCGGAACGGCGCAGCGCCAGCGCGTCGAGCCGCGAGGCGGCCAGAAAGCGCTGGGGATAGCGCGAGCCCGAATGGGGCGAGTCGAAGACCAGCGGCGCGGCGAGAACGCGCGGCTCGACGACGTCGAACGGCGGCTGCAACGCCGGGTCCTCGGCCCATCCGCGCTCGTCCATCGCGCCGTCCATCGGATTCACCATCTTCGCCGCATCATAATCGCATTCGCGTCTTACCTGGAAACGCCAACTGCAATAAGGTGGCCCCGCCTTCACCCGATTTTTACCCGATGGGGGCGATGATGGCGAGATCACTGGGGAGCAGCGATGAACGGGCCGGCCGAACTATCCGCAAGAATTCTGCTCGCCGAGGACGACGGCGACATGCGCCGCTTCCTCGTCAAGTCGCTGCAGAACGCCGGCTATAGCGTCGCCTCCTTCGACAACGGCCTCTCCGCCTACAATCGCCTGCGCGAAGAGCCGTTCGAGCTGCTGCTGACCGACATCGTTATGCCGGAAATGGACGGCATCGAACTGGCGCGCCGCGCCACCGAACTCGACCCCGAGATCAAGGTGATGTTCATCACCGGCTTCGCCGCCGTCGCGCTCAACCCCGACAACAAGGCCCCCAAGGACGCGCGCATCTTGTCGAAGCCCTTCCACCTGCGCGACCTGGTGAATGAGGTGCAGCGGCTGTTGCAGGCGGCGTGAGGGGGCGAAGCGGCGTCAAGTGCGCGCCGAATTTCGTCGAACTCCGTCAACTCTCGTCGAGTCTTGTCAAGTTTTGTCAAGGAAAAGCAAATTTTTCTTTGGCCGATTCGTGAGAAATCAAGGGGTTGCTGGCGATTTCCTTGACGAATCGCCGTTTTGCCAGATTGGCGGCCCTTTCCTTTTAACGATGATCTCCACCGAGCGCGATCGTCCGCCCGTGCGTGAGGAGACGATTGGGAACAATAGCACGAATCCAGATTTTCAGAAAGCATTTGTCGCCAATGAATGCGCCGGCGAGTCGCGCGCTATCCCGCAAACGCTTTCAACAGCAGTTTCGCGATCGGCGCGAACCAGGCGAAATGCTCCGCGAGGAAGCCGGCGCCGGCGGCCATCGGCCCCCAGACAGCGATGCGCGCCATCAATATTCCCAACTTCTTCGATTGCTTCGGCAGGTCCTCGGATAGGCCGTCGACAAACTCGACGCCCGTCTTCTTCGCGACGGCGCCGACCGGCCCGCGAGCCGCCAGCCACGCTTCGGCGAGCTTCTTCACGATGTTGTCGATGCTGTCGATAAGATCGACCGCGAGCGCCTCGGCGCCGGCGTCGATCGCCGGCGTCGCCGAGCCCGCGATCTCGGCCCGCTCCCCGGCGATCGCCGCCAGCGCGTCGAGGCCATCGGGAATCGCGGCGGCGATCAACGGCCGTTCGCCCACGGCGGCGTCCTCCTCGCGCAGAATCTCGGCGAACTCGACCGCGTAACGCGGCGCCGCCTCGACGACCTCGCGCGGCGGCGCATGGTCCGCCGCGTTTTTCAGCAACGCGCGCCATGCCCGCGCCTGCCTCGCCGCCCGCTCGAGCTGCGCGACCAGCAAGCCGTAACGCGCGGCGAGAAAATCCGGCCAGGTCTCCTCGACGGCCTTCAAGCCATGCCTCAGCGCCTCGGCCGCGTGCCCGAAACGAAACAGCTCCATCGCGCTGGGATTGGCGTCGCCGATGCGCGAGGCGGCTCGTTCGAGGTAATTCGCCGGCCGCAGGTCGAGGTTCGGCGTCCGGCCGAGTCTTTCGGCTTCCTCGACCTCCGCGCGCACGTCGCGCACAAGCTCGAAGCAGTCCGCGCGCGCGGCGCGTAGCGCGGCGAGGAAATCCTCGGGGCTCAAATCGGCCGCGATCGCCTCGCACGGGGCGATGAGTTGGCCGCGCCGCCAAGTCGGCTCGATCGCCGCTGGCTTGAGCGGCGGGACTGTTGGGGTCGTTGGCTCGCTTTGTTCCGGCGGCTGCTCGACTTTTGCTTGCGCCTCGTCGATCAGCCGCTTGACCTCCGCGTTGGCGACGGCGGGGCCTTGCTTCCAGACTCGATTGTCGATGAGCGCGATGGCGACGGTCAGGTCTTCGCGCTGCTTGTCGCCCAGCGCTGGCCAAGGCGGACGGCCGTCGAGGACGGCGTCGTACCAATCGAGCCAGACCTGCCAGTATTCGTCGGCGCGGTTTGACAGCTCCGCCTTCAAGCGTGACCAATTCTCTGTGATCCCCTGGGGGACCATGGTGACGATGTAACGCCCGTCGCGATCCTCGTAGCCGCTCCATTCTCTCCACAAGGGACGATCGTGCAGGGAAGGATCGCTGCTGCCCGTTTCAAGCGCCGTCGCGTCCGCGGAAACCATCAGCCAAACGGCGTTCCCGGCGGCGTCGGAGGCGGCGTCGGAGGCGGCGGCGGCGTCGGAGGCGGCGGCGGCGTCGGCGGCGTCGGCGGCGTCGGAGGCGGCGGCGGCGGCGTAGGCGGCGTCGGAGGCGGCGGCGGCGGCGTAGGCGGCGGCGTCGGTGGCGGCGTAGGCGGCGGTGGTGGCGGCGGCGGTGGCGGCGGCGGCGGAGGCGTCGGCGGCGTAGGCGGTGGCGGCGGCGGCGGCGGTGGCGGTGCCAAGCTCGCTTGCGCGGCCCGGACATTTGGCCGCGGCCCACGCCAGCGCGTTCGCGCGAACGCCGGCCAAAGTCAATTCGGCGAATGGCCGCTCACCCATTCGCCCGAAGGCGGTGGCGAGCAGCGGCCAGACGCGCAGCGCCGCCCGCGACGCCAGAATCGTCGCGTCGCGCCGGCGCGTCGCCTCGGGGCGCGCGCTGATCCAGCGCTCCACGTCCTCTCTTTTCCTAAAGTCCGCCATGCCCCTTCGCCCACTGCGGCGATGGTAAACCCAGTCGGGCGGGCGCGGAAGGCAGGGGGCCACGTCCCGCCGGCGAAATCTTCGGGGTCCGCTGTGCCTGATCCGTGCTCGGCGTCAAGGTCAAGCCCGTCTCACGCGTCGCGCGCTATGCGCGCGAGCCTTGACCCCTCTGCGCGGCTCAGGCTGTCGGTTTCCATGATCTTTGGTGAGCGGGCCGGCCTCGCGGCCGGCTTCGCTCACCAAAGATCATGGAAACAAGAACGCCGCATCGGAACGGCGCAGTCACCGCGAAGCGGGCGAAGCGACGCGGAGCAGCCGCGAAGCGGCTTGACGGCGACGGGCCGATGGGGCCGGCGGGCTGGCGAACGAGGGCTATCGCCGGGAGCGGCTGAAAGTGCGCCTTGCGGCGCGACCCCTCATCCGGCCGGCTCCGCCGGCCACCTTCCCCCGCAAGGGGGGAAGGAATCCGCCCCTACCCCGCCGTGATCGTCGAGCGCAGCTTCAGCGGCGAATCGATCATTCTCAGGGTCTCGAAGGTGCTCCCCGTCCCGCGGATGGTGATCGTGCCGTAGTCGAACAGCCGGCCGAGCTGGGTCTGATCGACGTCGACGCTCTCGACCTTCTGCATGTTCATTTCGACGGTGTGGCGGCGAATGAAGCCGCGTTTCAAAATGACGCGCCGGTCGGTGACCGCGATCTCGGTCGTCCAGCGCCGGAACCAGACGTGAATGGCCTTGATCGCCGCGGCGAGCGCGACCAGCGCGGCGACCAGCGCGGCGTAGAGGCCGAACCCGGGGACGCCGGCGCCGAAGATCGCCAGCGCCGCGGCGGCGACGGCGAGGAGAATCGCCGGCGCGTAGAGCGTCCAGGAAAGGTTGGTCCTGAACGCCACGTGTTCGCCCGGCTCGAGAATGCTGTCGACGTAGCTCATCGCACGATCCGTTCTGCTGGCGGGCCCCGTGGGCGAGGCCGCGTTCCATCCTTCGTCCGCGGACGGCCCGATGACAAGCGGTTTGCGCTTCATCCCGCTCGCCGGCCGGCCTCTCGCCCTCGCCGCCGCGCGGGCCCTCCCGCCAGACCCGCCGCTACTTCAAGCAGCCCGCTTCCATATGCAGCGGTTCCGGCTCCTCCCATTCGTTGGCCGGCAGCTTGTCGAAGGGCGCCGTGAAGGCCTGGCGAACCATGCGAAAGCCGACGGGAACCGGATTGCGCGGAGCGAAATCGACGATCCAGAAAAAGTCGTAGTTGGCGTCGGGCCAGGTTTTCGGCGCGCCCGCGACCTGATCGAGATGGAACAACTGCCGAAGCGTCACCTCCTCGCCGGGATAGGCTTTTTCCAGCTTGGACTTGGCGATGTGCTTGTGTTCCCAGGTCATGACGACGATTTTGCCGTCGTAGCGCGACTGGCTCATCACGTCGCGCGCCGCCTCCTGGGTGCGCTTGTTGATGTCGATTTCCTTGGCCGAGTCGTCCTCGTCTTCGCCCGGCACGACCGTATAGGCCGTGACCGGCAGGCTCCAGCTCTGCGCCGTCGGCGTGATGGTCTCGATCGGATGCAGGGTGACGGCCAGAAACGCTTCGGGCTTTTCGCCGGGGCCGAACAGCGACTGCGCCGCGCCCCGTCCGAGAAACTGCTTGGCGAGCGCCTCGGCGCGCAGCGCGCCCATTTCGCACAAGGCATAGGCGTCGTGTTTTTCCGCGTGGCGCATGAGGATCAGCCGCGAGGGCTGAGCAAAGGCCGCCGTCGACGCCGCCATGGCGATCAGCCCGGCCGCCGAGGCGAGGAAAAGCGAAGCGCGCATGAAACGTCTCCCCGATTTCGAGGCGATCCCGGCCATTCGCCGCGCCCCGGCGGGCAGATTGCGCGCTTGCCCGAATTTGCGCAATTCGCGGCGCCGGCTCGGCGGCGAAACGGCGAAGGCGGCGCGGGGGGTCGGCGGCAGGAAAAGGCGCTTCGCGCCGGACGGGGCCCGCGGTCGCGTCGAAGAGACGCCGGCGCCGCTTCGGCGCCTCGCCCCGGCCGGTAACCACAGGCGAAAAAATCCCCTCGCCGCCTCGTCGGCGCGGCGCGCCGACCCTTGACGCCCTCGGCCGAGCCCCCTATCTCAGCGCGGGTCGTTAGCACTCTATTCAACTGAGTGCCAACGGCGCTTCGCACCCCACTCAACCAGCCGGCGTGGTTTGCCTGACCGCCGGCGAACGCGAGATAGGAAGCTCAACTCATGAAATTCCGTCCCCTGCATGACCGCGTCGTCGTCCGCCGCCTCGAAGGCGAGGAGAAGACGAAGGGCGGCATCATTATCCCGGACACCGCCAAGGAGAAGCCGCAGGAAGGCGAGATCATCGCCGTCGGCCCGGGCGGCCGCGACGAGACCGGCAAGCTCATCCCGCTCGACGTCAAGAAGGGCGACAAGATCCTGTTCGGCAAGTGGAGCGGCACCGAGGTCAAGATCGACGGTCAGGAACTCCTGATCATGAAAGAATCCGACATCATGGGCGTGATCGCGTGAAGGGATAAGGCAGTAGGCAAGCGGCAGTAGGCAGGAGGGAAAACCTTCGAGCCGCCGCCCTGAGCCCCTACTGCCCATTGCCTATTGCCTACCGCCCATCGCCTCAACCCCTAATCAGAGGACCCCTAGACATGGCTGCCAAAGACGTACGCTTTTCCACCGACGCGCGCGACCGAATGCTGCGCGGCGTCGACATCCTCGCCAACGCGGTCAGGGTGACGCTCGGCCCCAAGGGCCGCAACGTCATTCTCGACAAGTCGTTCGGCGCGCCGCGCATCACCAAGGACGGCGTCACCGTCGCCAAGGAAATCGAGCTCGAGGACAAGTTCGAGAACATGGGCGCGCAGATGGTGCGCGAAGTCGCCTCCAAGACCAACGACACCGCCGGCGACGGCACCACCACCGCCACCGTGCTCGCCCATTCGATCGTCAAGGAGGGCGCCAAGGCGGTCGCCGCCGGGATGAACCCGATGGACCTCAAGCGCGGCGTCGACCTTGCGGTCGCCGAGGCGGTCAAAGACATCGCCAAGCGCGCCAAGAAGATCAAGGAATCGGCCGAGGTCGCGCAAGTCGGCTCGATCGCCGCCAACGGCGACAAGTCGATCGGCGACATGATCGCCCAGGCGATGCAGAAGGTCGGCAACGAGGGCGTCATCACGGTCGAAGAGGCCAAGAGCTTGGAGACCGAACTCGACGTCGTCGAGGGCATGCAGTTCGACCGCGGCTACCTCTCGCCCTATTTCATCACCAACGCCGAGAAGATGGTCGCCGAACTCGAGGAAGCCTACATTCTCATCCACGAGAAGAAGCTCTCTTCGTTGCAGCCGATGCTGCCCGTTCTCGAGGCGGTGGTGCAGACCGGCAAGCCGCTGGTCATCATCGCCGAGGACATCGAGGGCGAGGCGCTGGCGACCCTGGTCGTCAACAAGCTGCGCGGCGGCCTCAAGGTCGCGGCGGTCAAGGCGCCCGGCTTCGGCGACCGCCGCAAGGCGATGCTGGAAGACATCGCCATTCTCACCGGCGGCACGATGATCGCCGAGGACCTCGGCATCAAGCTCGAGAACGTCACCTTGCAGATGCTCGGCAAGGCCAAGCGCGTCCGCATCGAGAAGGAGAACACCACCATCATCAACGGCGCCGGCTCCAAGGATGACATCCAGGGCCGCGTCGCGCAGATCAAGGCGCAGATCGAGGAGACCACCTCCGACTACGACCGTGAGAAGCTGCAGGAGCGTCTCGCCAAACTCGCGG
>JBEKBD010000071.1:0-15717 GCA_050015575.1 Roseiarcus sp. | reverse complement strand
CGCGCGGCGAAGGCCGCCCGGTCGTCGGCGATGGCCGCCCAAGCGCGGCGCTGATCGACGCTATAATCCTCGCTCGCCAACTCTTCGACGCTGGCGCAGAAGATGGCGGCGCAGCGATCGGCGTCGGCGGGTAGATAGGGGCGGAGAGAAATCGCGCTCATCGCTTGAATTCCCATGCCGTGCCGTCCTTGGAATCCTTGAGGACGACGCCGCGGCGAGCGAGTTCGTCGCGCAGCCTGTCCGATTCTCTCCAGTTCTTGCCGGCTCGCGCCGCCGCGCGCTCGGCGATGATTTTCTCCACCCATTCCGGGTCGACCGCGGCCTCGTCCAGGGCCGAAGCCAGGCGTTGCGATCTGGTCTGCTGTAGCAGGCCCATCAAATTGGCGCTGGCCTTCAACAGCGCCGGGGCCGGTTGTTGGCTCGCCCGGGTGAGGCCGGCCACCATGGGTCCGGCCACGGCGGGATGTGCGAGGCGATGAAGTTCGGCGAGCGCCGCCGGCGTATTCAGATCGTCGCAGAGGGCCTCTTCCACCCCCGGCGCGATTTCGCCGCCCGGCTCTGTGTCGCCGATCGCGTCGTACCAGCGGTCGAGCGTGCTCTCGGCTTCCTCGAGCGCGTTGACCGTCCAGTCGATCGGCTGCCGGTAATGGGTGCGCAACATCGCCAGCCGCAGGACCTCGCCAGGCCATCGGCGCCCGCCGAACCGGGTCGTGCGCAGCAGTTCGTGAATGGTGACGAAGTTGCCGAGGCTCTTCGACATCTTCTCGCCTTCGACCTGCAGAAAGCCGTTGTGCATCCAGACGTTGGCCATCCGCGGGGCGCCGAAGGCGCAGCACGATTGCGCGATTTCGTTTTCGTGATGAGGGAAGACGAGATCGACGCCGCCGCCGTGAATGTCGAAGACGTTCTTCAAGGGATCGTCGCAGGCGAGGCCGCCGCCGAACGGTTGCAACAGTTCGGCCATAGACATCGCCGAGCATTCGATATGCCAGCCCGGGCGGCCGGCCGGAGCGATGCCGCAGGGGCTCGGCCATCCCGGCTCGTTCGCCTTGGAGGGTTTCCACAGCACGAAGTCCATCGGATCGCGCTTATAGGGCGCGACGTCGACGCGGGCGCCGGCCAGCATCTCGTCGAGCGAGCGCCGCGCCAGCGAACCGTAACGCGGGACGCCGGCAAGCGCGTCCATTGCGCTGGGCGAAAACAGCACATGATTCTCGGCGACATAGGCGACGCCGCGCGCCGCCAGCCGCTCGATCATGGCGATCATCTCGGCGATGTGCGCGGTCGCGCGCGGCTCATGGGTCGGCTCGAGGCAGACCAGCGCGTCGACGTCCTGGTGAAATTGCCGTTCGGTCCCTTCCGTCACGCGCGCGATCGCCCGATTGAGCGGCAGGGCGGGAAAATCGCGCGCGGCGCGCGCGTTGATCTTGTCGTCGACGTCGGTGACGTTACGGACGTAGACGACGCTGGCGTCGCCGAAACGAAGCCGCAGCAGGCGGAACAGCGCGTCGAACACGATGGCCGGGCGCGCGTTGCCGATATGGGCGAAATCGTAGACGGTCGGACCACAGACGTATAGGCGCACGGCGGCGGGATCGAGCGGCTGGAAAATTTCCTTCGCGCGCGTCAGCGTGTTGTAAAGTCGCAAGGAAATCGTCATCGGCGTTCCCAACGGGTCTCTTCGACGAGGGCGCGCGCAAGCGCCGGACCGGCCGGATGATCGCTTCTCTTGGGGGGATGAGAAATGGAGACGCGAACCAGCCAGCCGGAAGCTAGCGGCTAATGATAAGGATCCGGCGAATGCTGGACGGGCGCGTCATAAGGGCATCCATCCCTTAGGGTCGCGCCAATGTCAAGACCGCCGTCGCGCGTAGCTGTCGGCGCCGTTAACCAGCAATTTACCTTTTCGCCACAATGGTCGTTTACCAAACCTCGTCGCCGCCGTCCCGATTCGCGAGTTGCTCCATGCGCCATTTCCCGTCTCGTTCCGCCGTCCTATCGATATTTGTCGGCCTCGTCGTTTTGGCCGGACAGGTCGGCAGCCGCGCGGAAGAGGGGCATTCCTTCATCGTCGCGGCCAATGACGGCTACGGCGTCCAAGATTGCCTCGGCGAGGGCGGCGAGTGCGGCCGGGTGGTCGCCGACGCTTGGTGCGAAGCGCATGGCCATGGCGCGGCGCTCGCCTACGGGCGCGCAAGCGACATCGCCGCCGTCAGCGTCGCCGCGGCGACCGTCTCCGACGCCGAGCCTTACGTCGTCACCTGCGGCGATTAGTCCCGCCTCGCGCCTTCAGCGCACGAAATCAGCGCATTTCGCCGCCTCGCCGCTTGCCGCCCCCCACGGTTCGATCGGCACCGTCGAGGTCGAGTTCTTCGGCGAGCCGTCGATCAGCTTGTCGGTATAGGTCATATAGATCAGAATGTTGCGCGTGACATCGCAACCGCGCACGATCTGCATCTTCTTGAAGAAGAGCGAGCGGCGCTCGCTGAACACGACCTCGCCCTGCTCGAACTTGCTCTTGAACTTGATCGGGCCGTACTGGCGGCAGGCCAGCGAAATGTCGGATGTCTGTTCGGCCAGGCCGAAAGCGCCGGCGAGGCCCCCTTTCTCCGGCGTCGTATAGTGGCAGGCGACGCCCTCGACCACGGGATCGTCGATGCCGTAGACCGCCAGCTTATCGTTGGGCGTCAACAGCTTGAACGTCGTCGACTTGCGGAAGATGAGGTTGGGGTCGGCCGAATCGGCGAGCGCCGGCGCTCCCGCGGCCAGGGCGAACAGGACTCCGGCGAGGCCCGATAAGAAACTGAATTTCATGTCCTTGGCTCCCAACGGTCGGCGCGATCGACCCGAGGGCGGCTGGCGCGCGGGCCGAGGGCAACATAGGCGCGGCGCGCCGTCCGGCAAGAGCGCATGGGCGTCGCCTTGCCGACGGGCGAAGTCGCCGCAAGGCCGGTCATCGCCAAAGCGCGAATAGCGAACTGGCGTCTGGCGGTAATGTTCGAATTCGCATATCACAGACAAAAAGGGAAGCCGCCCCGGCGGGGCCGAGGGGATCACGATGGCTGAAATCGGCGCCCGCGCAGAAATCGACGACCTGCTGCGGCGCGCCGCGGCGACGCAGCGTCTGGCGGTGGAGCGGGCGCTCGCCGGCATGAAGATCACGCCGGCTCAATACGCCGTCTTGAAAGTCATCGCCGAGGCGCCCGGCCTCAGCAACGCGGACATCGCCAGGATCGAGCGGCTGACGCCGCAGACGACGAGCCTCGTCATCGCCAATCTCGAACGCAAGCGCTGGGTCGTGCGGCGGGCGCACGAAACGCACGGGCGCATCCGGCGAGCGCAGGCGACCGAAGCCGGGTTGCGGCAGCTCTGCGAGTGCCGTGAGCGCCTGCGCGGCCCCTACCGCCGGCTGGCCGCGGCGACGCCGCCAGGCGGCGAGAGGCTGGTCGAGGCGTGGCTCAATCGCCTCGCAGACGCCGAGGTTTGACCTCGGCGCGCAGATTGGCTCAAACCGCGCCGGATCGAATTCCTTCGCGCCTCGAGCGTTATTCGGTAAGGTCCCGCCATGAACGTCTTGATTCTCGGCGCCGGCGCTCGCGAACACGCTCTCGCGCTGGCCGTCGCGAAGTCGCCTCTGCTGAGCGAGCTCTACGTCGCCCCGGGCAATCCCGGCAGCGCCGCCGTCGCCGAAAACGTCGCTCTGGACGCGAGCGATCACCGCGCGGTGATCGACTTCTGCCGATTGCGCGCGATTCGTCTGGTCGTGGTCGGCCCCGAGGTGCCGCTGGTCGCCGGCGTCGCCGACGACCTCGAGGCGGCGGGAATCCTCTGTTTCGGGCCGAGCAAGGCGGCGGCGCAGCTCGAAGGTTCGAAAGGCTTCACCAAGGACTTTTGCCGCGAGTTCGGCGTCCCCACCGGCGACTATCGCCGCTTCCGTGACGAAGCGGCTGCGCTCGCTTATGTTCGCGCCCACGGCGCGCCGATTGTCGTCAAAGCGGACGGCCTTGCGGCGGGAAAGGGCGTCGTCGTCGCCACGTCGCTTGGCGAGGCGGAGAGCGCGGTTCGTTCGATGTTCGCCGGCGCGTTCGGCGCCGCCGGCGCGGAAGTCGTCGTCGAGGACTATTTGGAGGGCGAGGAAGTTTCATTTTTCGCGCTCAGCGACGGAACGCGCGCGACGCCCTTTGCCAGCGCGCAGGACCACAAGCGCGTCGGCGAGGGCGATGCGGGGCCGAATACCGGCGGCATGGGTGCCTATTCGCCGCCGCCGATCATGACGCCGGCTTTGAGCGATCGGGTGATGCGGGAAATCGTAACGCCGACCGTCGCCGGTATGGCCAAACGCGGCGCGCCGTTTCGCGGCGTCCTTTTCGCCGGGTTGATGATCGGCGCCGACGGCCCCAAGCTGATCGAATTCAACGTCCGTTTCGGCGATCCCGAGGCGGAGGCGATTCTGGCTCGGTTGGACGACGATCTGCTCGCATTCCTGCTGGGCTCCGCCAAAGGCGCCTTGCCGAGCCGCGCGCCGAAGTTCTCCGACGAGACCGCGCTGACCGTTGTGATGGCCGCGCGCGGCTATCCCGGAGCGGTCGAGAAGGGAACGCCGATCATGGGTCTCGAGGCGGCGGAGCGCTTGCCGGGCGTGTCGATCCTCCACGCGGCGACGCGCCGCCAAGGCGAAGGACTCGTTTCGGACGGCGGGCGCGTTCTGGCGATCACCGCGCTCGGCCGCGACGTGATCGAAGCGCAAACGCGCGCTTACGCCGCGGTGGATCGGCTGGACTGGCCGGGCGGCTTCTGCCGACGCGACATCGGCTGGCGAGCGATCGCACGACGACGCGGGAGTTGAACGGCGGTGAAATTGGCGCGAAAGCTCGGCAAGGCGCACTCGCAGCCCTCGGTCGCCATCGCCCTGGGCGGCGGCGGCGCGCGCGGCTTCGGCCATATTTTAGCGCTCGAAGCGCTCGACGAGATGGGGGTCGCGCCGGTCGCGATTTCCGGGACTTCGATCGGCGCGGTCATCGGGGCCGCCTACGCCGCTCGCATGGAGGCGAAGCAAATTCGCAGCTACGCGCAAAGCGTTCTGCGCAATCGCCCCGAGTTCATGGCTAAGCTGTTACGGGCGCGCGTCGGGCGCTTTTCCGATCTCGTGCTGCGCGGCCGCGGCAATCCCGTCCTTCTCGACGGCGAAATCTGCCTCGACCTTTTCTGGCCGGAAGCCGTGCCGGATTTCTTCGAGGAATTGTCGATCCCGCTGCAAGTTGTCGCCACCGACTTCCACGGCCGTCGTGAAGTCGCCATCGGCGCCGGCGCGCTGGGGCCGGCGGTCGCGGGGTCGATGGCGATCCCGGGCCTGATAAGGCCGGTGGAGGTCGACGGGCGCGTCCTCGTCGACGGCGGCGCCGTCAATCCATTGCCCTATGATCTCCTGTTCGATCGCGCCGATATCGTCGTCGCGGTCGACGTGACCTTCGGCGGCCGCGTGCGGGAGCGCGGGATTCCGACGCCGTTCGAATCGATGTTCGGCTCCGCGCAAATCATGCAGGGCGCGATCACCGCGCAGAAGCTCAAGTTGCGCCCCCCGGACATCCTCGTGCGGCCCGCCGTCGAGCAATTCGGCGTGCTCGATTTTTTCCGCATCGGTCAAATCCTGCGCGCGGCGGAAGGCGCCAAGGAGGAATTGAAGCGCAAGCTCAGCGCACGGATGTGGACGTCGCTGCGGGGTTGAACCGCGCTCCCAGGGCGATTCGCGCGCCGCGCATGAGTTCTGCGCCGGACATCGCGGACCTGCCGGCGCGCTGGGCTTCGACGACCCGAATCGCGCCGGTCCCGCAAGCGACGGTCATTTCGGCGTCGAGGACGACGCCGGGCGGCCCGCCGAAGTCGACGACGGCGGCGCGCAGGATGCGGATCCTTTCCGTCCGTCCGCCGCATTCGATCTCGCTGGTGGCGCCGGGCGAGGGGGAGAGTCCGTGGATGTGACGGCGCACGCGGACCGCGTCGGCCGTCCAATCGATCGGCGCTTCGCTCTTGTCGATCTTGCGCGCGTAGGTCGCGCCCTCAGCGCTCTGCGGGCGGAAATCCAGTCGTCCGGCCGCGAGCTCGGGCAGACCTTGCGCGATCAGCCCGGCGCCGAGCGCCGCGAGAATCGCCGTGAGGTCTCCGGCGGTGTCGCCGGCGCGGATCGGCGCGCGCGCCTCGAGCGCCACGGGCCCGGTGTCAAGACCTTCCTCCAGGCGCATGAGGTCGACGCCGGTCTCGGCGTCGCCGGCCATGATCGCGCGCTGCACCGGCGCCGCGCCGCGCCAACGCGGCAGCAGCGACGCGTGAATATTGAGACAGCCGAACTTCGGCGCGGCGAGGGCCGGGGGCGGGAGGATGAGCCCGTAGGCGACGACGACCGCGACGTCCGCGTCGAAGGCTTGGAACTCGTCCTGCGCTTCGCGCGTGCGCAACGTGGCGGTCGTCACGACGCGCAAGGCGTGCGCCTCGGCGAGGCGATGAACGGGCGTCTTGGCGACTTCGAGCCCACGCCGGCCTGCCGGCTTCGGCGCGCGGGTGTAGACGGCGACGACGTCGTGGCCCTGCTCGAGGAGGGCGCTCAAGGTCGGCGTCGCGAATTCGGGGGCGCCCATGAAGACGATGCGCATGGCGGGGCGCTTATCATCGCGCGCCAGAAGCGTCAAAGGACGCCTCCCCTCTTTGCGCGACGCCGCGCACGGTCTACCTTCGCTGAGTCCGTCGACGCGCCGCGTCGTTCGACGCGGCAGAAACGCGAGCCCGATGACGACGCCAACTCAGCGCTTTGACCTGCGCGTGTACTACGAGGATACGGATTTTTCCGGCCGCGTCTACCATGCCTCTTATTTGCGCTTCATGGAGCGAGGGCGCAGCGAGTGGCTGCGCGCGCTCGGCTTCGAGCATGGCGCGCTTGCGGGCGAACAAGGTCTGCTGTTCGCCGTGCGCGGACTGGAAATTGAATTTCTCGCCCCGGCGGCCATCGACGACCTGCTGCGCGTCGAAACGCGCGTGACGGGAATTCGCGGCGCGGCGATCGAGTTTTCTCAGGTCATTCTCCGCCACGGCGAAAGAATCGCGGAAGCGAAGGTTCGCGTCGTCGCGCTGAAGAACGGCCGCGCGACGCGCATCCCCAGGGAATTGCGGTCGCGGCTCGATGCGGCGCGCTAGGCGTAAGCGAGCGGCGTAAGGAACCGAAGATGCGATCGAGCCTCGCCGCCACGACGTCGAGCCGCAGGGTTACGCGCGTGTCGAGATCGCGCCGGTCGGATCGGGTCGTAGGCGCGCCGCGGCCCCTGCCGATTTTCGCGACCTCTATCAATTCTGAGGACTTCCGGCCGGGCGTGACGAGTCGTCAATTGGGGGCCGGAATAAGCGCGCTACTTCGACCCGTAGCGAAAATAGGCCGCTGTCGCCCCGAGAATCGAGCTGACGAGCGCGACCACCGCGCCCGCCGTCGCCAGCGTCTTGCGGACGCCGGCCCATTCGTTCGACAGCGCCACCAGCCTTGTCAGAATGACCTCGAATTTCGCCAGGCTCGCGTCGACGGAAGCGCGCGATTCCCTGGTGATCTCGTAATGCTCGTCGAGACGATGTTCGATGCCGGTGAGCCTGGCGTCGAGCCGCGCGACCGCGGCTTCGAGAGGTTCCGCCATGACGCTTCATCCCCGCGCGGTTTGGCCTTGAACGGATCACCCGCCGATCGCGCCGCTGGGATTGTCGACCGGGCGCACGACGCCGTCGAGCGAGTCGAGGATGGCGCCGATGAGTCCGCCGTTGGGTTGCGGCGCGGCGAACTCGTGGATGAACATCAGCAACTTGATCCCCGCCGACACGTCGCCGAGTTCCGACAGCCCGGGCACTTCGGCCAATGTCGACAGGACGTCCTCGATAGCGACGGCGTCCGAGTCAAAGTTTCCGAACTTCGCCTTCACAGCGGCCTCGACCGCCTTCATCGCGGCCGAGAATACGGAGGATTGCAACAGAGTCAGGGCGCTTTGCACGCCTGAGATGGAAGTGGTCGCGGTGGTCATGTATCGCTCCAGTTCGAGGAGGCAGGTGGCAATGGGCAGTAGGCGGTGACGGCAGCGGCGCGACATTGCCTGCTGCCCTCTTCATCACGACGCCGGGATGGTGACCGTTCCCATTGGCGCGCCGCCGAGGGCCGTGCAGACGATGTTCGAGACGACCAGCGCCGTCTGTGCGTCCTTCTGCACAGCCTTGCCGGCCGCAACCGCGAGCGCAATTTGATCGGCCGCGTTGGCGACGGCGGTGAAGTCGCAGGCGATCGCTTGGCTACCCGCCTTGAGATTGGCGGCGGCCTGGGTCGCGGCAGGCGAGGAAAGCGTCGCAGTGATCTTGGCGATGTCGTCGGTCGCGGCGTCGATGACGTTGGCGCAGCCGGAAAGAGCGATGGCGGCCGCAATGGCCGCGAAAGCAGGAATCTTGCGCATGGGGATGAATTCCTATTGGGGAAGAGAAAAGCCAAACCGCGCCGCCAGCGCGATCGTGAAGAGGATCATGAACGCAGCGACGCGCAGCCCTTCGAGAGGCGAGACGCGGCTCACGACGCCTTGGCGAGCGCCTGGTTGACGGCTTCAGCGACCATCTGAACGCCGAACTGGACCGTCGCCGCCCAAGGTCCGAACGCGGACCAGTCCTGGTGCGTCAGGAAGCCGAACGCGGCGGCGCCGACGGCGCCGGCGAGGCCGATGCCGAGATGGCGCCAAAAATCTGCGGTGAGTTTCATGGGGGTCGCTCCTTGGTTGGCCCGGCCGGACAGGACGGGCGGAAGAGAGAGATCGACCGGCGCGACGTGCGCCGGCGCGCAGCGATCGCTCGCGAAGGCGCTCAGCGCCTGCTCGAATGAGACGAGCGACTGCGGGTCGGCGGCGGGGCCGCTGGCGCGGCCCGCGCGGGCGCGGCGCTCTCGCGCGGCGTCAGCGAGCAGGCGAGCGCTTTGCCGCCGGGCGCCCAGATCGCCGGCAGGTCGCCGCGCGCGTATTCCGCGGCGACGAGGCCGCAGAACCATTGCCACTTGGCCGCGTCGGTCGTCGGATCGTCGTGGCCGCCGCCGGCCGCGCCTAAGTCGTAGTGTCGGCAGAAGCCCGGCCCGACGCCTCCTTCAGCGAAGCGGCACGGGATCTGCAAGTGGTGCAGGAGGTAGGCGACGATGCGCGCGGCGGCGAGCCACGCCGCGTCGGCAAAGCCGGCGCTTTCCCGACCGGCGATTTCGAGGCCGACCGAGCGTGAATTGAACGCGCAGACATGCCAGGCCTTCTTGGCGAGATCGACCATCTGCGTCGCCTCCGCCCCGTCTTCGCGCAGCACGAAGTGGGCGCTGACCTGGGATCGCTTTTGCGCGAACCAGTCGATCGCGCCGGCGTAGGCGCCCTCGGTGTCGTGCACCACGACGAGGTCGACGCGCGCGCCGCCGCGCTCGGAAAAGTTCGGCGAGGCGACCCATTTGAGCAGGGGCAGGCTGAGAGAATCGATCATGGCTTCACATCCTTTTTGCGAGTTCGAAGAAGAGCCACGCGACGAGAATCGCGAGCGCGATGTCCGGCGGGTGCGCGGTCATGGGAGCGCCTTCAGAGAGGCGGCGTGCAGCGAATTTGGGAGGTGCCGGTCGGCGGTAGGCAGCCGGCAGTTAAGCGGCGAGCGGGGAACCGACGCTCAGGCGGGACGCCAACACGCCGCAGGAGCGGCGCGACGCGCGTCCGCACCGGCCCGCTGTGGTCCGACGTTCCGGGATTAGACGCTTTGCGTCGTCGGTGGCGCGGGACTCTGGCCGCCGCGCATCGCCTGCCGGCGATGGTCTATGCGGTATTCGCTACTGACCTTTCGCTGAGATCACGGCGGCGACATCTTCCTTGAAGAGCCGAATCGGCGAGCAAGCCTGGTCGTGGCTGCGATCGAGAAAATACACGTAGGCCGTTCCGTCCGAATGAAACGATATCGCGACCTCGTCGCCGGGCGCGGATTCGAGCGTGGCGATCGAGAACATCGAGCGTGCGACGGCCGCCTGGGGAGGCGTCAGCGTGACGAAGCTCCGGCCGCCGAACACGGTCGCGATCTGCTCGGCCTGGGCGACCGTCGAGCACTGCGCGGCGTCCTCAGCGTGTGCAGAGGAAGCGGCGGCCATCGCCGCCACGGCGAATAGCGAATATCGAATAGGGGATGGGCGCCGGCCGCGTTTTCCGTTCGCCATTCGCCGCTCGCTATTCGCCTCTTTCCTCATAGCCGCTGCCCCGCATGCACGATGTCGCCGCGCCCAACCATCATCAGAATCTCGATCGCCGCTCTGCCGAGCTCGATCGGCGCGGAGGCCCGATCGCCGTCGACGAATATAGCCGATCCCGAGCCGTCGGGAAGCAGAGAAATCGCAACGCAATCGCCCGGCGGCAGGGACTCGGGCGTGTCCGGCGTCATGACGAAGATTCCCCACAGGGCCTGCCGCTGGTCGAAAGTCGGCGTGACAAAGTCCGCGCCGCCGAGCGCTCTCTCTGCTCGGCCTCGCCCGTCGGAGCGCACGGCCATCGGATTGCGCCCTCGGCGCACGCGAGCGAGGGCGTGGCGGGGCCTTTCGGGGAAGGGGGCCTATTGCGCGGGGCGCGTGGCGCATGGCGAGTAGGGACGAGTTTTTCATTCGCGATTGGCGCCTCGCCATTCGCCCCCTCACGGAATCGAAACGGCGCCCTGCACGGCAATCCGTTGGTCGGGGTCATGACGGCTTACGACTGCCAGAGCGCGCAGGACGGGACCGGCGCGGGCGCCGATGGCGCGGGGTTCGGCGCATTGCCGGCGCCGCGCCGTGCCCGACGAGCCTGTCAATTGCCGTTGAGACGATCATCGAGGACAATCGCGCCGTCGGCGTCGCGAATGACTGTGGGGCCGTTTGCAAGCGTGTAGACCATTTCTGTCACAGCTCCGCCGAAAGAGCGAGGATCGGAGTGAACACGTTGCCCTGCACGACGGCGCCGACTGTCAGTCCCGTGAAACCGCTAATTGATGTGTTAAAGGAGTTGTTCTGCGCTCCGGGGGAACTGAGACTCATGCTGGAGGCGCTCACCCAGCTTCCGCCTACGATCATCTCGTACGCTGACGAGCTCAACGATGTAATCAGCAAAGTCATTGTCGCGGATCCCCGCAACGGAACCGAGAGCGTCCCGGCGACAAAGACGCTGGTCGAGCCGTTAGCCTGTCCAAGTAGACTGCCGAGCAAGACGACCGCATAGTATCGCTGGCATAGCATAAGCTCGAGCCCGATCGGCCGCCGTTCGAACGGCGTTGCGACCTGACCCCATTCGATTTGGACCTCGCCGATCGTCCATGTCCCGCTGGTCTGCGCGCCGACGGAAAGAACGATTTCGACGCCCGTCGTCGCCGCCGAGGGGATGGCGATCTGCGCGCTGTAGACGGTAAGCGTCGAATTGACGGTGAACGAGCCGGTCGCGATTTGCGTCTTGGTGGGCGAGGCCAGCGTGCCGAAGCTGTCGGCGGAGTTGGCGTAATAGGCGGTCCACGTAACCGTCGTCAGAGCCGAGTTTGCCAGCTTGACGCTGAGGGTCGCGGTCTGGCCGGCGAGGTCGAAGCTGTTGGCCGTCTCGATGCGCTGTGCGAAGCCTATGCCAGTGACCGAGGCCGCGCCGGCGAACTGATAGAGATATTGATCGGGCGCCGACCCGGCGATCTTCTGGCCGACGACGTTGGCGCCCGTGCAATAGGCGTAGCAGCGATCGATTGTATAGGCGAGCGCCGCGCCGGCGACGATCCGCTGACCGGCTGCTCCCGTAATCGTCCCCGGCGAGCCCGACGAGAACAGCGTCTGCGAATTGTTTACCGTGTAAGTTCCGGTCCCGCCCGTGCCGGTTCCGAAAGCGGCGATGGTGGTTCCGGCCGTCATGCCGGTGGCGGAGAGCGCCTGGCCGACGACGAGCGCCCCGGACGCAAGCGCCGTCACCGTCAGCGTGGTCCCGGAGATGTACCCGGTGACCGACGCTCCGCCATTTGACGAAATCCCGCGCTGGTCGATCGCCATCGCGCCGTTCATCAGCCGATTGCGGAAGCCGGCCATCCGGCCGACCCATGCGCCGCCGGCGCCGAACGCTTCGCTATAGGCGGCCGAGCCCGCCGGCGGTGCGGGAACGTAGCCGGCCGCGCCGCCGGAGCCGCTGTCGCCGATCATGGCGACTTGGTTCTGGTCGACGATCGTCCAGGCGTTGGCGCCGTTGCTCTCGAGAGCGAGATAACCGTAAGCCGTCGCGATGACGGCGCTGGTCGCGCCGTTGATCGCATCCGAGCCGGCGCGCGAGATCGTGATGGTCTTCGTGGCCGAGCAGGCGCCGCTCTCGTCGGCGACGGTGAGCGATTGGCCGGGAGGAAAGGCGCTCGCCGCCGGCAGCGTCACGACGCGCGGCGCGGTCAGCGCCGTGTAGGCGACCAGCCGGTCGGTGACGAGCGCCGAATAGGCGGCGTCGGCGACGGCGGTGCGCTGGTTGGCGAGGGTCGCGACGCCGGTCGTCGCGTCGAGGGCGATGGCGGCCGTCCAGCTCGATCCGTTCGGCGACACCTTGAAGCTGAAATTGTCGCTGCCGTTGAGGCCCATCTGAGCGCGACCGGAGAAGCCGTCCTCGAAGATGAGCGAGGCGGTGTCGGCTGGCGCCCCGCTCGAGCCGCCCTTGTTGATCGTCAGGTTGAAGTTGCCGGCACCGTTGAACAGCGCGCTCGCCCCGTAGGCCGAAAGCACGTTGTTGGGGTCGGGCGCCGTGCCGACGCCGACCAACGAAGCGATGACGTTGGGCGCGGGCGAGAGGATCGTCCAGGCGCTGGCGCCATTGCTTTCGATCTCGACGCCGGCGTAGGCGGCGTCGATGACGAAGCTCGTCGCGCCGTCGATCAAGTCCGAGCCGGCCCGATTGACGGCGATCGTCCTGCTCGAGGAGCAATTGCCGCTCTCGTCCAGAATCGTCAGCCGCGTGCCGGTCGGGTAGGCGGAGGCCGCGCAAAGGGTGACGACGCGCGCGGCGGTGAGCGCGGTGTAGGCGACGAGTCGATCGGTCGTCAGAACGGAATACGCCGCGTCGGCGACGGCGGTGCGCTGGCCGACGATCACTCCGGCCGGCAGGTCGCCGAGCGCCAGCGCCCGGAATGCCGGCGCAGCGGCGGAGCCGCTCGACGGGCCGGCGAGGACGGTGTTGGCGCTCTCGTTGGCGAGCGAGGCCGTCAAGGTTCCGCTCGACGTCACCGGCGAGCCGGAAACGGCGAAGATGGACGGCAGGGAAAGACTGACGCTGGTCACGCTGCCGGAGCCTCCCCCGCCGCTGGCGCCGGGCGCGTCGACGATCGTCCATTTGCCGGCGCCGTTGCTTTGCAGCGCGATGTAGCCGTAGGCGCTCGAAATGACCGCGCTCGACGCGCCGTCGATCTTGTCCCCGCCCGCCGCGGTCAGCGTAATCGTATTGGCGGCGGAACAAGACCCGGACTCGTCGAAGACGGTCAGGCTGGCGCCGGTCGGATAGGCGCTCGCGGTGGGCAGGGTCACGACGCGTGGCGCCGTGATCGCGGTGAACGCGATATTGCGGTCAGTCGCGAGCGCCGTATACGCGGCGTCGGACACCGCGGCGCGCGAGTTGGCGGGGACCTCGCTCAGCTTGGCCGCCGGGAAGCCGCCCGCCGTCGCGCCGTCCTGCACGACGAGTCGATTGTTGGTCGTGTCGACGACGAGCTCGCCTTGTGCGCCGGTGAAGGCGGCGACCTGGGCGGCCGTTCCGCGTCGAAGCTGCAGTTGTTCGGTCATTACGCTGTCCCGAGATCGAGGGCGCCGAGAACGGCGCCGGGCCCGACCGCGCCGAAATCGTCGGCGAGGGCCGGAGCGAGGTTGACGAAGCCGAGGTCGAGCGGCATCCCGCCGGCGAGTTGCGCGGCGATCGGATCGGCGATCCCAGCGCCCGCGGGCACGTAGCTGTAGACCTCGCAGTCGGACAGGCTCTGCACGCCGGCGCCGAATGTTGTTTTCCCCGCAGCCGGTCGGGTTCCTCGGCGGAAAACAATTGCGAGACGGCGCCGTTGGGCCAGGCGAGGCGGGCGGAGGCGCGCGCGTAACGCGGCCGCTCCCCTTTCGGGCAGATCGCCATCAGCCCGGATTCGCCGAGCACCATGATGTCGCGCACGTCGTCGTGGGTCGCGCCGATCAGGTTGACGATGGCGAAAGTCTTGATCCATTCGCGCACCGCCTCGGCGCCGGCGCGCGTCTTGCCGGCGCCGCGGCCGGCCAGGATCAGCCAATAGACCCAATCGCCCGGCGGCGGCGTCTGCTCGGGCCGCGCCCACAGCGACCAGTCGTGGAACAGCTCGTCGCATTGCTTCTGGCCGAGTTCGCCGAGCAACCTGGCGCGCTCCGCCGGCGTCAGTTCGAGCAGGACGCCGATATTGCGCCGCATCGCCGCGCCGCCGGAGGCGCGGCCTCTCCAGCCCCGCCCGCGCGTCGCGCGCGGCTTGCGCCCGGCCATTGCGCTGGCGCTCACGTCTCGGACTTCCGCGCCGCGATCATGGGCGCGGCTTTGCGCGCACGGACGGGCGCGACGGCTGCCGGCATGGAACGACCCTGCAATGCAAGGGGAAAGCGGCGGGCGCACGAGCGCGCGCCATCGCCACTGTGCCCAACTATGCCTCAAGCGGCGTAACCCGGCAAGAAATTGTCGCGCCCGCGCGTCGCGGCGTCGGAATTAGGCTAAGGGGATCAACGCGTTAGGCTTTGCCGCGAGAAGCCCCGGCGAATCGCCTTTTCTCGCTGCCGACCCACCGCGCCGTCGACCGCATGGAAGCGTTCTTTTTCGAAGCCTTTCCCCTCTCAAGGATCGAAGACCGCCTTCGGCGGCGCGCCGCATAGGGCGTCGAAAGACGCCCGTCTTTCGACGGGCTATGGGCGCGTCCTTGACAGGGGAATGGCTTCGAAACTCTTCGTTTCCATGCGGTCGACGGCGCCCTTTGCCGAAAGCCGGCGCGTCGCTCCGCGAAATCGTCGACGCCGTCAGAACTCGAGCGGCGACGGGGTTGACGACGCGCGGCGGTTCGCTCCTGCCGCTCGCCCGCCCCGTCACTCCCTCAAGAGTTCGTTGATGCCCGTCTTGGCGCGCGTTTGCGCGTCGACCGTCTTGACGATGACGGCGCAATAGAGCGACGGGCCGGGCGAGCCGTCGGGCAGCGGCTTGCCGGGCAGCGAGCCGGAGACGACCACCGAATAGGGCGGGACGTAGCCGATGTGCACCTTGCCGGTGGCGCGATCGACGATCTTGGTCGACGCGCCGATGAACACGCCCATCGACACCACCGAACCCTCGCCGACGATGACGCCCTCGACCACTTCCGAGCGCGCGCCGATGAAGCAATCGTCTTCGATGATCGTTGGATTGGCCTGCAGCGGCTCGAGCACGCCGCCGATGCCGACGCCGCCCGAAAGGTGGACGTTCTTGCCGATCTGCGCGCAGGAGCCGACGGTGACCCACGTATCGACCATGGTCTTGGCGTCGACATAGGCGCCGAGGTTGACGAAACACGGCATCAGCACCGCGTCGGGCGCAATGTAGGCGGAGCGGCGCACGATGCAGCCGGGCACCGCGCGAAAGCCGGCGGCGCGGAAGGCGGCCTCGTCCCAACCGGCGAACTTCGAGGGAACCTTGTCCCACCACGCCGCGCCGCCCG
>JBEKBD010000070.1:0-16085 GCA_050015575.1 Roseiarcus sp. | reverse complement strand
AGTCGTCGCAAGACGCAGAGGCGAGCGGCGCCGCCGTGGCGCGCGCCGTCAAGGCGATGGAGACGATCGCCGAGAAGATCACCATCGTCCAGGAGATCGCGCGTCAGACCGATCTGCTCGCGCTCAACGCGGCGGTCGAAGCGGCGCGCGCCGGCGAACACGGCCGCGGCTTCGCGGTCGTCGCCTCGGAAGTCCGCAAGCTCGCCGAGCGCAGCCAGGCTGCGGCGGCCGAAATCGGCACGTTGTCGACCGAAACGGTGAAATCGGCGCAAGAGGCCGGCGAAATGCTGACCCGCCTCGTCCCCGACATCAAACGGACGGCGGAGCTGGTCGAAGAAATCACCGCCGCCTGCCGCGAACAGGACGTCGGCTCCGCGCAGATCAATCAGGCGATCCAGCAGCTCGACCAGGTGACGCAGCAGAACGCGGCCGCCTCGGAGCAGGTGTCGTCGACGTCGGAAGAACTGACCTCCCAGGCCGAGCAACTGCAGACGACGATCGCCTTCTTCAAGATCGACGAGGCCAGCTCGTCCGCGCACGCGATCGACGGCGCGGTCTCCAAGCTCAAGAGCAAGGTTGCGACCATGAAGGCCGCCGTCGCTCCTGCGGCGGCGAAGATGGCGGCGCACAAACCGAAAGCGTCCGCGGGCGGCAAGGGCTTCGCGCTCGACCTGCACCCCGGCGAGGACGAGACGGACGCGCAGTTCAAGCGCGCCTGAAAACGATGTGTCGGATGGGCGGCTGGCGACGCCTGGATGGGAATGAAACATGGCGCAAGATGCGATCCAGTATCTCACCTTCGGGGTCGACAACGAGCGCTTCGCCCTGCCGGTTGAGCAAGTGCAGGAAATCCTCGATCTGCGCGCGGTCTCGCGCATTCCCCATGCGCCCGACTATGTGGTCGGGCTCATGGACGTGCGCGGGGTCGGCATGCTGCTCATCGACCTGCGAGCCAAGTTCGGCCTGGCGCGGGTCGAGGCGACCAACCGAACGCGGGTCATCGTCGCCGACACTTTGATCGAAGGACAGAAATTGCGCGTCGGCCTGGTCGCCGATTGCGTGTTCGAAGTTACCGATCTCGGCGGCGGCGCGCTTGAGCCGCCGCCGGCGATCGGCGGCCGCTGGCGGGCGGACTACATCGTCGGCGTCGGCCGCCAAGGCGCGGACTTCGTCATCGTCCTCGAACTCGAACGGCTGCTCGGGGGCGAAGAGCCGCTCATCGCGTCGGCCGCGTAGAACGCGTCGACCGCGTCGGCCTCGTGACCGTTGTCGTTTTGTGTAGCGTAAAGGGTTGCGTTCCGCCATGACTGATCAACTTCAGGAAAGGCATTTCGCCAAGCTGGCGCGGCTTGTCGAAGAGCACACCGGCATCCGCCTGCCGCCCGCGAAGCGGGCGATGGTCGAAGGCCGGTTGCGCAAGCGCATTCGCGCCCTCGGCCTAGCGAGGCTCGATGAATATGGTCACGCGATCTTCGAAGGCGGCAAGCTGGATGACGAATTCATCCACCTCGTCGATTGCGTGACGACCAACAAGACGGATTTCTTTCGCGAGCCGGACCATTTCGACTTTCTGCGGAAAAGGGCCATGCCTTTTTTGGCGAGCCTGCGGCGCGGCGCCGCTTCGCCGTTCAAGTTCTGGAGCGCCGCCGCGTCGATCGGCGCCGAGGCCTACACCATCGCCATGGTCGCCGCCGAAGCGCTCGGGCTCGATGGACGACGCTTCACGGTATTGGGCACCGACATCAGCACCGAGGTCATCGCCCAGGCCCAGCGCGCCGTCTATCCCTCGGCGATGGCCGATCCCGTGCCGCCGCCGCTGCGCGAACGCTATATGATGCGCGCGATCGACGCGGAGCGGCGGGAAATTCGGATCGTCCCGGAATTGCGGCGCACGGTTCGCTTTCGATGCCTCAATCTCATGGACCCGACCTATCGCGTCGAACGCGACTTCGACGTGATCTTCTGCCGCAATATTCTCATCTATTTCGCCAAGGCGACCCAGGACGCGGTGCTCCGGCGCCTCTGCAATCACCTGCGCGAAGGCGGATATTTGATCCTCGGACACTCGGAATCGCTTGCCGGCGCCGAACTGGGCGCGATGCGGCAGGTGGCCCCGACCATCTTTCAGCGCGCGGCTTGAGAGGGCGGAATGGAAGCCGTGAACCGCAAAATCCGCGTCCTGATCGTCGACGATTCGGCTTCGGTGCGTCAGACCCTGTGCTCGATCATCGACGCCGCGCCGGACATGGAGGTCATGGCGACCGCGGGCGATCCGTTCATCGCCGCGCAACGCATCCATGACGAGGTTCCCGACGTCATCGTTCTCGACGTCGAGATGCCGCGCATGGACGGCATCACCTTTCTGCGCAAGATCATGATCCAACGCCCCATCCCGACGGTGTTGTGCTCGACGCTGCTCGAAGCCGGCTCGGAAACGCTTCTGGAGGCGCTCGACGCCGGGGCCGTGGACGTCATCCTCAAGCCGCGGATCGACACCAAACAGTTCCTCAACGAGTCGCAGGTGCGGATCTGGGACTCCATCCGGGCCGCCGCCAAGGCGAAGTTCAGGGGCGCTCGCGTCGCGGCGCCGCACACGGTGCAGAAGAAGCTGACCGCCGACGTCATCATGCCGCCGCCGGCGCCGACGCGCGCGATGACCCGCACCACCGATCAGGTCGTCTGCATCGGCGCGTCGACAGGCGGCACCGAATCGTTGCGCGAAGTGTTGACGGCGCTCGCGCCCGACAGCCCCGGGATCGTCATCGTCCAGCACATGCCCGAGCGCTTCACCGCGGCCTTCGCCCAGCGACTGAACGGGCTCTGTCAGGTCGACGTGAAGGAGGCGGAAGACGGCGATCAGGTGATCGCCGGCCGTGTTCTCATCGCCCCGGGCAATCGGCACATGCTGCTGCAGCGAAGCGGCGCGCGCTACCACGTGGCGATCAAGGACGGCCCGCTGGTGTCGCGCCATCGCCCCTCGGTCGACGTCCTGTTTCGCTCGGCGGCGCAATACGCGGGGGCGAACGCGCTCGGCGTCATCATGACCGGCATGGGCGACGACGGGGCGCGGGGACTTCTCGAGATGAAGAAGGCGGGGGCGGCGACCCTGGCGCAGAACGAGGAGACGTGCGTCGTCTTCGGCATGCCGAAGGAGGCGATCGCTCTGGGCGCCGCCGACAAGACCGTGCCGCTGTCGGCGATTCCGGCGGAGATTCGGCAACTGCGCGTCGGAGCGTGACGATGGCCGGCGCGGCGGAGACGATGATCGCTGCGGCGCAGGGATCGCCGGCGGCGGCCGCCTTGCGGCGGACCGCCGATGCGATAAGTCGGACGTTTGCGCCCTGCGAGCGAACGTGTCTCGACGTCGGGGCGCGGCTCGGAGACGCTCTTCCCGGGCTGGGCGATCTGCCGGGAGTCTTCGAGAAGCTGTCGCAATCGCTCGAAAGCGAAGAGCTGCGCGGCGCCGAGTTCGATCTGCAGACAGTCGCTGGCCAGATCGAAGCGACCGCCAACGCGCTGTCGGGGGAAAGCCGGGCGCTTGCGGACCTCGTCGGGCTGAACCTGTCGATCGCGGAACGCATCGCCGGGCTGTCGGAAAGCGGCCGCACGATCGCCATGCTGGTGTTCAACGTCAAGATCGAGGCCGCTTCGCTGAGCGACTCCGGCGAGGACATGCACAGCTTCGTCGAAGGGCTGCATCAGCTTGCCCAACGCGCGCAGCAGGCGCTCGGCCAATACCGGCTCACGCACGGCAAGCTCTATGATCTGCTGCGCGATTCCAGCGAGGCCCAGAAGCGCTTTCAGGAGAGCCATCGGGCGCGCTTGCTTTCGATCGCCAGCGAGATCGCCGCCAGCGTCGCGGCGGTGGCGGATCGGCGCCGGGAGACCGCCGCCGCTCTGTCGGAGATCGGCGCGCAATCGCAGCGCGTCGGCGCGCAAATCGGTCAATGCGTGATGGCGCTGCAAGTTGGCGACAGCACCTGCCAGCGCATCGAGCACGTCGGCAGAGCGCTGCGTCTCGCCGCGCAGGGGCTGGAGCCCGGCGCGGCCGACGGCGTCTGGGCCGAATGGCGAGGAGCCTTCGACCGCCAGACGCGAAACGCGGCGGTCGCCTCGATTTGCCGCCTGCAATCGCGTCAACTCGGCGCGGCGCTCGGCGAGTTCACCGACGAGATGGACACGATCGCCGCGGCGCTGCAAGGGCTGCTGGCCGGCTCGGACGAGCTCGCGAAGCGCGATCGCGCTCTGTTCGGGTCGGGCGGCGGACGCGGCGATTCCTTTCTCGAGAATCTCGAACGCAGGCTGGAGGCCGCGCGCGCCATCATGGACGAATGCCGTCAGGCGCGCGCCATCGTGGATCGCGCGGCCGCCGCCGTCAGCGCCACGATGGCCGATCTCGAACGCCGCACCGCGGGCCTGTCCGAAATCATCGTCGATGTGACGATGATCGGCACCAACGCGCTGCTGAAATCGAGCCGCCTCGGCGATCGAGGAAAAGGCTTGAGCGTCATCGCGCAAGAGCTGCGCAGCTACGCCGCGAAGATCGTCGAGGGCATCGAGGAGTTGCCGGCCGCGCTGCGCGAAGTCGCGGCCTTCGTCGAGCGGTTCTCCGAAGCGGGCCGAGCGCGCGGCGCGGATCACTTGAACGCCTTGGACGAGCGTATGCTCGGCGCGATCGAGTCGTTCAAGGCGAGCGGAAGGGCCATGACCGACGCGTTGACGCTCCTCGAGCGGGAAACGACCTCGGTCGGCGCCTTGTTGCGCGAGGCGGCCGGTCGGCTGGCCGGCGATCGCCACGACGTCGAAACGTCGCTGCGGAGCGCTGTCGTCGATATCGACGCGCTCGCCGCCGCGATCCACGACTCCGATGAAGGGTCGGCCGCTTGCGCCGATTTCCTCGACGGCGCGCTGCGCGGCGCCTACACGATGGCGAGCGAGCGTCAGATTCACGCGACGTTTCTCGTCGAAACAGGGCCCAACGCGCCGTTCGATCGCGCCGACGCCGAGACCATCGCCGCCGCGGCCTCGGCTTGACGTGCCGCCGCGCGGTCGATCCTCGGGCGATCAGCCCCTCCACGACGACAGAATATCGTCGGTGAGCAGAGCGTAGTCCGTCGCCGCGCGCGATTGCGGCCGATAAAGCCGCACCGGCATCTTCGAACCGAACGCTTCGGCCAGCGCGATATCGGTCCGGATGCCGCGAAAGACGCGCTTGGGCCCGAACTCCTTGACCAACTTCGCGAGCACGAAGCACTGCATGCGCATTCGAATGTCGACCTGAACCGGAACGATCGCCAAATCGGTGAACCGGCGATTGACCATCGAGGCGACCTTGAGGAGGACGGCGGAGAAGCGGACGACGCCGTCATAGGCGAGATGATGGAGCTGGGTTGGAATCAAGACGTATTCCGCCGCCGTCAGCGCCGAAACGGTGGCGACGTCGATCGACGGGGAAGTGTCGATGACGATCTCGTCGTAGCGGCCTTCGAAGACGGCCAGCTCTCTCGCCAGCCTGCGGGGATCGTTGACGGCGCCGTGCGCGTCGAAATCGCGCTCGGCGGGCAGGAGATCGACGTCGGTCACGCCCGTCCTTTTCACCGCCAGCTCCAGATCGACGGCGCCATCGCGAAAAACCTGATGAACCGTCGCCTCCGACCGCGAGGCGACGGCGTCCAAGCCGAGCCCGGCGTGGCCCTGGGGATCGAGGTCGACGACCAAAACTCGATGGCCCCGGCCGGCCAATTCGGCCGCCACGTTGACGGCGGTCGTCGTCTTGCCGACGCCCCCCTTGCGGTTCGCGACCGCAATGATCTGGGCGGTCATTTCGCGCTTGTCGCCGTTGGAGGCGCGGCGCGGCCATCGGGAGGCGGCCCCCGGCGCCGGTTAGCTCTCGGGGGCATCGCCCACCTGGACGTAAGGAGACCATTCGCTCGATCCCGCAGCCGAGTGAGGCGCTTCCATCTCGGCGTAGGCGGAGAGGAACGCGTCGAGGCACGCGGGATCAAAATGACGACCGCGTTCGGCCTCGAGAATCGCCAGCGCCGTGGCGACCGGAACCACCTTCTTGTAGGGCCGCTCGGTTGTCAGCGCGTCGAAGACGTCGGCGATCGCGACGATGCGGGCGCACAGCGGAATGGCCTCTCCCGAGAGGCCCTTCGGGTATCCCGCGCCGTCCCATCGCTCGTGGTGGCATTCGGCGATTTGCGCCGCCAGCCTGATGAGATCCGACGCGCTCCCGCGCAGGATCCGGGCGCCGATTTCGGCGTGAGTCTTGATGATCGCCCGTTCGTCGTCGTCGAGAAGGCCGGGCTTCAAGAGAATGCCGTCGGGGATCGCCACCTTGCCGATGTCGTGAAGCGGCGACGCCAGATAGATGCTGCGGCATTCTTGCTGCGTAAGGCCCAAGCGTTCCGAAATCATGCGGCTGTATTTCGCCACCCGGAACGTGTGGTCGTTGGTGTCGTTGTCGCGGTACTCGAGGGCTTTCGACAAACGAAACACCATCTCCTCCTCGCGAGAGAGGAGGGCTCGCGTCGCCTTTTCGATCTCGAGGGCTTGCTGCGCCACGTGGTCGTCGAGCTGGCGCAAGACGTTGGAGAGTTTGACGAGATTGCGCAGCCTGACTTTGAGTTCGACTGGGCTCTGTGACTTGCTCAAGAAGTCCGTCGCGCCCGCCTCCAGCGCCGCGAGCCGAACCGCGTCGTCGCTCGTCGCCGTCAGCATGACCATGGGGATTTGTCCGTGGCCGTTGGTCCCCCGCATCCGGCGAATGAAGGTGATTCCGTCGACTTTCGGCATGATGTGGTCGACGATCGCCATGTCGAACCGGTGAGTCGACGCCGCGTCGAGAGCCATTTCGGGATCGAGGAACGCCATGGCGCGCACGCCGGAGTCGCGCTCGACCAGCTGCTGCAAGTGCAGCAGGCTGCTTCGACTGTCATCGACGATCATCGCGAGCATGAGCCGGCGACCCTTCCGCAGCGTCCTAGCCCGCTACGCAGAACCCGCTGACGCCTCGACTCGAGCCGGAGTCGACGCCGTACGTCACGAAACGCGTCGAATGCCTGATTTCTCTTAGAATCAGGCTTGCGGCAAATTCATAACGGAGATGTCGCCAAGTGGAAAGGACAGAGTGGAAGCGCCTGCGCCATTGAGGACTTCTTTTAGCGCGCGCCGCGACCTGACCGTCGCGCCCATGAGCCGATCGCGGCGGAAAGCCTCGCAAGGCGGCGCAACAGGCGGCGTCGGCGTCACGCGTGGTAGCCGTCCTTGAAAGTGTCCACGCTGAAATCGACGAAGGCCCTCACCCGGCGATGCAAGTGCAGGTTGGCGGGCCAGGCGAGGGAAACCGTCAGGCGCGGGACCGGGTTGGCGATCGGGCGGACGACCAATGGCAGGCCCTCGGTGGTGAAGTCGTTCTTGGGACGCTGAACCAGCACCGCGTAACCGAGATTGTGGGCGACCAGAGCGCGGACGAATTCGAAATTGGTCGTCCGATGGACGATATTCGGCGTGAGCCCGACGGCGGCGAAGAGGTGATCGGTGCGGCCGGGCAGGACGTCGATCTGAATGAAGGGATCGTCGCCGAACGAGGCGAGGTCCACCGGATCCGTCGAGTCGGCGAGGCGGTGCTGGGGCGAAAGCAGGACATACGCGATCGCGTCGTACAGACGCCGATGTTCGAGGGCGGCGCCGAGGCCGAAGTCGTAGACGATGGACAGGTCGATGGTTCCGGCGAGCATGGCGTGTTCGAGGTTGAGCTGCGAGTCCTCCACGAAGCGAAACGTCACCTCCGGATGCAGGGCCTGAAAACCGGCGATCAACGGCGGCGCGACGAACGACAGCATGGTCGGGAAACAGCCGACGACGAGCTCGCCAGTCAGATTCACGTCGGGACCGCCGGCCAGCGCTTGAAATTCTTCGGCCTCGCGAACCAGCCGTCGGGCCTCGACCAGAAGTTGCCGACCGGCGCAGGTGAGGGTTACCCCGATCGCCTTGTGGCGGATGAAAAGGTCTAGCCCGAGCTCCTTTTCCAGATCATTCAGCGCCTCGGACATCGCCGCCTGCGAGAGGCTGAGGTGCCGGGCGCCGGCGCTGACGCTTCCCGCGTCGGCGGCGGCGACGAAGCAGGCGATCTTGCGCAGCGACATGCGGGGCAACGACACTCTCGGCTCCCTGAGCGACCGGCTCCGCTGTGCAGTGGCGTCCGAATTCCGGTCCCTTCGCCGCCGTGTTCACGAGGCCGCCGCAGCCTGTGAAGCTTGACGCCTCGGGTGACGGAACATCGGAAAGTCCGATCACATTACCGGAAGATAGGCAATTTTCCAATGATCAATTCCGTGCCAACGTCATCAGGCCGGGCGCTCGGACCCTGCGCCCCGCCGATGGAGGCGCGGCGCGACGGCTTTCGTCGATGCGCGGGTCTTGGACAACCGCGGCGGCGCCTCGCCCAGAGGCTTGGCGGATTGATTTATTGCTTGTGTCGCCGGCTTTGGTTTCTTTTCTCCGAGGAAGAAAGCAAGGCGTGAAAGAGGAGGGCGAAAAGTGAACACCAAGAAGCGGCAATTGGCGGCGATCGTCGGCGAGAAGAACGTTCTCGACGATCGGCGGACCTTGGAAGAATTTTCCAAGGACGAGAGTTTTTGCGAGCCCCTGATTCCGTGGTTCGTAGTGCGGCCGGGCAAGGACTCCGAGGTCCAAGCCCTGGTGAAATGGGCCAACGAGACGGCGACTCCGCTGGTGCCGGTGAGTTCCGGAGCGCCGCATTTTCACGGCGACACGGTGCCGACCGCGACCGAAGCGGTCATCGTCGACCTCAGTCGGATGAAGGCGATCAAGAAGATCGATCGGCGCAATCGGGTCGCCGTGATCGAACCGGGCGTCACCTTCAGCGAATTGGCGCCGGCGCTGGCCAAGGAAGGGCTCAGGATTCCGCGGCCTCTGATGCCGCGCGCCAACAAGTCGGTCGTCGCCAGCCTTCTCGAGCGACAACCAACCACCATCCCGCGGCTCAATTTCTCGTTGCCTGAGCCCCTGCGAACGTGCGGCGTGGTTTGGGGAAGCGGCGAATTGGCCTTTACCGGCGAAGCGGGATCGGGGCCGCTGTCCCTCGACGATCAATGGAAGGCGGGCCTCGCGCAGATCGAGCCCAAGGGGCCGGTCGCCACGGACCTGATGAGGCTGGTGACCGGCGCTCAGGGATCGATGGGCATCGTCGTCTGGGCTTCGATCAAATTGGAGCTGGTCCCTGTCGTGCGCAGCTACTTCTTCGTGCCGCACGACGACGTCTCCGGCCTGATCGATCTGGTCTACAAGTTGACCAAGGTTCGCTTGGGCGACGAGACCATGCTGCTCAACCGCGCCAAGCTCGCCTCCCTGCTCGAACCGCAGCCGGCGGCCCGCGCGAAATTGCGCGACGCGCTGCCGGAATGGGTCGCGCTGGTCGGTCTGGCGGGGACCGCGCTGTTCCCCGAGGAAAGGCTGAAGGTCCAGGAGAAGGAATTTCGCGCCATCGTTCAGCAATTCGGGCTGACCCTGTGCGGCGGGTTCCCCGGCGTCAGCCGCGCCGACGTCGCCAGGCTCGTCGACGGCGATGCCGGCGAACGGCCGCGGACGGCGGCGCAGAAAGGCGCGTCTCAGGACATCTTCTTTCTCACCACGCTCGACAAGGCGCCGGCGTTCGTCGACACGGTTCAATCGATCGCGGCGGGTTACGATTATCCGCTATCGGACATCGAAATCTACATCCAGCCGCAGCATCAGGGCGTCTCGCATCACGTTGAATTCAACATCCCCTACGATCCGAACGACGCGAGGGAAGTCGCCAAGGTGAAGGATATCTACCTTGACGCAAGCAATGCGCTCGTCGATCAGGGCGCATATTTCTCTCGGCCTTATGGATACTGGTCGGAATTGGTGTACCAGCGGGACGCGACCTCGACCGAGCTGCTGAGGACGGTCAAGCACATCCTCGATCCGACGAACATCATGAACCCTGGCAAGCTCTGCTTCTAGGCGTCCGAAGATTTAGGAGAACGCAAGTGGGCATTGAGAACTTTCGCGCTGACGCGATGCGGTGCAGCCGGTGCGCGTACTGCAAATGGATGCCGCTCGATTTGATCAAGAGCTGGCGGTTTTCCAAGGGATGTCCGAGCGTCGAATACGGCAAATTCCATTCCTATTCGGCCGGCGGCCGACTGATCACCGCCCTGTCGTTGATGGATGGCCGCTCGACGGTGACGGACAAGGTCAGGGACTCCGTCTTCATGTGTCTGATGTGCGGATCGTGCGACGTCACCTGCAAGATGTGCCGCTACGACATGGAGCCGCTGCTGGCGATGCACGAATTGCGCGCCAAGCTGGTCGAGGACGGCCACCTGCCCAAGCAACTGGAGCCGATGATGGAGTCCTTGCGCAAGGACTTCAATTCGATGGGCGAGCCGCACGCGAAGCGCGGCGATTGGGCGAAGAATCTGGGCGTCAAGGATCTCGCCAAGACCAAGGCGAAAGCCGTCTTCCACGCCGGCTGCCGCTATTCGTTCGACGGCGAACAGAGCGGCGTGGCCAAGACCGCGGTCGAGATTTTGAAAAAAGCGGGCGTCGACTTCGGCATCATGGGGGCGGCGGAAAGCTGCTGCGGCGGGCGCGCGTTCAGCGTCGGCGTCGATCAGCAGCTTCAGTCCAGCGCCAAACATAACCTGGAGGTATGGAAGAAAGCCGGCGTCGACACGGTGATCACGCCCTGCGCGGACTGCTACTACGCGTTCAAGCGGCTCTATCCGAAGCACGCCGGTTCGAAGATCAAGGTCGTGCACATGGTCGAATTGCTCGACCAGATGGTGGCCGACGGGCGGCTGAAGATGACCAAACGGGTTCCGATGAAGGTCACCTACCACGATCCGTGCCACCTCGGCCGCCAGGGCGAAGACTATGCGCCGTGGGACGGGGTGGAAAAGAAGATCTTCGGCCAGGCGGTCTGCTACGACCCGCCGCGTCCGCGCTACAACGGCGCCTTCGGCGTCTACGACGCGCCGAGGAACGTGCTGAAGGCGGTGCCCGGCGTCGAGCTGGTCGAAATGGAGCGCAACAAGGAAGCCGCGTGGTGCTGCGGCGCGGGCGGCGGGGCGAAGGAAGCCTATCCCGCATTCTCCGAATGGACGGCCGGAGAGCGCATCGAGGAAGCCGAATCGACCGGGGCGGACGCCTTGGTGACGGCGTGCCCGTGGTGCGAGCGCAATTTCATCGACGCCGTGCGGGGCAGGAAGGGAAAGCTGGAGGTCCTCGACATTCTTCAGCTCGTCAACATGGCCCTCTGATCGGAAGGATCCGAAAAATGGAAATCTCCAGAGACGCCTATCGCGCCATCGAAGACATCGTCGGTCCGGAAAACGTCACGGACGACCCGGCCTTCCTCGACTCCTACGCTTTCGAATGGCTCGCCGAGCTGGTCCGGCCGAACCGCAGCCATTACATGCCGCGGCCGTGGGCGGTCGTCATGCCGATCTCGACCCGCGAAGTGCAGGCGGTGACGAAGGTCTGCAACAAATACAAAATCAAGATCAAGCCGATTTCCACCGGCTGGTATCACTGGGCGGCGCCGATGAAGGACAACGAGCCGACGGTGCAGTTCGATCTGCGGCGGATGAACCGCATCCTCGACTTCGACGAAAGGAACCGCTTCGCCGTCGTCGAGCCCTACGTGATTTGCGCTCAGCTTCAGGCGGAGGCGATGAAGCGTGGGCTCAACTGCAACATCATCGGAGCCGGCAGCTCCACTTCGGTGGTGGCGAGCGCCTGCGCCTATTTCGGCGGCGGCCCGTCGAGCTTCTACGCCGGCAATAATTCCGACAATCTGCTCGGCCAGGAATGGGTGACGCCGGCCGGAAAGATCGTTCGGACGGGATCGCTCGGCTCCGGCGCCGGCTGGTTCTGCTCGGAAGGCCCCGGCCCCAGCGTCAGGGGCGTCACCCGAGGCGGCCTGGGTTCGCGCGGCGGCCTGGGGACCTACACCAAGTGCGCCATCAAGCTCGCGGATTGGCCGGGACCGACTGAACTGGACGTGCAGGGCCGGCCGCCGGGCTATCGGCTGCCGATCGGCGAGAACTTCCGCGCCTACACGATCGGAGCGCCGAACTGGGACGCCTGGGCGAACTGCTACTACGCCATCTACGACAATGGCCTCGGATACATCTTCCACCGTCAGTTCAATCTCGCCGGCGCCGACTTGGCGACGGCGATGTGGCTCACCTACATCGATCCCACCAAGACGCTGAACGACGTCGAGACGCTCGCCAAGGATCCGAAGATCATCGCGATCAACGAGAAGGCGAGAATTTCCTTCCAACTCATCCTCGCCGCCAATTCGGTGGAGGGAATCGAGCTGCAGGACAAGATTCTCAACCAGATCCTCGCGCAGACCTCCTGCTTCAAGGTCGAGCGCTATTGCGAACGCGACATGGCCGAATTCACCAACATGTACATGCAACGGCTTGGCCACAAGCACTGCAACTTCATGTGGGCCGGCGGCTACATGGGCAGTTGGATGCAGGCGGGAACGCCCGATTTCGTCAAGAAGTACGTGCCGACGGCGATCAAGGGTTTCAAGGAGGACCAGGAGAGCCACAAACTGGTCGAGTGCGGCGGCGACGCCATGATGGGCTGCGGCAGCACCTTGGGCGGCGGCGGCTATTTCGGCCTCGAACAGTTCGTCTCCTACGATCCCGCCGACAACGACTCGATCGACGCGTGCGTCAAGCACATGGAGGATGCGATCGAGGACTGCATGGCGGCCGGCCTCCCGCTCGGCAAGGAGGCCTTGTACCTGCAGATCGGCTGGCCCGACGAGAAGATCTGGAACGGCATGGCCAAGGCGCCGCAGACCTTCGTCTTCAACTTCCAGCGGAAGTTCAAGGAAGCGGTCGATCCGAACTATCTCGGCGATCGCAACTATCCGTGGTTGCCCGAGGGCTGGGGGCAGACGCAGGCGAAATGAAGACCCGCTGGCGGCGGATCGTCGCGGCGTCGCCTTCGAGAGACGCCGCCGCCGCCCTTTCCCGTCGTCGCCGCGAAAACGGCGATCCGGGGGCCTGACGACGGCGTCGCCTCCCGCGACCCCGCGCGGGGGGCGACGACCGAACGGGACCGCGGTCGTCGCGCGGCCTCTGCGAGACGGGACCTGGAAAACGAGGAGCGAATTATGGACCACGGTTACTTTGCCGCCGAAGCGCGCGCGGAACCGGATCCCATCAGCGGCGAACGGCCGAGAAAGTTGCGCTACGGGGTCGGCGGCAAATGGAAAGACTCCGCCACGCAAAAATTCATGCCGTGCTTCGATCCTTCCACCGGCGCCGTCATCGCGCTCGCCCCGCAATGCACCGCCGACGAGGTCGAGGAAGCCATTCGAACGGCGGCCAGAGCGTTTCCGGCCTGGCGCAACACGCCGGTGAGCAAGCGGATCCAAGTGCTGTTCAGAATGAAGGCGCTGCTGGACGAACATCTCGACGAATTGACCCGTCTCTGCGCGCTGGAGAACGGCAAAAAGTGGGACGAGGCCCAAGGCGACATCCTCAAGGTCATCGAGGTGGTCGAGTTCGCCACCGGCGCGCCGCACATCATGAAGGGCGACTCGCTGGCCAACGTTTCGTCGGGCTACGACACGGTGCGTTTCAACGAGCCGATCGGCGTGTTCGCCGGCATCGCGCCATGGAATTTCCCGGCGATGATCCCGCAGGGGTGGATGGCGCCGATCTGCATCGTCACCGGCAACGCCATGGTCCTCAAAGCGGCCAGTTTCGCGCCCCAATGCGCGCTGCGGATCACCGAACTGTGGTACGAGGCGGGGCTTCCCCCGGGGGTGCTCAACGTCGTCACCACCAGCCGCAACGAAGCGGAAATCTTCCTTAAGCACCCCGACATCAAGGGCGTCAGTTTCGTCGGCTCGACCAGCGTCGGCCTGCACATTTACGCGACCGCCGCCGCCCACGGCAAACGCGTGCAGGCGCTGACCGAGGCCAAGAATCACGCGCTCGTGCTGCGCGACTGCGTGCTCGAGCGCACCGTCCAGAGCATCGTCAACTCGTTCACCGGCTGCGCCGGCGAACGCTGCATGGCCCTGCCCTGCGTGGTGGTGGAGAACGCCATCGCCGATCGGTTCGTCGAGGCCATCGTCAAGGCCTGCAAGGCGATCAATCTCGGCCCCGCCACGGACAAGGCGACCGGACTGGGACCGGTGGTGAATAAGGGCCACCAGGATTTCGTCCTCGACTGGATCGCCGCTGGCGTCAAGGAAGGCGCCGATCTCGTCCTCGACGGACGCAAACCCAAGGTCGCGGCCGGATGCGAGAAGGGATTCTTCATCGGACCGACGATCTTCGACCATGTCACCGAAGACATGTCGATCGGTCGCGACGAGATTTTCGGCCCGGTTCTGTGCGTCAAGCGCGTCGATGACTTCGAGGAAGGATTGGCGATCATGAACGCCAACCGGTTCGCCAACGGCTCGGTGATCTACACCGAAAGCGGCCATTACGCGCGCGAATTCGCCTATCGGACCGACGGCGGCATGGTCGGAATCAACGTCGGAATTCCGGTTCCGCTCGGCGTCTTCGGATTCACCGGCCACAAGCAGTCGTTCTTCGGCGACCTGCATTGCATGGGGCGCGACGGCTTTATCTTCTTCACCGAGAGCAAGAACGTCACGACGACCTGGTTCACCGGCAAGGCGATCCCGGCCAAGGCGAGCACCTGGGACGGAACCATGACGCGGTGACGCGCGAAGTCGGCGACGCTCGTCGGCCCGCGATCGGGCGATGGGCGTCGGCCAACCGGGAAAGGCGAGTTCGACGCGAGTCATAAGGACGCGCAAGAGGGGGGTGTCCTGCAGAAAAAATCGAACGGCGTCGCGCAAGGGGATGATGCGGCGAGAGGCGGGCGGCTTCCCGCCGCGCGGGGCGATGTCCGCGAAACTCGCGAGCGAGCGCCGTTCTTGAATAGGCCCGAACGCAGCGGAAGGAGAATCCGTTCGGGCTGAATTTGGGTGAGAACGATCACGATGGAGGACCATACAAGAAGTCGTGTTGATTGTGACCGGACCATCCAAGTTCGGCGCCTGATCGGCGCCTTCGACGTTTCGGGAGGCGCGGGGACTCTCGAGGAGCGGGCGGCGGCGGAGGATTCCGTTCGCCCGTTCGTGCGTCGAATTTGCCGGACTGTCGGCGATCGGCTGGCGGCGTGGAAGGCGCGTGTGACGCCGGACGTCGCCATCGAGCACAACTCTGTCGGAGCAAACTGTGGAGCTCAGCTATGCGCTAATCACGAAAAGGGAGCGTCGCCTCGGCGACGAAGCAAACCATGGAAGACGTAAGGAAGGAACTGATCGAACTGAAAACGGTTCTGGTCGTGGTGCTCAGTTTTCTGGTCATCATGCTGGAGGGCTTCGATATCCAAGCCGCAGGCGTAACGATGCGGAAACTGGCGACGGAGTTCCAACTGGACAAGATGCAGATGGGTTATTTCGCCAGCTCCAGCGCCGTTGGCGTGCTGCTGTTCGCGGCGATCGGCGGCATCCTCGCGGATAGGTTCGGCCGCAAGCCGGTCCTGATCGCGGCGACCGCGGTGTTCGGATTGGGCTGTCTGGTCACGCCCTGGTCCACCGGCTTCTGGTCCCTGCTCGCGGCGCGCTTTCTCACCGGCGCCGGCCTCGGCGCGGCGATGCCGGTGGTGATCGCGATGACCAGCGACCACAGCCCGGCCTCCCAGAAAAAGCGCTATGTCGGCATCGTCTACTGCGCCATCTCGCTGGGCGGCATGCTATGCGCGGCGATCATGGCCACCGGCTGGCTGGGCTCGGACTGGCGTCCGATTTACTACGTCGGCGGCGTGCTGCCGATCCTGGTGGCGCTGGCGATGATCGTCTATCTGCCGGCGTCGCGGCCCAAGTCGGCGCTAGCTGCCGACGCGGCGGGCGTCGAGGGCACTTGGGCCGACATCCTCGGCCTGAGCAAGCTGCCGATCACGCTCACGCTGTGGCTCGCCACCTTCCTCACGCTCGCCGTGATGTATCTGTGCGTGTTGTGGATGCCGACGTT
>JBEKBD010000069.1:0-16091 GCA_050015575.1 Roseiarcus sp. | reverse complement strand
AGAAGGCGGCCAGCTCGAGCGCGTCCGTCGCGCCGCCGCGGCGCGCGGCGCCCGTGAGATAGGCGCTCGCCAGCGTGAGCCGCTCGGCGCCGAGCGTGACGGCGACGAAGCGCGGCGGCTCGCGCGCGCCGAATCGCGGCGCAAGGGCGATCGCCGCGGCGCCTGCCAGGATCAGCGCGCCGAGCCCAAGGACCAACGTCGTCGGGCCAAAACGCAGCTTGGGCCTCCTCGAGTCTTCGCGCCGATCGCGACCGCGAAAGCCGATCGACCGCGATGGAAGCGCGCGGGCTAAACTCGGGCGCGAATCGCCCCTCGCCCGGGATAGGCCATTCGCGCGCGCCGCGCTATATCCGGGTTTCGACCGCTGGAGCCCGCCGATGCCCATCTTCGCCCTCGGGGAACGCCGACCTCTCTTGCCCGCCGCGGGCCGATTCTGGATCGCGCCCAACGCCTGCGTCATTGGCGACGTTGCGCTCGGCGAAGACTGCGGCGTGTGGTTCGGCGCGACGCTGCGCGGCGACAACGAAAGGATCTCCATCGGGGCGCGAACCAACATCCAAGAAGGCGCGACGCTGCACACCGACATGGGTTTTCCCCTCGATGTCGGCGAGGATTGCACGATCGGCCACAACGCGATCCTTCACGGCTGCACAATCGGCGCCGGCGCGCTCGTCGGCATGGGCGCGATCGTTCTCAACGGCGCGAAAATCGGCCGGGGCTGCCTGGTGGGCGCCGGCGCGCTGGTCACCGAAGGCAAGCAGTTCGCCGACTGCAGCCTGATCGTCGGCGCGCCGGCGAGGGTGGCGCGCACGCTCGACGAGGCCGTCGTCGCGGCGCAGCGGCGGTGGGCCGGCCACTACGTCGACAATTGGCGCCGCTATGCGGCCGGCCTGGTCGCGATCGGATAAAAAGAAGGCCGGCCTCACGAGACGAGGCCGGCCTCAAGACGAAGCGGAACCGGGGGGACGAGTTCGGCTTCGAAACTTCGGCGGCGAGCGATGGCGACGCCGCGCTGCGCATTCATTGCGGTCCGATCGTTCGCCGAGGGTCACGATAACGACATCGTCTTGCCGGCGGACGAAGAAAATTCGACTCATTCGACCGAATGGCGTTCGCCCTCGCGAACGCCGCGGCGCGCAGCGCGGACCGGCGCCTCGCGGCGGGCGCGTTCGGGATCGATCAGAGCCTGATGTCGTCGTCGAACATCTCGGCGGGAATCAGTCGATTGAACTCGACTGCAAAGCCGCCGCTGAACTGGCGCACGACTTGCGCCGGCCTCGATCCCACGGTCACCGGCGTGCCGATCGCCGGCGCCGCGTCGACCGCGAGCGCCGCGCCGGAACGCGAAACGTCGATGATGCGCACGGGAACTTGGCGCCCCCCCTGCAGGGTCAGGATCGTGTTGCGGCTGCGCGGCTCGATGCGTTCGTGGCGCCGATCCTCGGGCATGCCCAAGACTTGCCGATTGGCCAGCCAAGTGAGCTGGTCGGCGAGTTTTTCGCGCTTGAGCGGCGGCAGTTTCATCTGGATCGCGAAGCCGCCGTAGAAATGGCGCGCCACCGTTCCCTCGACGCGGCCGATCTGGTTGAGGTAGGCGATGATTCGCTCGCCGATTTCGCCGCTCGCTTCCGCCTCGAAGGCGATGCCGCCCGGCGAGATGTCGATCGTCGCGCAGGGGAACTCCCGCCGATCCTGACGCATGAATTGCCCGGTCAGGCGCACTTTGACGCGCTGATGGCGCCGTCGTTCCTGGCGTCCCGGCTCGATTGCGAACGCCGTGGCCGCTTTCACGGCGGGCTGTTCCCAATTTCCGACAATAGCGCCCATGCAGAGAGGTCCGCACTCGAGTTTCATCGGTCGCGCGACGTTGCAACCGAAGAACTCTAGTTCGCTTGCGGTTAACGGACGATTACGCCAAGACGAATCGCCGGCGTTTGGGCGGCGTCAGCGGGCGCCGAAATAGACAAATAGATGCCCGTGACGACGATTGCGCGCCGCCCGCCCGAATTGGCGCATTTCAGCGGGCCGCATCGACGGTCGTGCGCGGCTGGGCTCGCCCGGACCGAGCGCGCGCAGCGTCAGCAACGCCAAGGGGTCGACGCCGATGAGGCCGAGCCAGTCAGGCGAGGCGTCGGGCGCGCAGCAGCCCAGGACCCGCGCGTGGGTGTCGCCGCGATGGCGGAGCGGCAACAGCAACAATTCGATGTCGACGGACGCCAGGCCCCGCGGCCTCCCGGTCGCGCCGATCAGGAACGGCTGCGCCTCGTCGGCGACGCTGGCGAGGATCCCGCGCATATCTTGCCGGTCTTCGTCGCGCCACAGACCGACAAATGGCGCGCCGCGCAATTCCCTGAGGAAGAGCGCATTCGTCCGCGTGCCGACGATGCGCATGGGAAACGCGCGTTGCGCGTCGAACTCGAGGATGAAGGTGTCGGCGAGGACGCCGCGAATGGCGCCGGGATCGATATCGTCGCGCTCCGGCGCGCTGCGAGCGCCGCGCAATTGGCTCCAATAGGCGTAAAGGCATTGAGTGGCGGCCAGTTTCATTGGAGCTTCCCTCGGACGCCTCGCGGCGCCTGTCCGAAAACGGCACATCGCCGGTCATTCGTCGGCGAACGTCGTTCACGCTGCAGGCGGCGTGCCGGGACGATCGAGGACGCGAGCGAAGACCCGCGGCAACGTTAACAATAAGCGCGGGATCGCGTTGCGCCGGCGCCGGTCGTCGGGCATAGTGTCGAGGTTGACGATGAATCGAAGCCGCCGCGACCGCTCGAGCGCGACGCGTCGTTTCGAGAGGCGCGCTCCGCTCGCGCGTCGGGCGGCTCGGCCGCCCGAAGCGAGGGGTCGCGCGGAAGGCGCGAAGTCGGGCTGTCGTCCGACGTCGCCGGCGCGGACGATCGAAAGGTTTAGGGAGAGCCTTGCTCCGGGCTCTCCCTTTCCATTTATGGGACTTGCCTCGGCTTCGCGTCGTTCGCCGTCGCCACGCCGACGCGGCGATGCTAACGAAGCGCCGCCCAACGCGCGAGCTTGCCGTCGATGACCGATTCCCCCATTTCCGACGGCCCGAGGCCGCGCGAGCCGGTGTTCTCCGCGCCGTTCGTCGTCGTCGCGCTGGTTGTCGCGTTGCTGGCTATTCACGCCGTCCTGACGCAATTGAGCGCGGCGACGCAGGACGCCGTCGTGCGCGAACTCGGCTTCCTGCCGGGACGGCTGACGCTTGCGATCTGGCCGGATCGTCTCGGCGAGCTTTTGGCGCGCGTCAATACGGACCCGAGCGCTCTCCAACAGGCAATGGGCATTCGCCACTATCGGGCGCTGGCGGGCGGAGCGAAGCTGTGGACTTTCCTAAGCTACGCCGCGTTGCACGGCTCGTGGGCGCACGTCGCCGTCAATTCGATCTGGCTGATCGCGTTCGGGCCGCCGGTCGCGCGCCGCTTCGGCTCGTTGCGCTTTCTCGCGTTCTTCGCCTTGACGGCGGCGGCGGGGGCGCTGGCGCATTGGGCGGCCTACCCGATGGACTTTTCGCCGCTGATCGGCGCCTCGGCGGCTGATTCGGGACTGATGGCCGCGGCGACGCGGTTCATTTTCCAACCCGGCGCGCCGCTCGGCGCGCCGCGGAGTCTCTCCCTCTCGGCGATCGAGGCCAATGACGAGCAGCCGGCGCCGCCGTTACGCGAATTGCTCGGTCAACGCCGCGCCGTCGTCTTCATCGTCGTCTGGATGGCGACCAACTTCGTCTTCGGCGCGGGCGCGCAGGCGCTCGGCGCGTCGGAGGCCCCGGTCGCCTGGATCGCCCACGTCGGCGGTTTCGCCGCGGGACTGCTGGCGTTCCCGCTGTTCGATCGCGCGTGGCGGCGCCGTCACGGGCGCTGATCGCCCACCAGTGGAAGCGCGGTCGTCGCTGCACCCGCCGGGACCGAAACGGCCTCCGCCTCGGCGAGCGGTTCGGCTCGGGCGGGAAGGCGCGCGAGCAGCGCGATCAGCGCGCGATCGGAAAGCACGGCGAGCTGCTCCCCAGGCCTGAGCCAGGCGCACGCTTCCTCGACCGAGTGCGCGTCGTTGAGCTTGGCGATCGCGACCGCTTCCTCGACGTCGATCTCGCCGCGGCGATGTCGGCCGGCGTCAGGCAGGAACATTTCATGGCGCTGACGAAAAGCGGGGTCGCCGGCGACGGCGCGCATGCCTTCTTCTTTGTCGCCGCCGGCCCGGGCGAGTTCCTTGGCCAGCGTGTTGGCGCGCGCGACGATCGGCGGCCTTTGCGTCTCTTCGGGCGTCCTCAGCAGGCCGAGGCGGCGCAGCCCGACGCCGATCCACCTCTGGCCGCTCGCCCAGGAGAGCGGGATCGACAAGATCAAGCCGGCGATCGTCGGCGACATCCAGATGACCAGCGAGGGCGAAATCAGGCCGGCGGCGAACAGGGTGATCACGCCGAGCGCCGTGTGGCCGCGGTGGCGGCGCACGATGGCGGAGAGCGGGATCGAGCCGTCGCCCCGGCGTTGCGGGTTCCAGCCGGTGTCGCGCCCGGAGAGAATCTGCGCCACTGCGCCCGATTGGCTCAGCATCATGATCGGCGCGAGCGCGGAGGAGACGACGATCTCGAGCAGCGACGAAACGACGAGCCGGACCGCGCCGCCGCAGCCGCGGCGGGTCGGCCCGTCGGCCAGGGCGACGAACAAGCCGAGAAACTTGGGCGCCAGCAGCACCGCCATGGTCAACCCGAACAGGTACAGAGCGCGCTCGTAGTCGAAACGCGGCCAAGCCGGGAAAAGCGAGAAATCGGCGGTGAAATATTCCGGCCGGATGTATTTGGACTGCAGCACCAGCACGATGCCGACGAGCAACTGCGCCATCCACAGGGGCGAGGCGAGATAGGCCATGATCCCGGCCAGGAAATGATGGCGGCTGGCGAGCGCGAAGCCTTTGCCGGCCAACACCCGAACGTGCTGCAGATTGCCCTGGCACCAGCGCCGATCGCGCACCGCCAGATCGATCAGCGAGGGCGGGCTCTCCTCGAACGAGCCGCCGAGAGTAGGCAGCATGGTGACGGCGTAGCCGGCCCGGCGCATCAGCGCCGCTTCGACGAAATCGTGGCTGAGAATTTGGCCGCCGAAGGGCGGACGCCCTCCCAGATCCGGCAGACCGCAATGGTCGGCGAAGGCGCGCGTGCGGATGATCGCGTTGTGGCCCCAGTAGTTGCCGTCGCGCCCCATCCAGGCGGCGAGGCCCGTCGCGATGACCGGGCCGGCGATCCGCGCGGCGAATTGCTGCAGCCTGGCGAACAGCGTATTGCGGTTGACGATCAGCGGCAGGCTCTGAACGATGCCGGCGTCGGGATCGTCTTCCATCGCCGCGGCGAGACGCACGATCGCGTCGGCCGACATCAAACTGTCGGCGTCGAGCACCACCATCTGCGGATAGGCGGCGCCCCAGCGCATGACGAAATCGGCGACGTTGCCGGCCTTGCGGCCGGCGTTCCTGCGCCGGCGACGATAATAGATGCGCTCCTGCGGCAAGCGTTCGCGCATCGCCAGCAGCGCGCGCTCCTCGGCGATCCAGATGTTCGGGTCGGTGGTGTCGGAGAGGAAGAAATAATCGAACGCGTCGCCGAGGCCAGTCGCAGCGACGTCTTCGCAAATCGCCTGCATCGCCGCGAACACTCGCGAGGGCGCCTCGTTGTAGATCGGCATCACGATCGCGGTCTTGACGTCAAGACGCTGAGGCGGAGGCTCCAGACGGTCCGCCTTCGTGACCAGCCGGACGAAGCCGACCAGGCTGGAAGCGAAGGCGAGGGCGATCCAGTAGAAATTGATCACGAACAGCACGACCAGCGCCCATTCGAGCGGCGTCACCTCGCCGACCTGGACGACCCCATACATTTCGCGTCCGCCATAGAACGTGAGCGCCGCCGCGCCGCCAAAGACGAACAGCCGTTCGCGCCACGGCGTCCTGGCGAGCTGCGGGGCCGCCAAGGCGCGCCGCTCGGGGCGGCTGAATCGCTTCAGCGACTGCGCGGGCATCGCCAACGGCGCCTCGCGCGGCGTCGCCGGCGTCGCGAGGGTCGGCCGCGTCAGGCTGTCCATCGATAGAGCCATGTCTCGCTGGCGGGTTGGTCGGCGGCCTTGAGGACGACGCGCAATTCGCAAAAAGGCTCCGATCCGGGATCGAGATCGAAGACGACGCGAATGGAGCGTCGCTCCGGATAACGATAAATCGGATAGGCGAGGGCGACCTGCGCCGACGGCTCGATCGAAGCGCTGACTTCGGCCGCCCGACGCGGGTCGGCGAATTGTTCGGCGACGAATTCGACGATGAACCGCCAGCGCTTGCCGATCTTTCCCGCGCGCGAACTGGCGACGGTCGCCAGGCTCGGGCGCGCCGGGGGCGTCCAGCACCAGAACTGGCGATAGGCGAACGAGGCCGTCGCGCCTTCGGCCATGCCCTTCTTCGGCCGCCATTGCGCGATGATATTGTCATTGTACTCGGAATCGGAGGGGATTTCGAGCAGGATCACCTCGCCTTCGCCCCAGTCGCCGACGGGCTCGATCCACAGCGACGGCCGCAATTCCCAACGCGCGGCGTCGTCGTCGAAGGCGTCCAAGGCGCGGGCGCGCTGGAGAAAGCCGAAGCCGCGCGGATTGAGGTCGCCGAACGCGGAAATCTGCAAGGAGTCGCGACTGGAGACCGGGCGCCACAACCATTCGCCGGCGCCGGTGAGAATCTGCAATCCCTCCACGTCGTAGACGGCGGGGCGCACGTCGTCGGGGCGCCGGTGATCGAGCGCGCCGAAGAGATAGGTCGCCGTCATCGCGCCGATGCCGAGATGGTCGACCGCGACGCGCGCCACCAGCGTCAGTTCGGTGTCGATGATGGTGGCTTCGCCGGGGCGCAGGGTGAAATGAAAGGCGCCGGTCAGGCTGGTCGAATCGAGCAGCGCATGAATGGTCAGCGCGTCCGAGGCGGGGCTCGGCTTTTCGATCCATAGTTCGCGGAACAGCGGAAATTCCTCGCCCGCCGCGTCGCCGGTGCGGATCGACAGGCCGCGCGCGTTGACGCCGTAGCGCTGGCCGCGCGCGAGGCTGCGAAAAAATGCCGCACCTTGGAAGATCGCCAGACCGTCCCACCCCTGGCTGGACGCCGCCTTCACGCGCACGCCGGAAAAGCCAAGGTCGGGCAGATCGGCCGGCGGTTGCGGATCGCCGAACCGGTAATCGGCCCGGTCGTAAATCATTCGTTGCGACAGCCCGAATTCGACGATATTGAGCTGCATCGGCGTGGTGAAGATGAAGCCGCGGTGCAGCGGCTCGAGCGCGAAGCCCAGCTTTTCGTCGCTCCAAATCGCCGAATCCGGCGCGCGCTGAATCTTGGAATATTGTTCGTAATTGAGGTTGGAGAAGATCTCGGGCAGCTCCAACTTGGGGGCCTTGAAAGGCGACTTGGCGAGTTCGCGCGCCATGTTCAGCACCGTCTCGGGCGCGAACGGACGCGGCGGCTCCAAGGGTTCGGCGCGCGCAGGCGGGCTTTCGCGCGCCGCGGCGGCGGCGGCGAGCGCGCCGCCGATCGCCAATTTGAGGAAGTCCCTTCTCGCGCTGCTTGCCATGACGCTCTATCGCTCGCGCTTCGCACGACGCCCGCGCGCGCCCGTTGGGGCCGCCGGCGAGGGGGCGCTCTCTCTCACCTGGAACAACACCACATATCAATCGCTTAACGCCATTCATCGGCATATTCGGCGTCGAATGGGCGTCGCGCGGCGACCCTTCATATAACCCATTCCGACGCCGCCGCGAGACGCTTTTTCGACTGATTTGCGAAACCCTGATAAGCGCTTGGCGGGCGATGCTCCCCCGCCGCCGCCGCGGCCGCGCCGGGGGCGCCGACGGGTGAAAGAGGAGAGGTCGATGAAGGCGCCGCATCCGAAAGACGAGCGGCCGCGCCGCGCGTGTCTGGGCGTCGCGCTGGCGGCGGGGGAGGGCGTGCGCATGCGCTCGGCGCGGCCCAAGGCGCTGCACGAGGTCGCCGGGCGCGCCATGCTCGCTCATGCGCTCGACGCGCTCGCCGGCGCTGGCGCGGAGCGGATCGCGGTGGTCGTCGGGCCGGACGGCGACGAAGTCGCCGCCGCGGCGCTGCGATGCGCTGGGAATGCGGAAATCTTCGTGCAGAACGAACGCAGGGGCACCGCCGACGCGACGCTCGCGGCGCGCGCGGCGATCGCGCGCGGCTTCGACGATATTCTCGTCACCTACGCCGACATTCCCCTGATCTCGGCGCCATCGCTCGCCGCCTTGCGTGCGGGCCTCGCCGAAGGCGCCGGGCTCGTCGCGCTCGGCTTCGAGGCGGCCGACCCGAGCGGCTACGGCCGGCTGATCGAAAGCGAAGGGCGCCTTCTCGCCATTCGCGAGCACAAAGACGCGAGCCCGCAAGAACTCGCGATTCGCCGCTGCAACGCCGGACCGATAGCCTTCGCCGGCGCCGAGGCGCTCGCCATGCTCGAGGCGATCGGCTGCGACAACGCGCAGCGCGAGTTCTATCTGACCGATCTCGTCGAGATCGCGCGGGCGCGCGGGCTTCGCGCCGAGGCGCGGATGGCCAGCGAAGAGGAGGCGATGGGCGTCAACGATCGCGTCCAGCTCGCTCGCGCGGAAGCTGCGATGCAGCGGCGCCTGCGGGCGCGCGCGATGATCGGGGGCGCGACCCTGATCGCGCCGGAGACGGTGTTCCTGTCGATGGACGCGAAGATCGGCCGCGACGTCGTCATCGAGCCGCATGTGGTCGTCGGCAAGGGCGTGACGATCGACGACGGCGCGACGATCCACGCCTTCACCCATCTCGAAGGCGCCCGCGTCGCTGCGCGCGCCTCGATCGGCCCCTACGCGCGCCTGCGCCCGGGCGCCGACATCGCCGAAAGGGCCAAGGTCGGCAACTTCGTCGAAGTGAAGGCGTCGACGATCGAGGCCGGCGCCAAGGTCAACCACCTGAGCTACATCGGCGACGCGCGCGTCGGCGCGGGCGCCAACGTCGGCGCGGGAACCATCACCTGCAATTACGACGGCTTCGGCAAATACCGCACCGACATCGGCGCCGGCGCCTTCATCGGCTCGAATTCGGCGCTGGTCGCGCCGGTGACGATCGGCGACGGCGCCTACGTCGGCTCCGGATCGGTGGTGACGAAAGACGTCGAACCCGACGCGCTCGCCGTCGCGCGCGGACGGCAGGCGAACAAGCCGGGCTGGGCGAAGGCGTTTCGGGAGCGGAAGAACAAGGGATAGGCGACCACCGCGCGGTCGGCGCGCGAATGGGGAAAGAGAGAATTTTCCCTTTCGCAGTCACGCGATGTTCAGCAGAACTCGAAAAGTCCGCGCTTCTCGGAGGCGCTTGAGGAATAAGGCGAGAGCGCGGTCTTTGGCGCTTTCGGCCGCGCGCGGGGCCGCTGCGCCAAGGGCGTTCGCCGCGCTAGACCCCTATATCGAGGTTCGGGACTCGCCGCGAGTCGGCGACGGGCCGGCGGGTTTCGCATGGCGCCACTGCGCGCGCGTCGCCGCGTCGAGCTTGATGATCAGCAACGTTTGGAGATCGTGGAAATCGCCGGTCGCGCGTAGCAGACGCGAAATGGGAGAAATCATGCCCGATGAACGCGCGGCGCAGCTATGCAAGCTGGCCGCTGACCGCGGAGACGCCGTTGCGCAGTGCAGTCTCGGGGTCCTTCGCCAATACGGCCGCGGCGGGCTGCAGCAGGACGATGACGCGGCCGCGCGCCTTTACAAGCTCGCCGCCCGTCAAGGGCTCGCGCAGGCGCAGAACAACCTCGGGGTTTTCTACGAACATGGCCGTGGCGGCGTGCTGCAGGATGATTGCGAGGCGGCGCGGCTCTTCAGGCTCGCCGCCGATCAGGGAAACGCCGCCGCGCAACAAAATCTCGGGGTCCTTTACGCGCGGGGTCGCGGCGGCCTGCCGCAGGACGATCGCGAGGCGGCGCGGCTCTTCAAGCTTGCCGCCGATCAGGGAAACGCCGCCGCGCAATCCAGTCTCGAGGCCCTGCGCCGCCAGGGCCGCGGCGGCGAGCCGAACGACGATCGGATGGCCGAGCGCGCGCGCAGGATCGCCGCCGATCATGAACGCGCCGAAGCGTGGGCGCCTTTCCGCGAAAATCGCGGCGCCTTCTCGCGACTGTCGGGACGGAGGACGGATGCGCGCGGCGCCAGGCGGCGCCGGCAGGAGGAGCAGGAACGACAGGGGCGAGCCGCCGAGCGGGAACGTCAAAGGCGACAAGAGGAATCGCTTTGGCGGCGCGATGTCGCGTCCGGCGCCATGCGCGCCGCCCAGGCTTTCGAAATCCTCGGGCTAAGAGCAGGGGCGAGCCAAGAGCAGATCGAAGCAGCCTACCGCCGCTTGATCAAGCGCATGCACCCTGACGTTGGCGGGTCGAGCCTTCTTGCCAAGCAGTTGAATGTCGCGCGGGACGCGTTGCGCAAGTAGCGGGCGCTCCTTTGCGGTGGCTTTGATGCGAGGCCAAAGCGCGCCGAAGCCTTGGCGTTCCGATCCCCTTCGCCTTCCCCCGCCGACGCGACTCGAGCGCCGCCGCCGCGCGACGGCTGAATCGCTTGACGGGCCTTGACGATCGGGGTTTGTCATAGCGAACCCGCACCGTTCGAGAAAGCCGGCGCGGCGCCCGGAGGAAGCGGCGATCGGGACTCTTTTGTTGATCTTGGGCCTCGTCATCCACGCCCTGGTCGCGACGGGGGCCTTGTGACGACGAGCTCGCGGCCAGCGTCGGGGGGTTTTGCGGCGCGCCGAACGCTCGGCGTCGCCATGCCCTTCACATTCCGTCACCCAACGTGACTTGAGCGGCGCCCCGGCGAGGGCCTAACCCATGCGGGCTTTCGAGTCGGGGCGCGAGAAACGGACAGAACGATGTGCGGGATCGTGGGCATTCTCGGGCGCGGCCCGGTGGCGGGGGACATTCTCGCGGCGCTGCGGCGGCTCGAGTATCGCGGCTATGATTCGGCGGGGATCGCGACGCTGGAAAGCGGCCGGCTGACGCGGCTGCGCGCCGAGGGCAAGCTGAAGAACCTCGCGGCGCGCCTCGAGGCGGCGCCGCTGCAAGGCGCGATCGGCATCGGCCACACGCGCTGGGCGACGCATGGCAAGCCGACCGAAGGGAACGCCCATCCCCACGCCAGCCCGCATCTCGCCGTCGTTCACAACGGCATCATCGAAAACTTCAAGGCCTTGCGCGAGGAGTTGGCGGCCAAGGGCCATCGCTTCGCCACCGAAACCGATTCGGAAGTCGCGGCGTTTCTGGTCGAAGACGAAATGGCGAGCGGCAAGAGCCCGGCGCAGGCGGTCGCGGCGGCGTTGAAGCGCCTGCGCGGCGCCTTCGCGCTGGTCTACCTCTTCGACGGCGAGGACGATCTGCTGATCGGCGCGCGCCAGGGCGCGCCGCTCGCGGTCGGCTACGGCGAAGGCGCGATGTATCTCGGCTCCGACGCGCTCGCGTTGGCGCCCTTCACCGAGCGCGTCGCCTATCTCGAAGAGGGCGACTGGGTCGCGCTGACGCGCCGGGGCGCCGAGTTCCACGACGGTTCCGACGCGATCGTCGAGCGCCGCCCCGTTTACACTCCGGCGGGCGGACTGCTGGCGGAAAAGGGCAATTATCGCCACTTCATGGCCAAGGAGATTCACGAGCAGCCCGAAGTCGTCGGCCACACCATCGCGCATTACGTCGACATGGGCGCGCAGCGTCTGCGCCCCTTCGCCTGGCCGGCCGATCCCAATAAGATTTCGCGCGTTTCGATCGTCGGCTGCGGCACCGCCTACATGGCGGGCCTCGTCGGCAAATACTGGATCGAACGCTTCGCCCGCCTGCCGGTCGAAATCGACATCGCCTCGGAATATCGCTATCGCGAGGCGCCGGTGGAAAAGGGCGGCCTGACGATCTTCGTTTCGCAATCGGGCGAGACCGCCGACACGCTCGCCTGCCTGCGTTACGCCAAGGAGCAGGGCGCCAAGACGATCGGCGTCGTCAACGTGCCGACCTCCAGCATCGCGCGGCTCGCCGACGCCGCCGCGCCGACGCTGGCCGGCCCGGAGATCGGCGTCGCCTCGACCAAGGCCTTCACCTGCCAGCTGGCGGCGATGGCGTGCCTGGCGCTCGGTCTGGCGCGCGAGCGCGGCGCGCTGGCGCGAGAAGAGGAGGCGGCGCTCGTCGGCCAACTCGTCGCCGCGCCCGGCTTGCTGGCGCAGGCGCTGGCGCTGGAGCCGTCGCTCGAGCGGATGGCCCACAAGCTCGCGCGCGTCCGCGACGTTCTCTATCTCGGCCGCGGCACCGCGTACCCGATCGCGCTCGAAGGCGCGCTGAAGCTCAAGGAGCTCAGCTATATCCACGCCGAGGGTTACGCGGCGGGCGAATTGAAGCACGGGCCGATCGCGCTGATCGACGAGACGATGCTGACGATCGTCATCGCGCCGAGGGACGCGGTGTTCGAGAAGACCGTCTCCAACATGCAGGAAGTCGCCGCGCGCGGCGGGCGCATCATTCTGATCGGCGAACGCCGCGCCGCCGAAGAGGCCGCGGTTCCCTTGGAGAGCTTCCTGGCGATGCCCGACACGGGCGCGACGTTCGCGCCGATCGTCTACGCCGCGCCGGTGCAGATGCTGGCCTATCACACCGCCGTCCTGATGGGCAAAGACGCCGACCAGCCGCGCAATCTCGCGAAATCGGTGACCGTGGAATGAGTTCGGCGCGACCGCGCCTTGCATTTGACGGCGCGGGCGATCATGTTCGCCGCGTCCCCTCTCGCCGAGTACGACGATGACGTCAGAGCCGAAGCCCGACGCTCCGTTTCACCGCTCGCTCGGCGCGCGGCTGCGGTCCTGGTTCTTCACCGGGGTGGTGGCGTTCGGCCCGGTCGCGGTCACCGCCTACATCGCCTGGTGGTTCGTCGACACCGTCGACAATTGGGTCAAGCCGCTGGCCCCACCCAACCTCTGGCCCGATTCCTATTTGCCGTTCCACGTCCCCGGCTTCGGCGTCGTCATCGTGCTCATCGGTCTGACCACGCTCGGCTTCCTCGCCGCCAACATCGCCGGCCGCACCTTGGTGAACATCGGCGAGGCGATCGTCGACCGCACGCCGGTGGTGCGCGGCGTCTACAAGAGCGTGAAGCAGATATTCGAAACCTTGTTCAGCCAGAGCGGCACGCAGTTTCGTAAAGTCGGGCTGGTCGAATTTCCGCTCAAGGGCTCATGGTCGGTGGTGTTCATTTCCTCCGCTCCGACCCAGGCGGTCGCCGACGCGCTGCCGACCGGCGGCATGATTTCGGTGTTCCTGCCCTGCACGCCCAACCCGACCACGGGTTTCTATTTTTTCGTGCCCGCCGCCGACGTCATCGAACTGGCGATGACGCCGGACGACGCGGCCAAGCTGATCATGTCGGCTGGGCTGATCCAGCCCGAGGGCCAGGCCGCGCTCGCCGCGATGGCTCAGGCGGCGCGCCGCGAGAAACAGGCGATCGGCGCGGGCGCGGCGCGCGGCTCGTGAAGGCGCCGGGGGTCGCCTAGCAGGCCGGACGGCGAAGTCGCGCGGCCCCGCTGTCACGCGCGTCAACCTATGCTATCACTGCCGCTTCGCGCGCCGCCGGCGCGCCCCGAATCGGCCGCCGCGGCGGCCGGCGGACCAATGACGTCCGTCCAACGAGCGATGTGGGTTCAACGATGGCCGCCTTGCCGAATTTCGATCTCGCCGACCTCAAGCGCCGTATGCAGGGCGCTTGCGCCACGCTCCAGCACGAACTGAACGGCCTGCGCACCGGCAGAGCCAGTATCGGGCTCCTCGAGCCCGTTCACGTCGAGGCCTATGGGCAGCGCATGCCGATCAATCAGCTGGCGACAATCAGCGTGCCCGAGCCGCGCGCGCTCTCCGTTTCGGTCTGGGACAAGGCGATGGTCCACGCGGTCGACAAGGCGATCCGCGACGCCAATCTCGGCCTCAGTCCGACGGTCGAAGGGACGACGCTGCGCATACGCATCCCCGAACTCAACGAGCAACGCCGCAAGGAGATGGTCAAGGTCGCGCACAAGTACAGCGAGGACGCGCGCGTCGCCGTGCGTCACGTTCGCCGCGACGGTTTCGACGCGCTCAAGAGGCTGCTGAAAGAACACGCGATGGCCGAGGACGACGAAAAGCGCCACGAGATCGAAGTGCAAAAGGCGACCGACCAGGCGATCGGCGAAATCGATCTCTTGCTCGCGACAAAGGAAAGGGAAATCATGCAAGTCTAGTCGCGTCGCGACCCCGCCGAGGCTGCCGCATGCCGTCGTCCCCCATCGAAACGCCACGCTTCAAGGCCGATCGCCGCGAGCCCGAGCACGTCGCCATCATCATGGACGGCAATGGGCGCTGGGCGCAGGCGCGCGGTCTGTCGCGTTTCGAAGGCCATCGGCGCGGCGTCGAGGCGGTGCGCCGCGCCGTGCGTTCGGCCATCGAACTCGGCGTTCGCTATCTGACGATCTATGGCTTCTCGTCGGAGAACTGGAGCCGGCCGGCCGAAGAAGTCGCCATGCTGATGGAGCTTCTCAAACGTTACATCCGCAACGATCTCGCCGATCTTCATCGCAACGACGTCAGGGTGCGGGTGATCGGCCTGCGCGCCGGGCTTCCCGCCGACATCGCGGCGGTGCTCGAGGAAGCCGAGACTCTTACCGTGGCCAATCGCGGCCTCACTCTCGTCGTCGCCTTCAACTACGGCGCGCGGCAAGAGATCGTCGAGGCGGCGCGCAGCCTGGCGCGCCAGGCGGCCGAGGGCAGGCTCGATCCGAGCGCGATCGACGCGACCCTGTTCGCCATGCGCCTCGACGCCGCCGGGGTTCCCGATCCCGACCTCATCATCCGCACGTCCGGCGAACAGCGGCTGTCGAACTTCTTGCTTTGGCAGGCGGCTTACGCGGAGTTGGTCTTCCTGCCGATGCACTGGCCGGATTTCGACCACGCCGCCTTTGCGGACGCGCTGGCGCAATTTGCGGCGCGCGAGAGGCGCTACGGCGGCTTGGGCGCGCCGGCCCCGGTCAAATCGGCTTCGTGAGGGCGCGCAATGCCTGAGCCCGCGCAAGACCCGGCGGCGAGCGGCGCGAAGGCTTCGGGCGGCCTGTGGCGACGGATCGGCGCCGAGCTGCCGCTGCGCGCGGCCGCCGCCGCGACCCTGGCGGTCGTCGCCCTGATCGCGGCGTGGGCGGGCGGCTTTTTGTTTCTGGCGTGCTGGCTCGTCGCCTCGGCGCTGGTGTTGTGGGAATGGCAAAGGCTGATCGGCGGCGAGCGGTTTCTGGCCCGGCTCGGCGTCGGCGCGCTGACGCTTGCAGCGGCTTCCCCTTTCGCCTTGCACGGCGCGGAGAAGAGCGCGCTCGCCGTGATTGTCCTCGGCGCCGTCGTGGCCGGATTGGTCGCGGACGCCGCCCCGCGGGCGCGCTTCTGGTCGGGCGCCGGCGTCCTCTACGCGGGGGCGCTGGCGGCGTGCCCCGCCCTGCTGCGCGCGAGCCCGGCCTACGGCTTGGCGGCGATCCTCTGGCTCTACGCGGTCGTCTGGACCACCGACGTCATGGCGTATTTCGGCGGCCGGCTGCTCGGCGGCCCCAGGTTGTGGCCGCGCGTCTCGCCGGGCAAGACTTGGTCCGGGGCGCTCGTCGGCGCGGCTTCGGGCGCGCTCTGCGGCGCGCTCGTCGGCGTCCTCGCCGCGCCTGCAGGCGTGCGTCTCGTCCCCTTCCTCGTTCTCGGGCTCGCCGCCTCCATCGCCGCGCAGCTCGGCGATCTCTTCGAGTCCGCGGTCAAACGGCGGTTCGGCGCCAAGGATTCCAGCCGTCTCATTCCCGGCCACGGCGGCATGATGGATCGCCTCGACGGCTTCGTCGCGGCGGCGGCCTTCGCGGCGGTCGTGGGCTGGTGGCGCGGCGCCGGCGATTGGATCGCGAGCGGGCTGTTCCAATGGTGAACGCGTGACGCAGTCCCTCGCTCCGCCGAAGATCAAGCGCTCCGCCGCGCTGGGCGCGCCGCGCGCCGGGGCGGCGGCGCCCAAGCGTCTCGTCGTCCTGGGCGCGACCGGCTCGAT
>JBEKBD010000068.1:0-16337 GCA_050015575.1 Roseiarcus sp. | reverse complement strand
GCCGAAGGCGTCGGTAGGAAACACGATCGAGGAATTGTCGGCTTCGGCCTGTTCGCCGCTCGCCGTGAAGCCGAACCGCAGCGTGTGGTCGGCGTTGACGCGCAGCGCCGCGTCGCCTTGCACGCCGTTGAGGAAACTGCTGCGGAAGATGTCGGAAGCGACGCCGTTGAATTCTAGATCGCCGACCTCGTCGGGGACGAAATGCAGGCTGCTGTAGCGCGAGAACGCCGAGAGCTGCATATCGAGCGCGCCCGTCGACTTCTGCCAGGCTGCGACGTTGTAGAAGCTCCGCTCGTATTGGCGCTCGTTCACTTGCGAGGAATCGATCGGGGTCGCGCCGGGGGGGACCGGGAACTGGATCGGCTGGCCCGGGTTGTCGGGAATCTGATAATCGCCGATCGAGACGCCGCTGATGAGGCTGAGACGCGATCCGTCGCCGAGCACGGTCGAGGCGTAGCCGAAGAACTTGCCCTGATCGGTGCGATCGTGAATCGCGTTGACGGTCGGGGCCGGATTTTCGATGCCCTCGTTGGAGCCGTAATAGCGGCCGATGACGTAATATTGCGTTTGCCCGACCGTCCCGCCGTATTCGAGGTTCGGAGAGACGACGCCCCGGCTGCCGCCGTAGAGGCTCACGGCGCCGCCGCCGTCGAAGGCGCCGCTCTTGGAAACGATGTCGACGACGCCGGCGGTGTGCAGTCCGTATTGCGCCGGCAGCGCGCCGTCGATGACCTCCATATTGCCGATGAACCCGCTGTCCAGCATCTGGCTGAATCCCGAAACGCCGTCGGGCAGCAGCACGCCGTTGATGCGATATTGGACGTTGGCGTGCTCGTTGCGCAGATGGAGCGCGCCGCTGGCCGCCGAATCCTGGGAGAATCCCGGAGTTTGCAGCAGCGTCTTCTCGATCGGCGTATCCGCGCCTTGCGGCTGCGCGGCGATCGCCGCCTCGCTCAAATCGGCGGCGTTGGCGCCGATCGGCGCAAGGATGTTGGCGCGCGCCGCGTCGAGCGCGCGCGTTTCGACCTGCAACGGCGTCGCGCCGTTCGCGGCGATTTGCGAAGCGGACGACGCGACGGGCGCCGGCCCATGCGCGAGGGCCGGCTTCGCCCCGCGCGCCGGCTTGACCTTATGCGGCGCGGCGGTCTTCTCGGGCTGCTTGACTTGCACCTCGGGCAGGGTGGTCTGGCCGAAGGCCGCGCCGGCGACCGCCGCCGGGCCAGCCAGCGAAATGGCGAGGACGAACGCGTTTCGACGCCTGCGGCGCATTGAAAATTCTCCGATCCCCCAGCGCCGCGCTCATTTGGCGTCGAGCCGGCAGCAATTGAGACGTTATAACATTACATGTCTATGGCGCGTCACGGCGCGTGTCAATGTGGGACGCGGATCGCCGCTCTCGCGTCGCCGTCGACCGATCCAGCCCGCCCATCAGCGTGGGCTTGATCTCAGCGAGGCCCTTGGCGCCATGGGGCGACGCCTTGTCGCGGTCGGCGCATGAGTAAGGCGGTTGGGCGGCCTTCGGACGCTCAAAATGTCGAAGCGGACATTCGCGACTGCATAGCGTCGTGGCGGCGCGCGCCCTCAATGCGATTCATGGCGGCGTGGCTAAGCTCATGCCAGCCACAGCGTTCTGCTCCGCCCGACTCGCCTCTCAAAGCGGCGACTCCCGGGTGAGCGCGCCGGAGCGAGAAAGAACGGTTAAACATGGCTTAATGACTTTCGTATGAAAGTAACATTACGACATTCGAGCGCTTCGGCTTCGCCGGCGCTCGCGGGCATGACGCCGCTTGTTCGTGCCGGTTTCGACCCGGAATTCCTCTCCGACGCCGGGGTTGGCTAGCAATCCGTTCGCGTCGTGCGGCGAGGACCAGCCAGGGCGCACGCGCCGCTTTTCCTAGGACTCAGATGAGCATCGACAATCTCAAACTGCGTACGAAAGTGCTGATTCCGATCGTCCTGATGGCGATAGGAGTCCTCGCCGTGGCGGGGTTCGGAGCGGCGCGACGCAACGCCGTCAGCTCGACGGCAAGCGATATTATCGAGCGGCGTGACCAGGCGGTGGTCGAGCTCAATAGCGCCGCGCGGATAATCAACACGATCCCGCAGTCCATTATCACCAACCTGCTTCATGACGATACCGATGACGGACGCGCCGCATGGAAACAGCAATTCGACGCCATTGCATCGGAAAGCGTCAAGCTCTTGGAGCAGGCGACGGCTCAACTGCCCGACTTCGCCGCCGAGATCGTCACGGTCAGGGAGCATTTCTCCGGGCTCGTCGACGAAGCCAAGAAGACCTATGAAGCGAGCGCCGACCCATCGGGCGAAACCCAGGCGATGGGGATCGCCAATCAGATCGACTTGGAGGCCCACGCGCTTGTCAATGGCATGAACAAGCTGTCCAGCAAGGTCATCGCCTCAAACGCTGAAGCGAGCCAGAGTCTCCGCAAACAAGCGAGCACAGCAATTTGGAGCATGGCGATCGCCGGCGTCGGCGCCACGCTCATCGCCGGCGTGATTGCGATATGGATGACGACGATGAAAATCGCCCGTCCGCTCGCGCGCATGATCGAGCGCATGAAGGCGCTCGCCAAGGGCGACCATGGCGTCGAGGTCGACGGGGTCGATCGCCGCGACGAGATCGGCGAAATGGCCGGGGCGGTCCAAGTCTTCAAGACCAACGCCATTCAGCGCGTGCAAGCCGAGAAAGAGTCCGCCGAACATCGTTCCGAGGCGGAAGCCCAGCGCGGACGCGTCGAAGGCGAGAAGGCGCGCGCCGCCGCCATGCAGAGCAGGGCGATGGCTTCGCTCGGCGATGGCTTGCAGCGCCTAGCAAGCGGCGATCTGACGACGCGGCTCGATAGGGACTTCCCCTCCGAATTCGCCAAGATCCGCGACGACTTCAACGCGGCGGCGGAGAAGCTGATGGAGACGGTGCGCGGCGTCGTCTCGAGCACCAGCGCAATCCACTCCGGGACGCGGGAGTTGTCGGCGGCGTCCGACAATATGTCCCGTCGCACCGAGCAGCAGGCGGCGAGCCTCGAGGAGACCGCGGCGGCGCTCGAGGAGATCACCGCGACGGTGAAGAAATCGGCCGAAGGGGCGGCCCATGCGCGCCAGGTCGTCGCCGCCGCCGACGACGACGCCAAGAAGAGCGCTCAGGTCGTGCGCCAGGCGGTCGAGGCGATGGACGCCATCGCCAAGTCCTCGCAACAGATCAGCCAGATCATCGGCGTCATCGACGAGATCGCGTTCCAGACCAACCTGCTCGCCCTCAACGCCGGCGTCGAGGCCGCGCGGGCGGGCGACGCGGGCCGCGGCTTCGCGGTCGTCGCTTCCGAAGTGCGCGCGCTGGCGCAGCGTTCAGCCGAGGCGGCCAGGGAGATCAAGGGTCTGATTTCGGCTTCGACGGCGCAGGTCGATCACGGCGTCAATCTGGTGGCTGAGACCGGCCAGTCGCTCGAGCGCATCATGGCGCAGGTAACCGACATCAACCGCGTCGTCAGCGACATCGCCGCCGGCGCGCAGGAACAGGCGACCGGACTCCAGCAGGTCAACATCGCGATCAACCAGATGGACCAGACGACGCAGCAGAATGCATCGATGGTCGAGGAGTCGACGGCGGCGAGCCATTCGCTGTCGCAGGAAACCGACCAGCTTTCGGGCCTAGTCGAACAGTTTCAGGTCGGTTCGACGAACGCCGACGCCGCGTTGCGCGGTCAATTGCAAAAGGCCGCGCCGCACGCCTTCCGGCAGCGAGCGAAAGCCCCGGCCGGTCCAAAGCCGGAACCGCGCGTCGCGTCGAGCAATCCAAGTCCGGAAGCGCGCCAAGCGCCCGGGCGGCCGTCGCGCTCTCTCGCGAAGGGCGGCGTCAATGGCGCGCCCGCCTCCGCCGGCGGCGATTCCGTCGCCTGGGAGGAATTCTGAGCCGGTTTGCCAGCCTCAATTGACGTCAAGATCGTGCGGCCCTCGAAAGCGGGGCCGTCCTCTACCGATCCAGCCCGCCCATCAGCATGTACTTGATCTCGACGAATTCCTCGGCGCCGTGGCGGGAGCCTTCGCGGCCAAGGCCGGATTCCTTGACGCCGCCGAAGGGCGCGAGCTCGCTGGAGATGAGGCCGGAGTTGATCCCCACCATGCCGTATTCGAGCGCCTCGGCGACGCGCCAGACGCGGCCGAGATCGCGGGCGTAGAAGTAGGAGGCGAGGCCGAACGGCGTGTCGTTGGCGAGTCGGATGACCTCGGCCTCGTCCTTGAAGCGGAACACCGGCGCGACGGGTCCAAAAGTCTCCTCGCGCGACAGCAGCATCGCCGGCGTGACGTCGGCGAGCACGGTCGGCTCGTAGAAGGTGCGCCCGAGCGGGTGGCGCTTGCCGCCGACGGTCAGGCGCGCGCCCTTGGCCAGCGCGTCGGCGACGTGCTCCTCGACCTTGGCGAGGGCGGCCTCGTCGATCAGCGGCCCCTGGGTAACGCCGGGCTCGGCGCCGTCGCCGACGCGCAAGGCGCGAACCGCGCGCGTCAGTCTGTCGACGAACGCGTCGTAGACGGCGTCCTGCGCGAACAGGCGATTGGCGCAGACGCAGGTCTGGCCCATGTTGCGGAACTTCGAGGCGAGCGCGCCTTCGACCGCAGCGTCGAGATCGGCGTCGTCGAAGACGATGAACGGCGCGTTGCCCCCTAACTCCAGCCCGACCTTCTTCACCGTGCCCGCGGCCTGGCGCATCAGCAGCTTGCCGACTTCGGTGGAGCCGGTGAAGCCGACGAAACGCACCGCGGGGTGCTCGCACATCGCCTTGCCGATCGCCGAGGCGGAGCCGGTGAGGACGGCGAGGACGCCGGCGGGCATGCCGGCGCGCTGCGCCAATTCGCCGAGCGCCAGCGCGGTCAGCGGCGTCGCGTGCGCCGGCTTGACCACCGCCGTACAGCCGACCGCGAGCGCCGGCGCGACCTTGCGCGCGATCATCGCGGCGGGGAAATTCCACGGCGTGATCGCCGCGACGACGCCGATCGGCTGGCGGACGACGAGAATGCGCGAGTCGGCGCGAAACGTCGGGTTGATCTCGCCGGTGATGCGCTTGGCCTCCTCGGCGTAGAATTCCACGTATGCGGCGGCGTAGTCGACTTCGCCGCGCGCCTCGGCCAGCGGCTTGCCCTGCTCGCTGGTGATGATCAGCGCGAGGTCGTCGCGGTTGGCGACGATGAGATCAAACCAGCGCCGCAGGATCGCCGCGCGCTCCTTGGCGGTGCGCTTGGCCCAGGGCGGAAACGCGCGCGCCGCCGCCTCGATCGCGCCGACCGCCTCGGCTTCGCCGAAATGCGGCACGCTGGCGATGAGCGCGCCGTCGGCCGGGTTGCGGACGGGGTCGGCGGCTTCGCCGCCCCAGGCGCCGTCGATCAGGCACTGCGAGCGCAGCAGGGTCGGGTCGGCAAGGTTCATGGCGGCCTCGTGGCGAAAGCCGCTGAGCGCCACTCGCGCGGCGCGGCGGACGGACGACGCTATAGAGGCGGCGAGGCGAGGGGTAAAGCGGCGGGCATCGGCTCAATCAGGCGCGATGAGCGGTAGGCTCGGAAGATAGGCGCGATAGCGCGCCGCGTCGCGCGTCAACAACCGATAACCGGCGATCGCCGCATGGGCGCCGATCAGAAAGTCGGGGAGAGGCGATCGCTTCAATCCGCCGCGTCGCCGGTAAGCGAGATACGACTTTCCCGCGAGAAAGGCCGCCTCGTAGGGAATCGGCTCTCGTTCGAACATTTCCTTCGGCAGCGCCGCGTCCAAGTCCTCGATCCGCGAAAAGCGCACCGAGACCTCGGCGTAGACGATCGGGTTGATGACGAGGCGGAAACGATCGGCCGCGCTCGCCACCGCCGCCGCCGACCATGAGAACCATTGCGCGTCCTCGCTCATGAGGTCGATGAGGACGTTGCTATCGATCAGCGCCGCGCTCATTCATTCGCCGCGCGTGAGCGCCATGATGGCGTCGGTGCTCATCACGACATCTCCGCGTCCGCGCAAGTGGGCGATCACGCGCGCCCCTCGGCCGCTCTTGGCGGGCGCGGGGGCGGGGAGTATCCGCACGACCTTGCCGTCGAATTCGAAATCGACGTCGGTGTGCGGCAGCAGCCCCGCGCGTTCGCGAATTTCCGCCGGGATCGTCACTTGGCCTTTCGAGGTGATGCGCATGGTCCATTCCTTACTCTTACAGGTAAGAGTAATACCACGAGCGTCGAGGCGCAAGGCGGAAGCGGAGGACCCGAGACGAGGCGCAGACGCTCGCAAACCGTGCGAAATGCGCTAAGACGTGCCGTATACTGGAGCGAGCATGACCATCAGTCGACGTCGGATGATGGGCGGCGCAATCGGCTTGGCGGGCGTCGGCCTGTGGCCGATCCCGAGCGGGCGCGGCGAGGAACTCGGCGCGGGCGGCGACGCGACCGCCGCGCTGCGGCGCGCCATCGACGCCGCCACACGCGCCGGCCGTCCCGTTGTCCTGCCGGAGGGAACGTTGCGCGCCGCGACGTTGCGATTGCCCGACGGCGCCCGGCTCGTCGGCGTTCCCGGCGCGACGCGGCTCGTGCTCCAAGGCGGCGGACCGCTCGTCGCGGCCGACGGCGGCGCGCGCGTCGCGCTCTCGGGACTGACCTTCGACGGGGCGGATCGCCCGCTCGACAGCGACAATGGCCTCGTCGACTTTTCCCATGTCGGCGAGCTCACGATCGCCGACTGCGCGATCGAACGCGCCGGCGGGGTCGGCCTGCGCTTGCGCGGCTGCGGCGGCCGGATCGAGCGCAACGACGTCCGCGACATCGCCGCCGGCGGCGTTTTCTCCACCGATGCGACCGGCCTCGTCATCGCCGACAACCGCGTCGAGCGCTGCGGCGACAACGGCGTTCAGATCTGGCGGTCGGCCCGCGGCGACGACGCGACGCGCGTGTCGGGCAACCGCGTCAGCGACATCCGCAACGCTTCCGGGGGGACCGGGCAATACGGCAACGGCATTTCGATCTTCCGCGCCGGCGGCGTCGTGGTCGCCGGCAACACGATCCGCCGCTGCGCCTATACGGCGGTGCGCAACAACGGCGGCGCGGGCGTCGTCATCAGCGGCAACACGTGCGCCGACCTCGGCGAGGTCGCGATCTTCGCCGAATTCGACTTCGAAGGCTGCGTCATCGCCGACAATTCCATCGACGGCGCCGTCTGCGGCGTGCAGATGGTCAATTTCGGCGACCTCGGCGGCCGCGTCGCGGTCTGCTCGGGCAACGTCATCCGCAATCTCAAGCCCAGCCAGGGCCATTCCGGCCACGAATTCGGCTACGAATGCGGCGTCAAGGTCGAGGCCGACGCGACGGTCGGCGGCAACGTGATCGAGGGCGCGGCGTGGGTCGGCGTTCTCGTCGGCTGGGGCGCTTCGCTGAGGGACGTAGCGGTGGTGGGCAACGTCGTGCGCGACGCGCCGATCGGCGTCGGCGTCTCGATCGCCCAAGGGGCGGGCGCGGCGGTCATCGCCGACAACGTCATCTCCGGCGCGAGCCGGGGCGCGATCCTGGGGATGAATTTCGACGAGCCGGCCACCGCCGATCTCGCCCGCGGCGCCGCCGCGCCGCCGCAATTGCGCATCAGCGGCAACCAGGCGACGTGACGGCGGGGCCGATTGAAAACTGTCGCCGCGTCCGGCGGGGCGCCTCCCCACCAATCACAATGATCGCAAATATCTCATTGCGTTATCCGATATGACCGTTTGCGCCATACCCCCGGAATCGCTCCAGCCCGCCAAACCGGAAACGACAAATTGGATCGCAAGCGTCCCCCTCATGGCCGTTCTCGGGACAGTCGCCGCAGATGGCCGGCCGCTAGAACGCGAGGAAAGATTGATCCAGTATTTCGCAAACCTTGGATAGGAGAGGGGCGCGAGCCACGCTTGAAGCGGCGTGGGGTCTGGATTTCGGCATAAGCAGGCACAGGTAGCGGTCGCCGCGGTTGATCGCCTCGATCAGCTCGGGCTCGAAATCGTTTCTGGGAATTTGGAGCTCGCGAGCGACCGTCGCTAGGCCAATATCTTGACTGACGCGAGCAAGCAGCTGTTGGGCGCGCGCCTTAATTTCCATCCTGGTGGAACGAGAAGGAAGGCGAAAACGACTTTCTCGAGCGGGCGATGGTGTCATATTTCATCCTGCCGATGAAATTCGACGCGACGCCACTGATTCGCAACGTTTTGCAAGCCCCACTACTGGTTTCATCGGACTTACGCAAGAGTCTGCCAACGGCTTCTTCCGACATTGCCCTGAGAATGTCGCCGGTTCATGCCAAACACTTGATCTCTTGTTGTTCTTGGCGGGCGCAAATCGCCGCCGACACGTTGCAGCGCGCCACGGCGCGGCGCACTCGAACCGTCCCGAAAAGAGCCTTCATCGGGAAGGCGTCCGTTGTGAACACTCGAGTTTCCGCTGCGAAGCGCCGGCCACGTGAACGCCTCGCCGCCGAGGCCGCGGAGGAAGTGGAGAAACTCGCCCTAGGCGCGCGAGCGCGCTGGCGATACGGTCGCCGCGCCGCGACGATGACGCGGCCCGAAGCGTGTCGCGCGAAGCAGGATGCAAGCGGGATGGCGGAGGGGGCGGGATTCGAACCCGCGATACGGTTTCCCGTATACACACTTTCCAGGCGTGCGCCTTCGACCGCTCGGCCACCCCTCCGCGACGCGCGTCTCGGCGCGAGTTGCGCGCATATCACCCCGCAGCGCTCGCGCGCAAGTCGGCGCGGCGGCCGCATTGGGCGCCGAACGCGATCGAAGCGTCAGCGCGACGATCCCCGCCGCCCATCCGGGCGTGGACAGAGCGCGAGGGTTTGCTTAAAGACGAGGCCGCTTGGATCTGGCGCGGGAAGGGCGGCGTGCTCCGATTCCTGGTTCGCTTCTGCGGCCTGATGCTGCTCGCCGGCGCCTTCGCCGCCGCGGTCGTCGACGGCGCTCGCTCGCTCGCCGACCAGCGCGTCGAGCTGACGTCGATGGGCTGGGCGCTCGACTATGCCTTTCCCAGCAAATTCCCGCTGTTGCAGCCCTTCGTCGAGCAGCGCCTGCGTCAGCCGCTGTTGTGGGACCCGGTGCTGCTCGACATCCTCTCGGCGCCGGCCTTCGTCGTGTTGGCTGTGCTCGGGCTCATCCTGTTCTATTTGGTGCGCCGGCGCCCGCCGGCGATCGGCGCCTCGAGCCGAGGGCGCTGAGGCGTTCGCCGCGCGCCGCCGGTAACAAACGGCGCCGTTCGCGCGACTTTAAGCGAGGCAATCCTTCAGGAGTCGACCATGCTGAGCTTTTTCGCCGACAAGACGCGCGTCGTTTCGCCCGCCGAGGCCCTGCCGGGCCGTGCGCGGCCGATCGCGACCGCGCGGGAGCATTTCGTCAACGGCCGTCCGCTCGCCGGCCCCTACCCGAAGGGAATCGGGACCGCGATTTTCGCCATGGGCTGCTTCTGGGGCGCGGAGCGCAAATTCTGGCAGGCCGGCGAGGGCGTCTATGTCACCGCCGTCGGCTATGGCGGCGGCTTCACCCCCAATCCGACTTACGAGGAAGTCTGCAGCGGACGCACGGGCCACGCGGAAGCGGTGCTGGTCGCCTATGACCCGGCGAAAATCAGCTATGACGGCCTGCTGCGGATCTTCTGGGAAGGCCACGACCCGACCCAGGGCATGCGCCAGGGGAACGACGTCGGCACGCAATACCGCTCGGCGATCTATGCGACGAGCGCGAGCCAATTGCAGGCGGCGCGCCGGTCGCAGGCGATGTTTGGCGAGGCGCTGAAGGCGAAGGGCTACGGGGAGATCGCCACCGAGATCGCCGAAGCCGGGCCGTTCTATTTCGCCGAGGACTATCACCAGCAATATCTGGCCAAGAACCCCGGCGGTTATTGCGGCCTCGGCGGCACAGGCGTTTCCTGTCCGGTCGGCGTCGCCTGAACGCCCTCGCTGAAGCGATAGCCGATCCCGGACTCGGTGCGGATGATCGTCGGCGCCGAAGGATCGCGCTCGATCTTGTTGCGCAGTTGCCCGACGAAGACGCGCAGGTATTGCGTATCGTCCTTGTGCGCGGGGCCCCAGACCGCCGTGAGGATGTGGCCGTGCGTCATCACCCGGCCGGCGTTGCCGGCCAGAGCGCACAACAGGTCGTATTCGCGCGGCGTCAGCTTGATCGGCGCGCCGTCACGCGTCACCAAGCGCTTGTCCATGTCGATCGTCAGGCCGTCGATCTCGACGCGCGACCTCGGCGCGACGCCGGCCTTGGCGTGGCGCAGCGCGGCGCGCAGGCGCGCCAGCAATTCGCCGATCGCAAACGGCTTTTCGACGTAGTCGTCGGCGCCGAGGTCGAGCGCGGCGATCTTCTCGGCTTCGCGGTCGCGCGCCGAGAGGACGACGATCGGCGCCGGGGTGAATTGGCGCGCCTTGACGATCACCTCCTTGCCGTCCATGTCGGGAAGCCCGAGATCGAGAACGACGAGGTCGGGAGCGGCGTTGGCGATCAGGCGCAGCGCCTCGTGGCCGGCGGCGGCATGGAGCACGACGTAACCCGAGGCTTCGAGCGCGGGGCGAAGAAACCGCATAATCTGCGGTTCGTCGTCGACGACGAGAATGCGCGCGACGGTCATGGCGCCGCCTTGGCGATATCCGCCGTCTCGGCGGCTGGCATGGCGATGACGATGCGCGTGCCGCGCCGTCGCGCCGCCGGGCTTTCCGCCCAGATCCGGCCGCCCATCGCCTCGATCAGCCCGCGGCTGATGGAAAGGCCGAGGCCGGTGCCGGCCTTGCGCCCGTCGGACCGCCCGCCGCGATAGAACTTCTCGAATATGCGTTCGAGATCGGCGGGCCTAATGCCCGGCCCTTCGTCGGTGACGGAAAGCAACACCGACTCGCCGTCGCGCCGCGCATGAATGCTGACGCGCCCGCCGCCGCCGTATTTCTGCGCATTGTCGAGCAGGTTGAAGAGCACCTGTTCGAGTAGATTGGCGTCGCCGCGCATGAACGGCAGATCATGCGCCAGGCTGGTCGAGAAAGGCTGCCCCGCAAACGCCTTGGTCGCGCGCTCGACCGCCGCGCGCACGACTTCGGCGACGTCGACGAAATCGCTTTTCGGCCGCAACGCCCCGGCCTCGATCCGCGACATGTCGAGAAGATTGGCGATGAACCGCGTCAGGCGGCCGGCTTCTTCCTCGATCGAGGCGAGCAGGTCGCGGCGCTGCTCGGCAGGCATCGCGTCGCCGAATTTCTGCAGCGTCGTCACCGCGCCGGTGATCGTGGCCAGCGGCGTGCGCAAGTCGTGCGACAACGAGGCGAGCAAGGTCGTGCGCAGCTTCTCGTTCTCCTCTAGCGCCACGGTGCGCACGGAGGCCTTGACCAGGATGGCGCGGTCGATCGCGATCGCCGCCTGATCGAGGATGAGGTTGAGCCCGTGCTCGAGCGTCGGCGAAATCGAGGCGACGCGGTCGGCCGGCTCGAAGCCGCAGACGCCGACTACGCCGCGCGTGGTCACCAGCGGACGGAACTGGAAACGCACGTTCGGCAAAGTGTCGGTCTTCCAGCCCGCCGGCTCGCGCTTCTCGTACGCCCAACGCGCCGCGCCGGTCTCGCCCGCGTCGAGCGCGTCGATGGGCGGCCACGCGGAAGTGAGGATCAAATCGCCCTCCTCGGGCAGCAGCATCACGACGCAGCGCGCGTTGAGCGTCTTCTGCGCAAAGACGGTCGCCGCCTGCAAAATGTCGTCGAGCGCGACGGCGCCGGAAAGCTTGCGCGACAACTCGAACAACGAGCGCGTCGTCTCCGCGCTTTCGCGCGCCAAGCGCTCCTGGCTGCGCGCGCGGCCGGCGAGCCAGCCGACGAAAACGGCGACGCTCAGGAAAATGGCCAGCGCAAAGAATTCATACGGCTCGCCGAGACTGAATTCGTAGCGCGGCTCGACGAAAAAGAAATCGTCGGCGAGAAAGGAAAGGACGCTGGCGAGCGCGGCGGAGCCCACGCCAAAGCGCCCGGCGCAAATCAGCACCGCGATTAAGAAGATCATCGACAAATTGGGCAGGCGCAGCCACAGATCGAGCAACTCGCCGAGCCCGACCGCCGCGGCGACCGAACCGACCGCCGCCAAAACGCCGATCGGCAAATCTTGCGTCAGGGCAGCGTCGGGCCGCCATCGTCGCGTCGCATCACGGGGTTCGTCGCCGGTGACGACGTGCACGCCGATGAGCTGGGCGCGCCGGACCAGCGCCTCTGACAAGGAGCGTCCGACCAAACGGGAGAGGAAGCCGGCCCGCGAGCGTCCGACGACGATCTGGGTGAAGTTCTCGCGCTGCGCGTAGAGCAGGATTTCGGCGGGTAAGTCGCGGCCGACCAGCCGCGTCACTTCGGCGCCGAGACTTTGCGCCAAGCGCAGAGCGTCGTCGACCCGCTTGGCGCTCTTGGCGGGCGCTTCGTCGCCATATCCCGGCGTGTCGACGGTCACCGCGACCCAACTGGCGTTGAGGCCGGTGGCGAGGCGGCTCGCGGCGCGCACGACATCTATCGACAGCGCGTCCGGGCCGACGCAGACGAGCAGGCGCTCGGCGGTTTCCCAGGGCCCCTCGATCGCGCTCTGGCGAAGCTGTTCGACCATCTGGTCGTCGACTCGCGCCGCGGTCCGCCGCAACGCGAGTTCGCGCAACGCCGTGAGATTGCGCAGGGTGAAGAACTTCTGCTGCGCCAACTTGGCCGTTTCCGGCAGATAGACTTTGCCGTCCCTGAGGCGCTGGATCAACTCCTCGGAGGTGATGTCGACCAGCACGATGTCGTCGGCGTCGCGCAGCACGATGTCCGGCACGGTCTCGCGCACGGTGACGCCGGTGACGCGCGAGACGACGTCGGCGAGGCTTTCCAGGTGCTGGATGTTGAGCGCGGTCCAGACGTCGATATTGGCGTTGAGCAGTTCCTCGACGTCCTGCCAGCGCTTGGGATGGCGGCTCTCCGGCGCGTTGGTGTGGGCGAGTTCGTCGACGACGATCAGCTTGGGCCTGCGGCGCAAGGCGCCGTCGAGGTCGAACTCTTCGATCTGCCGGTCCTGCCAGCGCACGACGCGGCGCGGCAGGATTTCAAGGTCGCGGATCAGCGCCTCGGTTTCGTTGCGCCCGTGGGTTTCGACCAGGCCGATGACGACGTCGACGCCCTCCTGGCGCAGCAGCCGCGCGCGCTGCAACATCGCATAGGTCTTGCCGACGCCGGGGGCGGCCCCCAGGAACACCAGCAATCGGCCGCGCTTCTCCTTTTCCGCCAACGCCAACAGCGCGTCCGGGTCGGGGCGACGTTCGGGGTTTCGCTCGTTGGCCAAGGGACCGCGACTTCACCTATTGCCGGCGATCACTATAGCGCATCCATGGCCTCGGTAGGCAACCCGTTCCCGGCGGCCGGCGCTAAGGAGAAGTCGCCATCCAGGCGACGAACAAGGCGGCGGTTGCGGCGACGAAGAGCGCTTGCGACACGGCGCCCGCGATCGCGCTCGACGATCGGCGGCGGAAATTGGCCTCGACGGCGTGGGCTACTGCGCTGACGTTGGCGCGACGACGGCGCTCGAACAGGGCGACCTCCTGCATGGGGCCAGGTTCATCCGGCCGCTCTCCTAGCGCCGAACGCCGCAAGAATTCCATGTCGAATGTCGGCCGCGGGCATAAGGGATTCATAAGCCGCCGCGCGCCGCGCCGCCCGATCCGCCGTCCCGATCCTTATGTTTCCCTTATATCGCGGCGCCCATTGCCGTATTGATCGTTTACCGGCGCAGGGCGCAAGAACCGGCCGTCGAATCGGAGGCGCCGCGCCATGGCTGACGTCATTTATCTCGGCATTGGAGTCCTGTTCTTCGTCGTGATCGGCCTCTACGCCGTTGCTTGCGACCGATTGTAAGGAGCATCGCCATGATCGAGCCCATCATCGGCCTGATCGTCGGAATCAGCCTCGGGGTCTACCTCCTGTACACGCTGATCCACCCCGAAAAATTCTGACCTCTTGAGAGAATCGCCAACTCGAAGGTGACGCCATGACCCTCGTCGGCTGGACGCAAATCGCGCTCGTCCTCGCGCTCGTGCTCGCAACCGCCATCCCCTTGAGCGGCTACATCGCCGGCGTTTACGCGGGCAGAGCCAACTTTCTCTCGCCGGCGCTGCGGCCCGTCGAGCGCGGCTTCTACCGCCTCGCCGGCGTCGACGAGACGCGCGAACAGAGTTGGTTCGTCTACGCGATGGCGATGATCGCGTTCTCGATCGCCGGTTTCGTCTCGCTCTACGCGATTCAGCGGTTTCAGAACCTGCTGCCGCTCAACCCGCAGGGCTTCGACGCCGTGCCGTACGATCTGGCGTTCAACACCTCGATCAGCTTCATCACCAACACCAACTGGCAGAACTACGGCGGCGAGACGACGATGAGTCATCTCACCCAGATGATCGGCCTCACCACCCACAACTTCCTCTCCGCCGCGACGGGCCTGGCGATGGCGTTCGCGCTCGTGCGCGCCTTCGCGCGCTCGTCGGCGGCGACGGTCGGCAATTTCTGGGTCGATGTGACGCGCATCTGCCTTTACATCCTGCTGCCGCTCTCGATCGTCGGCGCGCTCGCCTACGTCGCGCTCGGCGTGCCGCAGACGCTGCTGGGCTCGGTCGACGTGACGACGCTCGAAGGCGCCAAACAGACCATCTCGATCGGGCCGATGGCGAGCCAAGAGGTGATCAAGGAGCTCGGCACCAACGGCGGCGGCTTCATGAACGCCAATTCGGCGCACCCGTTCGAGAACCCCAACGCCTGGACCAACATCATTCAGATCTGGACGCTGTTGCTGATCCCGGTCGCCTCCGTCATCGCCTTCGGCAGGGCGGTCGGCGATCTGCGCCAGGGCCGCGCGATCCTGGCGTCAATGGCCATTCTGCTCGTCGTCGGCGTCGGCGTCGTCTATTGGTCGGAGAGCGTGGGAACGTCGGGCGTGACCGCGCTGGGGGTCGATCCTTCGGCCGGCAATCTCGAGGGCAAGGAGCTTCGCTTCGGCCAAGCGATGGACGCGCTGTTCACGACCGCGACGACGGGCACCGGCACCGGCGCGGTCATCACGATGCACGATTCGCTGACGCCGCTCGCCGGGCTGGTGCCGCTGTTCAACATTCTGGCCGGCTGCATCTGGCCGGGCGGCGTCGGCGCCGGGCTCTACGGCTTTCTCGTCGTCGCCGTCATCGCCGTCTTCATCGCTGGGCTGATGGTCGGCCGCACGCCGGAATATCTGGGAAAGAAGATCGAATCGCGCGAGATGAAGCTGGCGATGTTCGCGGTGCTGATCTATCCGCTGAGCGTGCTCGGCTTCTCCGCGGCGTCGGTGCTGTTGAAGAGCACGGCCGACGCGCTCGGCAATTCGGGGCCGCACGGGCTGTCGGAAATCGTCTACGCGTTCGCGTCGACCAACGCCAACAATGGCTCGGCGTTCGCCGGCCTGAACGGCAACACGCCTTGGTTCAACACCACCCTCGGCATGGCGATGCTATTCGGCCGCTTCGCCTACGCCATTCCGATGCTGGCGCTCGCCGGAGGGCTCGCCGCCAAGAGGAGAGCGCCGCCGTCGGCGGGAACCTTCCCGACCACTGGACCGCTATTCGTCAGCCTGCTCATCGGCGTCGTCGTCATCCTCTACCTGCTGCAATACTTCCCGGCGCTGGCGCTGGGGCCGGTCGTCGAGCATTTCCTGATGCTGGGCGGCAAGGCGTTTTGACGGCTAGGGCCCATTCTGATCGGAGTCATCCATGTCCACGAAGGCGAAGGCGCAGGGGCTTTTCGATCCCGCCATCATCCGCAGAGCGGCCTGGGACGCGCTGCGCAAGCTCGATCCGCGCGCGCTCGCGCGCAACCCGGTGATTTTCGTCACCGAAGTCGTGTCGGTCGTCGTCACCGGCTTTTTCATCCGCGACCTCGTCACCCATGAATATTCGCCGCTGTTCACCGGCCAAATCGCGTTCTGGCTGTGGTTCACGGTGCTGTTCGCCAATTTCGCCGAGGCGGTGGCGGAGGGACGCGGCAAGGCGCAGGCCGAGAGCCTGCGCAGGAGCCGCAGCGACGCGCGCGCCAAGCGCTATGTCGACCCGAAGAATCTCCTTGGCGCGACCGAACTCGTGAACGCGACGGATTTGCGGGTCGGCGACGTCGTGCTCATCGAGGCGCGGGACATCATCCCTGGCGACGGCGACATCATCGAGGGCCTGGCGTCGGTCAACGAATCGGCGGTCACCGGCGAATCGGCGCCGGTCATCCGCGAAGCGGGCGGCGACCGCTCGGCCGTGACCGGGGGCACGACGGTGCTGTCGGACTC
>JBEKBD010000067.1:0-17042 GCA_050015575.1 Roseiarcus sp. | reverse complement strand
CGCCGAGGCCGCCTTATGGGCTCGCTGCGCCGCCGCCATGATGCGCACGAAGCCGAACGCGCCTAAAACCTTGCTCGCGGCGGCAAAGCCGCCCATCGTCGCGCCGGGAATGCCGAGCGAGGCGACGTCGGAGCCGCTGAGATAGAGGCCGGCGATGGGGGTTTGCGCGGAAAGCGGGTCTAAGCGGTAGCGCGCCGGAGTTCCCGGCAGGCCGTAAAAGACGCCCGAGGGATGCGAGGTGAAATCCTCCATCGTCAGCGGCGTCGACAATTCGCTGTAGCGCGTCAGCGCCTTGAAGCCGGGCACGGCGCTGTCGGCGAGGTTCAGCAGGCCTTCGGCGATACGGCTTTTGAGTTCGAGATAGTCGCGTCCGCGCTGTCCCGTCGCCGAGCTTCGCCAGGCGGCGAACGCCTCGGGGCGCACAGTCGCGATCACCTCGGCGGTGTGGAACCGGTCGTCGCCCGACTTCGCGGAAGGAAAGGACAGATAGGCGTGTCGCGGCTGGCCCGCCAGCACCGCCGTCGTTGAAGCGTCGAGGTCGTCGTGTTCGAACGTCGCGTTGATCCAATAATTTTCGCCCTTGACGCCGAGCGTGGAGACGGGCTCGGCGAGCCTGACATAGAGCGTGACCATCGACAGGCCGCCTTCCAACGCATCGAGGTAGGCGCGCGCCTTGGCCGTCCGCCGACCGATCTCGCCGTCGGTCGGCAGCAGCTTGCGATAGGTGAGGCGCGCGCCGACGTCGGAAATGATGGCGGGAGCGCGAAAGACGACTTCGATCGGCTCGGCGCCGCGCCGGTCGAGGGCTTTGACCCCGACCGCACGCCCGCCCTCGATGAGAATCTCGGTGACTTCGTGGCTGACCTTGATCGCGCCGCCGCTCGCTTCGATCCCCGTTTCGAACGCGCGCGCGATGCGCCCGGCGCCGCCCTGAGGGAACCAGGCGCCCTTGAGATAGCTTTCGACCACGAGGGCGTGCAGCGCGAATGCGCTTTGGCTTGGCGGCAGGCCATAGTCGCCCCATTGCGATGCGAGCAAGGCTCTGAGCTCCGGCGAGCGGAAATGGCGGTTGAGGTGCTCGCCGGTCGTTTGCGTCGCCTTGACGGCGCCGATCCGGCGCCACTGGGCGGAAAGGAACGCCAATGGCCGCGGCAGAAACTGCTCTTGGATGGCGAGGACATGCCACGCCGCCGCCGCGCGCAGGTCGCGGAAGTAGGATCGGATCGCGGGCGCCTCGTCGGGAAAGCGCTCGATCAGTCGCGCCCGGTAGCGCTCGGGGTCGGAAGGCACGGCGAATTTTAGACCGGGATAGAGGAAGCGCTCGAAATCGTCGGTCATCTTGTTCCATTCGAGCGCGCCGCCCGAGAGAAAATCGATGACGGTGCGGATGATCGAACCCTTGTCGAGCCCGCCGACGTAATGGAGGCCGACGTCCCATGCCGCGCCGTCGCGCCTGAACATGTGCGTCTGACCGCCGCGTTCCGAGTGCTTCTCCAGCACCAGAACCTTCATCCCCGCGACCCTGGCGAGCAGGCCGGCGGCGGACAGGCCGCCGATTCCCGATCCGACGACGATCGCGTCCCAAGCCCGAGCCATCTCGCTTCTCCGCATATGTTTAAACTATGGACGGTTTAGTCGATAAACTGTTGCCTGTCAAGCGCCTTGCCTATCGGACGCGCCGGTCGGCGCACGCGACGCCTTGGAGGCGAGGCCTGGGCCTTGCAACATGGCGATAATGTCTATATAGTTTATGGACAGATGGAGTGTGTAATGACGATCGATTGGGTGCATTTCACGCCGATTTCCGCCCTTGCCGGCGGCGCGCTGATCGGGTTGGCGGCGGCGCTGCTGATCCTCGGCCTCGGCCGCATCTTGGGCGCGGCCGGCGTCGTCGGCGGCGCGCTCGAAATCGGCGATCCTGAAGCGCCGTGGCGTTGGTCGCTGATCCTCGGCCTCGTTTTTTCGCCGCTGATCGCGCGCGCCTTGTGGGGCGCCGCGGCGCCGGATTTCGCGACCCATTGGCCGGCGCTGATCGCCTCCGGCTTGCTGGTCGGGTTCGGCGCGCGGCTCGGCTCGGGCTGCACCAGCGGTCACGGCGTCTGCGGCCTCGCGCGCTTGTCGCCGCGCTCGTTCGCGGCGACCGGGATCTTCATGGCGACGGCGTTCGCGACCGTGTTCGTCGCCCGCCACGTGGTCGGCTGAGACAGGGAGAAGGGTCATGAAGCGCAACCTCTTCGCCCTCGCCGTCGGCTTGGTCTTCGGTCTCGGCCTCTGCCTATCCGGCATGGTTCAGCCGGCCAAGGTTCTCGGCTTCCTCGATCTTGCGGGGGCGTGGGATCCCTCGCTCGCTTTCGTCATGGCCGGCGCGATCGTCGTCGCCTTGCCGGCCATCGGCATCGCGCGCCGGCGCTCCGCCGCCTGGATCGGCGGCGCGATCGATCTGCCGACGGCGCACGCGATCGACGCGCCGCTCGTCGTCGGCTCTGCGATCTTCGGAATCGGCTGGGGCCTCGCCGGCGTCTGCCCGGCCCCCGGAGTCGTGGACCTCGGTTTCCTCAGCCCCGGCGCGGCGATCTTCGTCGTTTCGATGGCGGCGGGCATGCGAATCTTCCGCGCCGCCGCCGCTTGGCGCTTGCCCGGTCTGAGGCTTCTGGCGCAAGATGCGTGAGCCTTCCCGGGGGCTCGCGTGCTCAAGCTGTCGTTCGAAAAAATCCTGTTCGCCAGCCGATGGCTGCTGACGCCGTTCTATGTCGCGCTGGTCTTCGCGCTGCTGGCGCTGCTCGCCAAGGTCGGCGTGCGCGTCTACGACTTGGCGACCGGGTTCGCCGGCCTGGGCGAGGAAGACGTTCTGCTCGCCGCGCTGGGGATCGTCGACCTGACGCTTTCGGCGTCGCTGATCGTCATCGTCATTCTTTCCGGCTACGCCAACTTCGTTTCGCGCATCGACGTCGCAGCGCACGCGAACTGGCCGCGCTGGATCGCCGAGGTCGATTTCGGCGAGCTCAAGCTGAAGCTGATGGCCTCGATCGTCGCCATCTCCGCGGTCAAGCTGCTCGAAGCCTTCATGGACGTCGAACACGAATCGGACCGCGAGCTCGGCTGGCGGACCGGCGTGCTGGCGACGTTCGTCGTCGCCGCGCTCCTGCTCTCGCTCGCCGACCGGCTCGGCCGTCGCCAGAGCGGCGACCGCTGACGGTTCGGCGCTACTTCTCCAGCAGCACCTGCCGGCATTCCGGCGGCAGTTGCGCCAGCGTGATCGGCGGCTTGGGCTTGGCGTTGGGATCGACGCGCGGATGCAGCGCCTCGTCGGTGAACCACCACGCCAGCGACTGGTCGCAGCCGTCGCCCGGCGGAACCGGATCCTGCGGATGGCAGGCCGTTTCGCCGGCCGGGCAGGCGATGCGGATATGGAAATGGTAATTGTGCCCCCAATAGGGGCGCACCTTGTTCATCCACGGCTCGCCGGCGGCGGTCTCGCACAGCGCCTTCTTGATCGCGGCGTTGACGAAGATTCGCTCGACCTCGGGCTCCTCCGCCGCGGCCTTGATGACGCCCGCCTGGCGCGCGCTCCAATGCGCGGGATCGACCGAGAGTCCGTCCGCGCCGACCATGTCGAGCGCCGACATCTCCTCGCGTTCGCGGCGGCTCAGCGTGCGGTCCGGCATCGGCGTCAGCCACACGTCGGCGTCCAGGCCGACCTGATGCGAAGCGTGGCCGGTCAGCATCGGCCCGCCGCGCGGCTGCGAAATGTCGCCGACCAGAATGCCCGGCCAGACGCCTTCGCGCGCCGCCTTGCGGGAAAAGCGCTCGAGGAAGGCGATCATCGCCGGGTGGCCCCAGTTGCGATTGCGCGACAGCCGCATGACCTGCCAGGTCTCGCCGTCGATCGGCAGCGCCTTGGCGCCGGCGAGACAGCCGCGCGCGTAAAAGCCGATCGATCGCGTCAGGACCTCGGTCGGCGTCATCGCGCGGCCGAACAGCTCCTTGGCCGGCAGCTTCGGATCGGCGGGATCGGCGAGCGGCGGCAAGGGCGCGGGATCGAGAGCGCCCTTGTCCTGCGCGAGCGCGCGATCCGCGGCGCCGGTCATCGCGGCGGCGAGGCATGCCGAAACGAGAAAGGCCGTTCGCATCGTTCGCTCCCGCGACGCCTTCGATGGCCGCTGCGGACATGTCGGCTCGGCGCGACGGCGCCGTCAATCCCCTTCGCGCGCCTGGGCGCCGGCGACAAGGCTCGTCGCGGGGCCGCTGCGCTCGGCCTCGAAGCGTCGGCGCCAATCGGCGATGGCCTCCTCGGCAATTTCGCCTATGACGCCTCCGGGAGGGAGGAATGCGCAAATTGCGCCCTCGCGACAAAAACGCGACGGTTTTGCGACCGCGGCCGAAGAAAACGGGCGCGTTCGCGCGAGCACGAAAATGTCATTGCCGCCAAAAAGTTAATGGCTAAGCGGGCCGACGGCCCGAGTTCGCGTGCGCGAATATGGCGGAATTGTTCCACATGTTTGACGATGCGGCGGCGTCGGCGGGAGGCTCGCGGGAACGTTTTCCGCAACGAACTTTGCCCGGTTATCAACCGGTTGTGGCGAGCCGCGCTCGCCTTATCGCCGCGCCGGGCCGCGCGCGGCGGGGGGCGTGTCGGTTTGCCGCCGCGAAGTGAGTTGATCTGTCCGCGCCGCCGTGCGATATTAACCGGACAAGCATAGATCGAGGCGGCGTGAGAGATCGAATGCATTGCGGCATATTTACCGCGTTTCAGACGAGAATACTGCCATGAGAGGTTGAATTGTGTAGATTGTATACTTGATTTTTAAGATTGGTCCGTGCTAGGTTACGCTGATGGTCCAATAGTATTCTTGTGGTTACGGTTAGATTCACAACATTCTCGATTTCGTCGCCACAGGGCGGGCTGTGGGAGGAGAGGCCATGTCACTGCAACGACCTGCGGGGTACGCGGGGGACTTGTCCATTGCGGACGCTTACGCCGTTCTCGGCAAAGAGGAAAAATCCGTCCTCGTCGACGTGCGCACCCAGCCGGAATGGGCCTATGTCGGCGTTCCCGACCTCGCGGCGCTGGGCAAGACGCCTATTTTTCAGGAGTGGCAGGTCTATCCGTCGATGCAAGTCGCCGCCGACTTCACGCCTCGCCTCGAAGCCGCGCTGACCGCGCGCGGCGCCGATCGGTCGACGCCGGTGCTTTTTCTCTGCCGATCCGGCGTGCGCTCGCGCGCGGCGGCGATCGCGCTGACGAGCGCTGGATGGGCGCATTGCTACAATATCGCCGAAGGCTTCGAAGGGGGGCTGGACGAAACGCGCAAGCGTGGCGCGCTCGGCGGCTGGCGGGCCGGAGGCCTGCCATGGACTCAGTCGTGATCGGGTCCTCCGACCGATTTTCGTCCCTTGCTTCGTCGACGCCTCCCTCCTTCCGTCAAGAGAATTCGATGAACCCAAGCGTCAATTTGGCTGCGGCTTCGACCAACTCGCGAGGCGTCTCCGCCATGCATGACCTCGAGGAGCGCTGGCGGCGCTGCTGCAAGCGCCTGCGGGCGGAATTGGGAGAAGACGTCTTCAGCAGTTGGTTCGGCCGACTCGCGATCGAATCGCTCGACAACGGGCGCGCGCAGTTCTTCGTGCCGACGCGCTTCTTGAAGAGCTGGATCGAGGCCCATTACGAAGAGCGCATTCTCGCGGCGTTGGAAGCCGAAATCGGCGGCGTCGCGTCGATCAGCATCGGCGTGCGCTCCTCGACCAGCGCGCCGGGGCCGCAAGCGGGGCCGTCGGCGGTTCCCGCCAATGCGCCGAAGGCGATCGACGGCAATCGCGCCGCTGCGAATCGCGCGCCGACGCCGGGGCTGGCGGGGCCGCACGTCGGAGCGAAGAGCGACAACGGCGGACACGGCGAGACGCTGGTCGGATCGCCGCTGGACCGCCGGCTATCGTTCGCTTCCTTTTTGGTCGGGCGGTCCAATCAATTGGCCTATTCGGCCGCTCAGCGCGTCGTCGACGGGCGCAGCGGCGAGCCGCCCGCCTTCAGTCCGCTTTACGTCCACTCGGCGGTCGGGCTGGGCAAGACGCATCTTCTGCAAGCTACCGCGCAAGCGGCGATCGCGCAGGGGCGCAGCGTCATTTACCTGACCGCGGAAAAATTCATGTACGGTTTCGTCGCGGCGTTGCAGTCGCAAACGGCGATCGCGTTCAAGGAGGCGCTGCGCTCGATCGACCTCTTGATCTTCGACGACGCCCAGTTCCTGCAGGGCAGCAAGGCGATCCAAAACGAATTCGGCCACGCCCTCAACGCGCTGCTCGACTCCGGCCGCCAGGTGGTGGTCGCCGCCGATCATCCGCCTGGAGACCTCGAATCGCTCGACGAGCGGGTGCGCTCGCGCCTGGCCGGCGGGCTCTGCGTCGAGATGACGGCGCTCGACGAACCGCTGCGGTTGAAAATCCTCGAGGCGCGCATCGCCGCCGCGCGCGCGCAGAACCCCCATTTCGAGGTCTCGCCGGCGGTGCTCGCCTTCGTCGCGCGCTCGATCGCCTCCAACGGCCGCGATCTGGAAGGCGCGGTCAATCGCCTGCTCGCGCACTCGATCGTCGGCGCGCCGCCGCTCAACGTCGAAGGGGCGGAAATCGCCATCCGCGACCTCATCCGCGCGCGCGAGCCCAAGCGGGTGAAGATCGAGGACATTCAAAATCTGGTCGCCAGGCATTACAGCGTGACGCGCGGCGACATTCTGTCCTCGCGGCGCACCGCCACCGTGGTCAAGCCGAGACAGGTGGCGATGTATCTGTCCAAGGCTCTCACCTTGCGCTCGCTTCCCGAGATCGGCCGCCGCTTCGGCGGACGCGACCACACCACGGTTCTGCACGCGGTGCGCAAAATCGAGGGCCTCAGCAACGCCGACTCGGCGTTGCGCGAAGAGCTGGAGTTGCTCAAGCGCATGTTGCAGGAATAGGCGATGGCCGGTCTCAGCGACGATTCTTGCGAGCGCCGCCCCTTTCCGCTCGAGCAACGGCATTCGCACATCTCGGCGACAGCGCGGAAACTCACCCAAGCCCCTCACCCTGCCTCTCCCCGCGCCGACGCGGGGAGAGGAGAAGACCGGCGCCGCGCGCCCCTCTCCCCGCGCCGCGGGGAGAGGCAGGGTGAGGGGCCGGGCGATAGGCCGCAGGCCGCGAAAATGTGTGAATCCACTAGCCCGCGCGCGGGAGGCGGGCCGGCCGTTCGATTTCGCCGGCCGGGCGGCGGGAGCGGGCGGTGACCCTGATCTTCAAGATCGTCGGCCGCGACGAATGGCGCGCGGCGGAGGCGGCGGGCGTCTTCGTCGGCGCGCCGGCCGACCGCGCCGACGGCTTCATTCATTTCTCCACCGCCGCGCAGGCGCCGGAAACCGCGGCGCAATGGTTCGCCGGACGCGCCGACCTCGTCCTGGCGGCGGTCGAGGCCGACGCGCTGGGGCCGGCGTTGCGCTGGGAGCCTTCGCGCGGCGGGGCGCTGTTCCCGCATCTCTATGGGCCGCTGCCGCTCGACGCGGTCGTTTGGACGCGTCCCCTGCCGCTCGGCGCCGGCGGCCGTCATCTCTTCGGCGGTCTCGAGCCATGATGCGGGCGCTCGGCGCGCTGGCGCGGCCTGTCCTGTGGCGTCTCCCCCCGGAGATCGCGCATCGCGCCTCGATCGCGGCGCTCCAGTTCGCGCCCCTGCCGCGGCCGCGGCCGCCCGATCCGCGCCTGGCGACGCGCGCCTTCGGGCTGGAGTTCGCCAATCCGCTCGGCCTGGCGGCGGGGTTCGACAAAAACGCGCAAGTCGCGCGCGCGCTGCTGGCGTTGGGCTTCGGGCACGTCGAAGTGGGAACCTTGACGCCGCGCTCGCAGGCGGGCAATCCGCGTCCGCGGATGTTCCGCCTGAAGGCCGACGGCGCGCTGATCAATCGCTGCGGCTTCAACAATCAGGGCTACGAGGCGGCGCGCGGGCGGCTGGCGGCGAGCAAAGTCGAGGGCGTCGTCGGCGTCAACATCGGCCCCAACAAGGACGCCGCCGATCGGCTCGCCGATTTCGCGCTCGGGGTGAAGACGTTCGCGCCCGTCGCCAGCTATCTCGCCATCAACGTCTCCTCGCCGAACACGCCGGCGTTGCGCGATCTGCAGCGGCGCGACGCGCTCGACGAATTGGCGGCGCGCGTCGTCGAGGCGCGCGACGAGGCCGCGCCGCGCCGGCCGGTGCTGATCAAGATCGCGCCCGATCTCGATCTGCGCGGGCTCGACGACGTCGTCGCGGTCTGCACGGCGCGCGGGATCGACGGCTTGATCGTCGCCAACACCACCGTCGCGCGGCCGCCTTCGCTGCGCGACGCCCAGGCGCGCGAGGCCGGCGGCCTGTCGGGTCGGCCGTTGTTCGCGCCGTCGACGCGATTGCTGGCGCGCGCTTTCCTGCGCTGCGGGGGAGCGTTGCCGCTGATCGGCTGCGGCGGCGTCGAGGACGCCGAAACGGCGCTGGCCAAGATCGAAGCGGGCGCGAGCCTGGTGCAGATTTACACCGGCATGATTTTTCGCGGTCCCGGCGTGATCGACGAAATTCTCGACGGCTTGTCGCGCGCGCCGGCGGCGCGCGGCGCCGCGAGCCTCGGCGCGCTGGTGGGGACGCAGGCGCGCGAATGGGCGGCCTCGAAAGGCTGAACGTTCAGCGCGCGCGGCGCCAATCGATGAGCCGCAGCACGATCCACACCGGCAGCACGACCAGCGCCCCGGTCGCCAGGATGCGGCCGAACCGGCCGACGTCGGCGAGGCAGAACTCGATCAGACGATGGGCGAGGCGCACGACGCTGTCGACGATGTCGGCGGGCTCGAAGCCGAACATGACCAGGAAGACGCCGACGATGAAGGACACGACGATCAGGCGCACCGCCACCGCGGCCGGGGAGCCGCCGAGGAAATTCGTCAGCGCCGGACTGCTCATGCGAGGGGCCCTCCATTGCCCGCCAAGCGGCCGCCTGCGGCGGGGTCGACGGCGACTTTGCGGCGAAGCGGGCGCGAATTCAAGCGCGGCGCCGCCGCGGCGCGAAGCAGGACATTCGCATCGGACGTTACCTTCAACGCTTTCCGGCCCAGCCGTCGGCGGCGATTTCGTTGATCTCTTCGATCGACAGGGACGGGCCGTCCTTTCTCTTGAAGAAATCGAAGACGGCGGAAATCTTACCCTTCGGCCGCTCGGCTTTCGCCTCGACGCGGCCGCCGGGCAGCAATTCGACGCTGATCTTTTCGCCCGGGCGGACGCCGAGGTGTTTGAGGACATCCTTGCGAAGGGTCACTTGTCCTTTTGCCGTAACCGTCAGGATCGCCATCTCGCCGCCTCGCGCCCGCTTCCGTCAATGTAAGGTAAATGCGCCTTTCGTTGAAGCCATGCCGCGAAACAACGGCCGAAATCGCGCGGCGGCGGTCTCGCACCGGGGCCGCCGCGCTCGCCGTCCGGCCGCTCACGTCCCCTTGGGAAAGTTCACCACGGTCGCCGGCTTGCCGCCCTTCGGCGCTTCCGCCTCCGGCTCGCCGCCGATCGCCTTGCCGTCGAACGTCAGCGCCCCGCGCGAGGCGCTGATCGCGACCGTCGCGCCGTCGGCGATTTTGCCGGCGAGCAGCATCTGCGCCAGCGGGTCCTGCACCGATTTCTGGATCGCGCGCTTGAGCGGACGCGCGCCGTAGGCCGGATCGTAGCCCTTGTCGGCCAGCCATTGCCGGCCCTTGGCGTCGAGCGCCAGCGTGATCTTGCGGTCCTCCAGCAGCTTGGCCAGCCGCTTGAACTGGATGTCGACGATCGCGCCCATGTCCTCGCGCCGCAGCCGATGGAACAAGATGATCTCGTCGACGCGGTTGAGGAACTCGGGCCGGAAATGCCCGCGCACCGCCGCCATCACTTCCTTCTCGACCGACTTCGTATCCTCGTTCTCGCCGAGATTGGCGAGGTAGTCGGAGCCGAGGTTCGAGGTCATCACGATCAGCACGTTGCGGAAGTCGACGGTGCGGCCCTGGCCGTCGGTCAGCCGGCCGTCGTCGAGCACTTGCAGCAGCACGTTGAACACGTCCGGGTGCGCCTTCTCGATCTCGTCGAACAGCACCACCTGGTAGGGGCGCCGGCGCACCGCCTCGGTGAGCGCGCCGCCCTCCTCGTAGCCGACGTAGCCGGGCGGGGCGCCGATCAGCCGCGACACCGAGTGCTTCTCCATGTAGTCGGACATGTCGATGCGCACCATCGCCGTCTCGTCGTCGAACAGGAACGCGGCCAGCGCCTTGGTCAGCTCGGTCTTGCCGACGCCGGTGGGCCCTAAGAACATGAACGAGCCGATCGGCCGGTTGGGGTCCTGCAGGCCGGCGCGGGCGCGGCGCACCGCGGTCGAAACCGCCGCGACCGCCTCGCTCTGGCCGACGACGCGCTCGGCGATCGCCGTCTCCATCTTCAACAGCTTGTCGCGTTCGCCTTCCAGCATCTTGTCGACCGGCACGCCGGTCCAGCGCGAGACGACCTGCGCGACATGGTCGGGCGTCACCGCCTCTTCGACCAGCGCCGCGGCGCTCTGGCCCTCGGTCGCGGCGACCTTCTTCTCGAGTTCGGGGATCACGCCGTAGGCGAGCCGGCCCGCCTCGGCGTAGTCGCCCTTGCGCTGGGCCTGCGCCAGCGCGTTGCGCGCGCCGTCCAACTCCTCCTTGAGCTTCTGCGCCTGGCCGATCTTGTCCTTCTCGGCCTTCCAGCGCGCCGTCAGCGCGCCGGATTTCTCCTCCAGCTCGCCGAGCTCGGCGGAGAGCTTGACCAAGCGGTCCTTGGAGGCCGCGTCGGTCTCCTTCTTCAGCGCCTCCTGTTCGATCTTGAGCTGGATGATGCGCCGGTCGAGTTCGTCGAGTTCCTCCGGCTTGGAATCGACCTGCATGCGCTGGCGCGACGCCGCCTCGTCGATCAGGTCGATCGCCTTGTCGGGCAGAAAGCGGTCGGCGATGTAGCGGTTCGACAGCGTCGCGGCGGCGACGATCGCCGCGTCGGTGATGTGGACGCCGTGGTGGAGTTCGTATTTTTCCTTGAGGCCGCGCAAAATCGAGATGGTGTCCTCGACCGTCGGCTGCGAGACGAACACCGGCTGGAAGCGTCGCGCCAGCGCCGCGTCCTTTTCCACGTGCTTGCGGTATTCGTCGAGCGTGGTGGCGCCGATGCAATGGAGGTCGCCGCGCGCCAGCGCCGGCTTCAGCAGGTTGGAGGCGTCCATCGCCCCGTCGGCCTTGCCGGCGCCGACGATGGTGTGCATTTCGTCGATGAACAGAATGATGCCGCCCTCGGCCGCGGTCACCTCGTTGAGCACCGCCTTCAGGCGCTCCTCGAATTCGCCGCGATATTTCGCGCCGGCGATCAGCGCGCCCATGTCGAGCGACAGCAGCTGCTTGTCCTTCAGCGATTCCGGCACGTCGCCGTTGACGATGCGCAGCGCCAGGCCTTCGACGATCGCGGTCTTGCCGACGCCGGGCTCGCCGATCAGCACCGGGTTGTTCTTGGTGCGGCGCGACAGCACCTGCACGGTGCGGCGGATTTCCTCGTCGCGGCCGATCACCGGATCGAGCTTGCCGGCGCGGGCCGCCTCGGTCAGGTTGCGGGTGTATTTCTTCAGCGCGTCATAGGCGTTCTCGGCGCTCGCCGAATCGGCGGTGCGGCCCTTGCGCAGGGTCTCGATCGCCGCGTTGAGCGTCTGCGGCGTCACGCCGGCCTGGCCGAGAATGCGCCCCGCCTCGCTCTTCTTCTCCATCGCCACCGCCAGCAACAGGCGCTCGACGGTGACGAACGAGTCGCCCACCTTCTCGGCGATGCGCTCGGCGCTGTCGAAAATGCGCGCGGTGGCGGGGTCGAGATAGAGCTGGCCGGCGCCGGCGCCCTCGACTTTCGGCAGCTTGGAGAGCGCCAGCTCGACCTGGGCGAGCGCGTCGCGCGAGTTGCCGCCGGCGCGGTCGATCAGACCCGCCGCCAGACCTTCCTCGTCGTCCAGCAGGACCTTCAGCACATGCTCGGGGGTGAACCGCTGGTGGTTCTCCCGCAACGCCAGGGATTGCGCGCTCTGAACGAAGCCGCGCGCCCGCTCGGTGTATTTCTCCAGGTTCATTTCCGTATCCCCTCTGGCCCCGCCAAGCGCCCCGAAGCGACGCCGAACGGTCCGGATGAAGTCATGTCGGCCGCCGCAGCGGCCCTGCCGCCTATGTAGGGGCGGCGGGCCGGCGGCGGAAGGGCGGGGCGGCAGGCGCGAGCGCGAAAAGTCGGGAAGCGGAAGCGGCGTGCGCCGCCGAGGCGACGTCTACGCGGCGGGCGCGCGTCGCTTCGCCTTTGCTGCGCGGCGCAGGGCCTCGTTGATGCGCCCCTGCCAGCCCTCGCCGGTCGCCTTGAAAGCGGCGAGCACGTCGCGGTCGAGGCGGATGCTGACGAGCTGCTTGGTCGGCGCCTTCTGCTTGCCGCGAGTGCGTTTGACGCTCGCGGCGAGATCGGGGAAGACTTCGGCGAAGGGACGCATAGCCTCAAGCTGCTCCTTCGTCAGCTCCGGATTGTCGGCGACTTCGTCCGAATCCTCCCGGGTGAAGCCGTGACCGGGCTCGTAGATCTTCATCAGCTTGCGGGGCATCGAGACGTTTCCTCTCCTTGCGGCCGGCGGGGCGCATCGACGCCACGGACAAGCCCTCTCCGCCGAGAAGGGCGACGATCACGGCAACGACAGCGCCGCTCGGCAGTCGCCCGACCGCGACGAGGCGCGGCGGCCGGGCCGGCCCGCCGACTGCCTCGGCGAAGAACTCGGCGTCGAGTGACGCGACGTCTGGCCCGTGCTTGGCGAGATTGGCGATCCGCTTGGTCTCGTCCCAGACGACGATCATCTGTTTGTATCTACAAATATGGCGTCCGTCAAACTTGCTTGTCGATACAAATCGCGGTTCTGGCCCTGCCGCTTGCGTCTGCCGCCGCGCCGCGCTCGCCCTGGCGCGATCGGCGGGCGGCGAGCGCGGCGCCACGGGATGACGGGCTCACGGGATTTGATGCCCGGTCCCCGCAACGCGGAAGTCCGACGCGTAATGCGGGGAGGGGCGACGGAGGCAAGCCCATTGCGACGGGCGGCGCATCAAACAGCCGCCCGCCCGCCGCGACGGCGAAAGCTAGAGCGTCAGGGATCGCGTAGGCCGGCGGCTAGAATTTGTAGCCTATCGCGATCCGCATGAGATTCATTTCCGCCTTGCCCTTCGCTTCGGCAACGACGCCGCCGGGGGCGGCGCAACCACAGAGGTTGGACGGATCGCGGAACGCAAACGTCCTGTCGTTGAGATCGACGTAAAGGTATTCGCCCTTGATGGTCCAGTGATCAGTCAAGGCGTATTCGGCGCCGCCGCCGATGGTCCATCCGCTTAACGTCTGGCGATCGGCGAGATAGGGCGACGGGGCGCCGGTATAATTGCTTATGCCGACTTTCACGCCGCTGGCGGCCAGGCCTCCCGTCGCAAAGAGGAGCCAGCGGTCCCGGGCATAGCCGACGCGAGCGCGGAGGGTCGCCAGCCATTCCGCGGTTCCCGTGACCGTCGACGCGCCGGGGCCGGCGGCGGGATCGTCGACATAGGAGCCTTGAGCGTTGCTCCAATCGATGTCAGCTTCGGCGCCGAGCACGATGTCGCCGACTTGATAATTTGCGCCGATCTCGCCGCCGAGCAGCGCGCCCATCGCCGGAAACGAGCCCGGAAACGCCGAGCTGGGCGGACCCAGCACGCCGCCGGTCGCCGCCAGCAAGTCATAAGCGCTGTCGGTTCCAATGGCGAAACCGCCGTTCAGACCGCCGTAAACGCCCGTCCAGCCGTAGGGCCGCATAGTCGAAGGCGATGGCGTCGGGGCGCCTGGTGTCGACTCCCCGGCCTGCGCGGCGACCGAGACGACCACCAAGGCTGCAATGATTATGAACTTTTTCATGACGATCCCCCTTCGCGCCGGCCAGGAGACGGCCTCGTGGCGATCTGAGTGGGAGTGAAATCGCCCGGGCGACTCTTTCTTTGACCGGAGGATTGCGCCAATCCTGGGCTGCGGACAAGCCCCAAGCGTCGAGGCGACGTCGACGGCGCGTCGGAGCGCCCCGGGAAAGCGAGACGTCGAGGTTTTTGCGACAGGGCTCCGCGAGACCTCGCCTTCGCCATGACGACGGCCGGCGATCCCAGGAGTCGGCGTCAGGTCCCGCCGCCGCTTTCCGCGAGCAGCGCCGCGACATGCGCCCTGAGCTCGGCGATCCCCTCACCCTGGCGCGCCGAGGTGAGAAAGACGTCGGGATAGGCGGCCGGATGCTGGCGCAGGGCTTGAAGCGTCGCGGCGATGAGCGCGGACCGCTCGGCCGGTTTGACCTCGTCGCTCTTGGTCAGGACGATGGCGTAGGAGACGGCCGCCTTGTCGAGCGCGGCCATCGTCGCTTCGTCGCTTTCCATCACGCCGCGCCGGCCGTCGATCAACACGAATACGCGCATCAGCGACGGGCGCCCGCGCAAATAGTCGCGCGCCAACGCCCCCCACGCGACCGACTTCTGCTTGGCGACGGCGGCGTAGCCGTAGCCCGGCATGTCGACGAGCGCGAGCCGGCCGGCGAGGTCGAAGAAGATCAGCTCCTGCGTGCGCCCCGGCGTATTCGACGTGCGCGCCAGCCCCGCGCGGCCGGTCAGCGCGTTGATCAGCGACGACTTGCCGACGTTGGAGCGGCCGGCGAAGGCGATCTCCGGCGCGCCGACCGGCGGCAGGCCGTCGGACTTGGCGGCGGCGAAGAAGAATTCGCAAGGGGCGGCGAACAGCTTGCGCCCCGCCTCGATCGCCGCTGGCGACAACCCTTCGCCCGGCGAAGCGTTCACGACGTCCCTGTCTTGACGAACAGCTTCTTCAAGTTGCTCCAAAGCTCGACCTTCACGCCGGCGCTCGCCATGATGTAGCCCTGCTGGAGGATCGTCAGCGTGTTGTTCCAGGTCCAATAGATCACCAGACCGACCGGGAACGAGCCGAGCATGAAGGTGAAGATGACCGGCATCCAGGCGAACATGGTCTTTTGCACGGGGTCGGCCGGTTCCGGGTTCATCTTCATCTGCAGGAACATCGACAGGCCCATGATCAGCGGCCAGACGCCGAGCATGAGGAAGTGGCCGATCACCGGCAGCGTCGAAGGATCCCAGGGGACGAGCCCGAACAGCGTGAACAAATTGGTCGGATCGGGCACCGACAAGTCCTTGATCCAGCCGTAGAACGGCGCCTGCCGCATCTCGATGGTGATGAAGATCACCTTGTAGAGCGCGAAGAACACCGGGATCTGAACCACCATCGGCAGGCAGCCGGCGACCGGATTGACGCCTTCCCTCTTGAACAGCTCCATCTGCGCCTGTTGCTGCTTGACGCGGTCGTCGGGATAGAGGTCCTTGAGCGCGGCGATCTGCGGCTGAATCTTCTTCATCTTGGCCATCGAGCGGTAGCTCTGGTTGGCGAGCGGGAAGAAGGCGAGCTTGATCAGAACGGTGATGGCGAGGATCGCCAGGCCGAAATTGCCGACGTAGCGATAGATGGCGTCGATCAGCAGAAACAGCGGCTTGGTGATGAAATAGAACCAGCCCCAGTCGATCATCAGATCGAATTTCTTGATGTCGAGGCTCTTGCCGTAGGCGTCGATCGTCGCGACTTCCTTGGCGCCGGCGAAGACCCGCGCGACGGCGTCGGCGGAAGCGCCCGACGCGATCGCCAGCGCCGGGCCGATGAAATCGGCCTGATAGTCCTCGAGCTGCGCCGGGCCGCTCGCCGAGAAGCGCGCTTCGATCGGTTCGCTCGGGTCGGGAATGATCGCCGAGGCCCAGTATTTGTCGGTGAAGCCGAGCCATCCGCCGTCGCCCGTGTAGGCGTCGACCTTGCCGCTCGCCTTGTCGATGTTGGCGTAGGTGACCTCTTGCACCCCGCCGCCGCCGATGACGCCGACGAAACCCTCGTGCAGAATGGAGTAGCCGGCGACGTCCGGCTTGCCGCGACGCAGGATCAGCGCATAGGGGCGCAGCGAAACCGGCTCGGCGCCGTCGTTCTCGACCGAATCCTTGATCGTGAACATGTACTTGTCGTCGACGGCGATCACCCGCTTGAATTTCAACCCGGCGCCGTTGTCCCAGGTCAGCGTCACCGGCTTGTCGGCGCTCAGCGTCGACGAATCCGCGCTCCACAGGGTGAGGCGGTTGGGCGTCTTCACGCCGGGCGCGTCGGTGACGAAGCCGGTTTCGGCCCAATAGGGCCGCGGGCCGCCCTGCGGCGAGAACAAGGTGATGTTGGCGCTGTGGGGGTCGATGGTCTCGCGATAGGCCTTCAGGACGATGTCGTCGACGACCCCGCCCGTCAGGTCGATCGAGCCGGCCAGGCTCGCCGTGTCGATGGCGACGCGCGGGCTCGCCGCCAGCGCCTCGGCGCGGGTCTTCGGCGCGGCGTCGACGGGGGCCGCCCCGGGGGCCGGGACCGCGCCGCCGGCGCCGACGGCGGCCGGCGCGGGGTTGGCCGTCGCGGGATTGGCCGTCGCGGGCGCCTGCGCCAGCGTTTGCGCCTGCCGCGCCTTTTGCAGCTGCGGCGCGGCGAAGTAATACTGCCAGCCGATCAGCACGAGCCCCGAAAGGACGATCGCCAGAAGGATGTTGCGGGAGTCCTCGGAGTTCATGATCGCTGTTCTCTGTCGGTTGCGGGCGGCGCGCGCCGAGGGGCGGCGCGGACCGGCGGCTCGAGCCGGCTCATTTTGGCGAACGCATTTTCGATGTCGGCGACCAGGGCCGCGAACGGACGCGTCAGCGCCTCGCGGCGCGCCATCAACACGTAATCGTGCCCGGGCGCGGGCGCAACCGCGTCGGCGCGCCGCAGCGCCTCTTTCAGGCGCCGGCGGATGCGGTTGCGCTCGACCGCGTCGCCGATGCGCTTGGTGACGGTGAAACCGACGCGGGGCGACTCGGCGGGCGCTTCGCCCGACGGCGCGTCGGCGCGCGCGCGCGCGTTGGCCTGCAAGGTGAAGCTCTCGACGTGG
>JBEKBD010000066.1:0-17135 GCA_050015575.1 Roseiarcus sp. | reverse complement strand
AGCGTCGACTGACAGAAGAGAATCGCGCGGTCGAGCGTCGCCACCAGGCGCGGCGCGAGGCGCTGGGCGAGCGGATCGGGAATGGTCGCCAGGCGATCGGAAATGAGCTGCGCCGCGGACAGCATGTTGCGCAGGTCATGATTGATGCGCGCGACCGCCATGCCGAGTTCGGCCAGCCTCTTGCGTTGGCTCAGCTCGTGGGCAAGCGAGCCCTGCATCGCCGCCAGCGCCGTTTCGGCGCGGCCGATTTCGTCGTTGCGGCCGCTCGGCGCGATAATGCGCGCGCCCTCCTGCGGGCGTTCGCCGAAGGCGATGATGCTCGACGTCAGCCGCCGCACCGGCCGAATCACCATCCACCACAGCGCCGCCCACAGCACGCAGGTCACCACTGCCGCAATCGTCAGCGCGATCGCCAGGAAGGTGCGCGAAATTCGCCACATCGCTTCGATCAGCGGCGTCTGGTCGAGCGTGATGTCGACCAGCGCGCCGTCGCTCTGCGTGCGTCCGACGACCCGGACTAGCGAGCCCAACTTGGCGAACAGCGTACGGAAGGCGGCCTGATTGCCCTCCATCATCGAGGGTTCGTCGAGTTCGTACGTGTCGCCGATCGGCCGCTCGACCCCCGAAGTCGCGACCAACCGACGCTGATTCGGCAGCGTCACGACGATCGTCTCGGCGCCGACGCTGTCGAGGATTTTCGTCGCCAGTTCCTTCGGCAGCTCTTGGTCGGCTGTCTCGCCGAAAAGCAACATGGCGGTGTGAGCCACCATCAGGCGGCCGCGCAGCCAATTTTCGCGATAGGCGGAGAGGCGCGAAATGTAGATCAACGCCATCGCCAGCAAGACGAAGCCGATCGTCAGCAACAGCAGACGTCCCGCCAATCCAAACGCCCGGCGGCGGGGAGGCGCGACCGAAGTCGCCGCGGCGATCGGTCCGCCGAGCACTCTTTCGGTCGAACTCGGCGCCGCCTTCGCGCCTACGTCTTCCTGCGACAGAACCGACATGATCGTCGTCCCGATGAGCCCGGATGGCCTCGGCGAATCGCGACCCGGCGGTCAAGCCGAGGCCGAGCGCGCGGGCGGGCCGTCGCCGGCGAAGCCGTCATGGCGTACGGTTTGTCGCGGAAATGGCGGCGGAATCATGGCCGCCGCCCCGGAGAACCGCGCGTCAACGGCTTTACTGCGCTTGAACGACCCAGGCTTCGGTGACGGCGCGTTCGCGGGTCGGAGGATTGAGAAAAGTCAGCGTGAGACGGCTCACCGGGTAGTTCGCCGCCCGGTGAAGCAGGCGGAATTTGTCGTTCAACGGACCCAATACTCCGGCCGGAGCATAGACCAAGGCGCCTTCTGACGTTCGACCTTCCCACAACGTGGAGTCGTCAATCGCTGTCACTGGCGCTTGCAGATAAAACTCCAGAGCCCAGGAATAAGAGTTGCGCGGCTGCAATACCGGTCGACCAGGGTAATGTTCGTTCAGATAAGCCGCCATTTCACTGCCGGCCTGATATTTCAACAACGCAGGATATATATATCCGTACAGAAAGAGGTTTGCGAAACAGTACGCCGTCGCTAATATTGTAATAAGCTGTGATTGCCATTGGCGCCATGTCCTTATTTGAAGGGTCGCCAGCAAGAGCGTCGCCGTCGCCAGGAGCGCCGCCGGGGCGGCCCGATCATTCGGTTGCAACGCCAAGTGCAGCGTCACGCATATGGCAAACGCTACACCGACAATTAGCCATTGCCAGATATGCGCCAATCGTTCGGACGCCGGCGTCAAGCCGAAGAGGAAAGACGACGTCAGGATTGCAAAAAACGGAAATGCAATGTTCAAATAGTGGGGTAATTGAAATTGCGAAGCGCTGAACAGCAGAAATGTCAGCAGCCCGCCGCTGAGATTGAAATATTCCGACGCTCGCGGCCGGCGGCTGAAAAACTTACGAATCGCATCGTAGACCGCGGCGTAGAGCGCGATCGACCATGGCAAGAACGCCCACAACACGACATGCAGATATTGAAGCGGGTCGCCCTCGCCACGGATTGGCCCGACGCCAAAGAATCGGCCGAACTGGCTATCCCAGAAGAAAAAGCGCAGCCCCGATACGCCAACGGCGCCGAAGACGGACTTCTCCGGATGCGAATCGAACTGCCGCCATAGACAATAAATCTCAGGGCTGATGAACAGGAAGATAAGGAGCGTCGCCGCCAACCATCGAACGTGAAACGCTTGCGCCCATTGTCGGCTCAGCAGCAGCCCTCCGCCCATGGCGCCGCCGATCGGCACGAGAGTGAAAATTCCTTTCGTCATTACGGCGGCGGCGGCGAGCAGACTGCCGGCCACAAGATTGGCGTGACTGCCATAACGATTCTCTTGATAGAAATGGTAGACGCTTCCGATGACGAATGCGGTCAAATAGGCTTCCGCCCGAACATCGCTGCTGGAAGTTATGATGTGCTGTGCGGACAAAAAGATGATCGCTGCCGCCAGCGCAATGCGCCTTTCATAAAATTGTCGCGCAAACAGGTACGTATAGAATGCAGCGACAAAGACCAGAATTAGAGCTGGCAATCTGTACGCCCATGCCGAGAAGCCAAAAATACTGAACGAAATTGCCGACAGCCAGAATGGCAAATGAGGCTTATCGAGCCAGTCTTGGCCTGCTGCGAACAGATTGACGAAATCATGACGCTCAACCATCGTCTTGGCGATGGTGGCGTAAAGAGCGCTATCTGGCTCAAGAATTGTGACGAACATCCCGCTTGCGTTGGCAAGCGCCGCCAAGCCAAGCGCCAGGCACAGCCAAGCGCCGTCGTTTCGCGGACAGTTCACGCCCCGCCTGCCCCATATGGCTCCGACGCAAACGAAGCGCGGAAAACCAGTCCAACTGCGGAACTGGCCGCGCAAGGATTATCGCCTTCTGCGCATTGCGACAATCATTGCTCCCGAGGGCGCGCGCAATTTCGCGCGTCGCGGTCACTTTTCTCCTTCGAGCAACCGCCGCGCGATCACCTGCGTCTGAATTTCCGCCGCGCCGCTAAAGATGGCGAGCATGCGCGCGTCGCAGAGCGCAAGCGACGCGGGCGAGATCGTTAGGCGGCGTTTCTTTCTCGCCTGTCGAGGCGCCGTCGCCTCGCGCCATGCCTCGCTCGGGCCGGCCTCGCCATGCGCCCCCAGGGGGACGGCGCGCTCGAGGGGGGGCAAATCCCGAACTGGGCGTGATATAGGGGCTTCGCCGGGCGGGCGGCGAGTTCAAGAGCGGAGCGGGCGGCGACGGGCATGGGCAAGACGAAGGCCGTTCTCATCGACGCAGCCGATCATTTCCTCGCCGACGACGGCTGGGCGATCGCCAGCCATATCGCGTTGTCGACGCTGACTTCGCTTTTTCCCTTTCTGATCTTCGTCACGGCGCTGGCGGGCTTTCTGGGCACGCAGAGCCTGGCCGACGAAGCGATGCGCCTCATCTTCGCCGGCTGGCCCGCCGAGGTCGCCGGACCGATTGCGGCGGAAGTTCACGACGTGCTGACGGCGCAGCGCGGCGGCCTGGTGACGATCGGCGCGGCGCTCGCGCTCTACTTTTCCACCAGCGCGATCGAGGCGCTGCGCGTCGGCCTCAACCGCGCCTACGCCTCGCCGGAGACCCGGCCGTGGTGGCGACTGCGGCTGCAATCGCTCGCGTTTGCGCTTCTGGCGTCGGCGGCGCTGCTCGCGCTCGCCTTTCTCGTCGTGCTCGGACCGCTGATCTGGGCGGCCGCGTTGCGCTTCGTTCCGGGCTTGGCGCCGCTGCAGGTCGTGGTGACCTTCACGCGGCTCGGCGTCGCCGCCGCGCTGTTGGCGATCACGCTGCTGATCGCGCATCGTTGGCTGCCGGCCAAGCGGTTGCGTTTCGCCGACATCGCGCCGGGCGTCGTGGCGACCTTCGTCAGCTCCATCGCCTTCGGCGAGGTCTTCGGCGCGTACCTGAGCGAATTTGCGCGCAATTACGTCTCGACCTACGCGGGGCTGGCTTCGGCGATGATCGCGTTGGTGTTCCTTTACGCGATTGCGGCGTTGTTCGTGTTCGGCGGCGCGCTGAACGCGGCGATTATGCGCGCGCGCGGACGCCCGACGTGAAGATGCCGGCGCGGCCGAAGGCGGCCGAGCCGACGAAATGCGAGCATCGGCGGCGGCGGACGGCGGCCGCGACGCCCGTTGTCGCCCGCGCGGGCATGCCCTCGCGCGGCCCGCGGCGAAATTCGCGGTTGATTTTTTCCCCCCCGTCTGCTTAGTCGCCGCCATGCGAACGCGGTCCATGACCCCCGAGTCGACCCTGAGACTTACCAGCCCGGCGCTATGACCGCGCCGGGAGGCTAGGCTCGATTTCGCTTTTTCCCCGTTTCTTTGCCGTTGCGCGCGTCAGTCCCATTCGAAGAGGGCGACGCGACCGCAGCGCCGCCCTAAAAGGTCCGCCATGACAAACATGCCCATCCATAAATATCGCGCGTTCGCGCCGATCGTCTTGCCCGACCGCCAATGGCCTTCACGCGTGATCGCCAAGGCGCCGATCTGGTGCTCCGTCGACCTGCGCGACGGCAACCAAGCGCTCATCGAGCCGATGGGCGTCGACCGCAAGAACCGCATGTTCGCGCTGCTCGTCGGCATGGGCTTCGAGGAGATCGAGGTGGCGTTTCCCGCCGCCTCGCAGACCGATTTCGATTTCGTACGCTCGATCGTCGAAGGCGGCGTGATCCCCGACGACGTGGCGATCCAGGTGCTCACGCAATGCCGGCCGGAACTGATCGAACGCACCTTCGAGGCGGTGAAGGGCGCTAAGAAGGTGATTCTGCATTTCTACAATTCGACCTCGACGCTGCAGCGCGAAGTCGTCTTCCGCACCGATCGCGCCGGGGTCCGTCAAATCGCGGTCGCCGCCGCCAAGCAGGTCAAGCAATTGGCCGACGCGGCGCCGCGGACCGAGTTCGTGTTCGAATATTCGCCGGAGAGCTTCACCGGCACCGAACTCGATTTCGCGCTCGAAGTTTGTGAAGCGGTGAAGTCGGAATTGCGGCCGACGCCGCAGAAGCGGTTGATTCTCAACCTGCCCGCCACTGTCGAGATGGCGACGCCGAACACCTACGCCGACCAGTTCGAGTGGTTCGGTCGCCATATTTCCGACCGCGACAGCGTGATTCTCTCCGTGCATCCCCACAACGACCGCGGCGCCGCTGTCGCGGCGGCGGAATTGGCGCTGATGGCGGGCGCCGATCGGGTGGAGGGCACTCTGTTCGGCAACGGCGAGCGCACTGGCAACGTCGACATCGTGACCTTGGCGCTCAATCTGTTCACCCAAGGGATCGATCCTAATCTCGACCTGCACGACGTCAACGCGATCAAGGAAGTCGCCGAATTTTGCACCCAGCTGCCGGTGCATCAGCGCCACCCCTACGTCGGCGAACTCGTCTACACCGCCTTTTCCGGCTCGCATCAGGACGCGATCAAGAAAGGCTTCGAGGCGCAAGAGAAGCGCAACGCGCCGCTGTTCCAGGTGCCCTATCTGCCGATCGACCCCAAGGACGTCGGGCGCGACTACGAAGCGGTGATCCGCATCAACAGCCAGTCGGGCAAGGGCGGCATCGCTTACGTGCTCAAGGCGGATCACGGCCTCGATTTGCCGCGTGCGCTGCAGGTCGAATTCTCCAAGGTCGCGCAGGAGGTCATGGACCGCGAGGGCAAGGAAATGACCTCGCCCGAATTATGGGCGCTGTTCCAGCGGACCTATCTGTTGACCGATGCGCCGCTGGTTCTCCTCAAGCAGCAGACGGTTCCGACCGGCCCGGACAATCGCGAACTGTCGGCGACCTTGCGGCGCGCCGATGGCTCGACCCTGACGATCGAGGGCAATGGCAATGGCCCGATCGACGCCTTCGTCGACGCGCTCCAGCGCGCGCTCGCCGTCCAGTTTTCCTTCCTCGATTATCACGAGCACGCGGTCGGGCGCGGCGCCGACGCGACCGCCGCCTGCTATGTCGAGATCCAGGACGCCGACGGCCACATCCTGCATGGCGTCGGCATGGACCCCAGCATCCTCGTGGCCTCGCTGAAGGCGACCTTGAGCGCCGTGCAGCGCCTGATGGCGCGCGACGGCAAGCGCTGAACCGGGCGGCGGCGCGTCAGGGCCCGCCGTACCGTCCTTGCCGGGACAACGAACCGGCCGCGACCGCTGCGGTCACCGAGCCGCCGATCCTCATGCAGGTTTGGCCGCCGGGCAGCAGCACGCCGGGGGCGCCGCCGATGGAGCAGGTCTGAGCGTTCGCGGCGGGCGCCGGCGCGTCGCGCGAGGGCAATTCGGCCGCGCTCGCGCCGGTCGACGCGGAAACGGCGGCCACCGAACCGATGAGGAGCGCCATGGCGAGCTTCATCCGAGACCTCCAAAGCGCCTGACCGCCGGCGCAACGCCGAGATTAGGCTCTCCCGCCGCGCTCGACAACCCGCCGAGGCGGGCGAGTTGACGCTTGGGCGCCCGCCTGCGACTCATGGCGCAGGGGGGCGATGAGTCGCTAGCGAACGCCCAATGCGTGAGGCGGGACGAAAACGATGACGATGAACCGGGCGGCGGCGCGCGGGCGAGACCCGGCGCTGGCGTTGGCGGTGATCGGGGCGCTGTTCGTTGCGACCGCGATCCTTGCCTCGCTGAGCGCGCGAAATTGGATCGTCGCCGGCCTCGCGGGGGCGGCGGGCCTGGCGTTGTGGCGGCGGGCGCTGATCGGCGATTGGCCGGGGGCGCCGATTCTCCTTGATGCGGCGGCTTTCGCCATTCTCGCCTTTCAGCGCAACGACTCCCTCGGCTTCTGGCAATTGGCGGGGCCCTGGGCCGACGTGCTGCGCCTCAACGCCGCGGACGCGGCGATCGGCTACGCCATTTACCTCGGCGGGACGCTCGCGGCGCTGACCAGCGTCTGTCGCGCGCTACGCCCGGTCGAGGCGATCGGCCTCGTCGCAATCCCGTTTCTGTTCAAGCTCATCCTCGCGCTGGGCGCGGATTGGCACATGGCGGATCTGGGCGCGCTGGCGAGCGCGGGCGTCGCGGCGCCGTTTCAGGCCCAGGTATTCGTCGGCCGCGTCCTGGTTCTCTTCAGCGTCAGCGAAATCGGGCTCGAAATCCTGGCGGTGATCTGCCGCGGTCGTCTGGCGCGAACGCCGAGGCTGCACGGACTCCTGCTCGTGATCGCAGCCTTCGGCGCATCGACGCCGCTGCTGGCCAATTTCGCCCAGAGCGTCGCCGACCCGCTGCCGGCGATCGGGTTCAGCGCCCTGTTCGCCGCGCTCGCACAGGCCGGTCTGTGGGGGCTGGTCTATTTCATCACCGGCCTTGCGCTCGACTCGCTGTCGGCGAGGCCGCCGAGTTTCGTCTCGGCCTTCGGCAATTGGCGCGCCGGCGCGGTGAAAGGCGCGATCTACGGCGGCATTTTCATGGCTCTTGTGCTGGTCGTGGCGGCGCCCCTGCGCAATCCGCACTTCGTCGCCTTCCTCAAGAGCTACGCTCATCTCGTGGCGCCGCTAGCGGGCGCGATCGCGTTTCCCTTCGCCAAGACCCTCATCGGCAGCGCCGACGGCACGCCGCCTTTCTTCGGGCGCCTCGCCGCCGCCTATCGCGACCCGCGCGCGATGGCGCGCGGCGCCGTCGTCGGCTTCGGCTTGGGCTGGGCCTACGCGACCGGCCTCGCTCATGCCAGCCCCAGCGTGCGCTTCTTCTGGATGGCCGCCGTCGGCGCCATCGCCTACGCGGGCGTCGACATCCTCTTCGACGCGGCGCGCGTCGTCGCCGGGGAGCGGCGCAAGTTGCAGACTTGGCGCCTCTACGCGCTCGGCGTCGGGTTCGGCGGCTTCGTCGCCGGCGCCCTCTGCTGGTATTTCGACGCGGCGCAGCTCGCCGTCGTGGTGAACAAGTTCTGGGCCTACGCCGACGTCAATTATCGCCTCAGCGGCCGCCCGCTCAGCGATTTCTCGACCTACCCCATCTTCAACAAATACGGCATGATCAACCTCGGCGAAGTCGCCGGCGGCGTGCGTCTGTTCTACGCCGAATCGATCTCCGGCGTCATCAATTGGTCGCTCGCGGCGCCGCTGTTCGCGGTCAACGCCGTGTTGCTCACCGCATTGCTGGATCGCAGCCTGGCGCCCATCAAGGGCTTTTTCAGCGGACCGGGCGTGCAGGGCCTGGTCGATCTGACCGTGCGGGTGCTGCGCTGGGGCCTGTGGATGGCGCCGATCATCAACACATTCTTGCGCCAGTCCGCCGACCCCACGTGGTACAATCAGGACGGTGCGGTGCGCACGCTGGCGGCGACCATCGCGGACATCGGCCTCTCGCCCGCCGATTTTCGCGATTTCAGCCTGACCGTGTTTCTCGGCTTGCTCGCCTACGACTGGCTGCGCGTGCTGATCTGGTTCGATCACATGGGCTTGCGCGTGGCGACGCTGGTCAATCTCTCGTTCGTCGGCGCCGACCGCCTCGACGAGGCGGCGGGACGATTTCTCGGCCACGGCGCGCGAACCCGAGTCATCCCCGACGCCGTCCGGCGTTTCGGCACGTGGGCGCCGCTGCTCCTTCCCTTCTACATCCCGCGCGGCGCGGACTGGGACAAGGCGTGGAGCGGCGCCGAGGCGCTCGCCAGGGGCGGGCCGATGCCCGGCGCGGTCAAGGCTCTGGCGATCGTCTATGCGATCGCCGGCGCGGCGATCGGCGTGACGGCGCTGGTCATCGGCGTCCGCGCGCGCGAGCGGCTCGGCCCGGCGGCGCCTGCGCCCGAAGGCGCTCCGGCGGCGTTGGTAGGTCGACCGCGCGCCTTCGCTTTCAACAACGGCGCCGTCGGCCTCGATCTGCTGCGCGACGGCCGCGGCGCGGCCTACGTCATGGCCGACGAGCGTGGCGGCGCTCCCATCGACCTCATCCGCCGTCCGCTCGATCCGCTGCAAGCGCGCGGGCATTTTTTCTATCTCAGCGACGAGGGCGAGGCGCCGTGGTCGATCGGCTACCAGCCTACGCGCCGCGCCGGCGAATACCGGGTCGAACGGACCGGCTTCAATCGGCTCGTCATCGCCAATGCGTTTCACGACGTGCGCGCGACCATGGAGGTCTCGCCCGATCCCGAAGGCGCGATCCTGAGCTGGCGCATCCGCCTGGAAGACCTGTCCGGCCGGGCGCGTCGCCTGCGCCTGACGAGCTTCTGCGAGATCGCCGGCCACGAGACCGGCGCTTACGCGCGCGACCTCGATTTCGCCGGCATGCACGTCGAGACGATTTTCGTTCGCGCGCTCAATGCGATCCTCGCGCGCAATCGGCTGTTGCGTTCGGCGCGCGCCGATCGCGGCGAGACTTCATTGTTCGCGGTGAAGCCCGGCGCCGGCGTTTCGCTCGTCGGCTACGAGGATTCGCGCACGCGGTTCCTCGGCGAAGGATCGCTCGCCGCGCCTACCGGCTGTCAACCCTATCGGGCGCGAAAACTCGACGACGAAGGCAAGCTGTGGACCTTCGATCCTGCGGCGAGCTTCACGCTCGCCGTCGAGCTGGCGGCGGACGGCCGCGCCGAAGCCGAGTTCATCATCGGGCGCTCGGACAATGCGGTCTGGGCTTCGCAGCTGATCGCCAAGCGGCTCGGCCTGCCGCCGATTGCGGAGGCCGACTTGCAGACGCGCCTTTACGAGACGCGCGCCGTCGAGCCGTCGCCGGCGCTTCCCGATCGCTGGCCGTTCGCCTTTTCGGCCGACGGCAGGACGTTGCGCCTCACCCATCGCACGCCGCGCCCCTGGGCTCATGTGATGGCCAACGAACGGGGCGCCAGCGTCGTCGTCTCCAACGACGGCGAGGTCTATTCGGCGTTCGGCAATTCTCAGCAGAATGGCCTGACGCCGTTCCGCTTCGACAGCGCGACCGTGCCGCTGCCTGGCCAGATCGTCTACGTTCGCGACCTCGACAGCGGCGAGACCGACGCGCCTGGCTTCGCCCCGTTCCAGCGCGAGGACGCCGAATACGCGGTCGCCTACGAGCCGGGCGTCGCTCGTTTCGCCAAGACGCGCGGCGATCTGGCGATGGCGTGCGACATCTTCGTTCCCCCCGATTTTCCCGGCGACATGCGGCTGCTGCGACTGGAGAATCGCGGCGCGAAGACGCTGCGTTTGCGCGTCGCGCCGTTTTTCGACATCGCGCTCGGCGAAAGCCCGAACGACACCGCGGGCAGGCTGAAGGCCGAGGCCGTCGGCGCGACGCTGCTGTTCGCGAACCCGCGTAACGACTACCAGCGCGGCATCGCGTTCGTCGCGACGAGCCTGCCCCATGCCCGGACCGAGACGAAGCGCACGCGCTTCTTCGGCGGCGCGGGCCGCGATATCCATGATCCCGCGTGGGTCGAGACCGGCGCGAGCGACCTCTCGCAGCGCGACGACGGCCGCCGCGTCGCCGCGTTCATCGACGAAATCGAACTCGCGCCGGGCGCCGAGATGAAAATCGCCATCGTCCTCGGCCAGGCGGAGACCGGCGCGTCGGCGCTGGCGGCGGCCGCCGCGGCCAATGTCGAAACCGTGGAGAGGGAGCTCGCGGCGACCCGCGCGGCCTGGGCCGCGCGGCTCGGCAAGGTGAGCGCGACCACCAACCGGCCCGACTTCGACCGTCTGGTCAACGCGTGGCTGCCCTATCAGCTCTACGTCTCGCGCCTGTTCGGCCGCATTGGGCCTAACCAACGCGGCGGCGCCTTCGGCTTCCGCGACCAGTTGCAGGACGTGCTGCCGCTGATCCTGATCGAGCCGCGGCTGGCGCGGGCGCAGATCGTGCTGCACGCCGGCCAGCAATTCCTGGAAGGCGACGTGCTGAAATGGTGGCATCGCGCCGCCAACGGGACGACCGGGCTCGCTCAGCGCACGCGGGCGAGCGATCCGCACTTGTGGCTGCCCTACGTGCTCGCGCGCTATGTCGAGCAATCCGGCGACGCGAGCGTGCTCGACGAAGTCACGCCGTATCTCGAAGGTGCGGAGGTTCCCGCCGGCGCGGACGGGCGCATCGTCACGCCGCGCCCCTCGCGCGAGACGGGCGACGTCTACGAACATGCGCGGCGCGGCATCGAATTGACGATGCGCCGCATCGGCGCCAACGGCTTGCCCTTGCTCGGCGCCGGCGATTGGAACGACGGCATCGACGGCCTCGGCCGCCAGGGAAGGGGGACCAGCGTCTGGATGGGGTTCTTCTTCTTCAATGTGCTCGGCGGCTTCATTCCGCTGGCGCGGCAAAAACACGACGAAGCCTTCGCCGAGCGCTGCGAGACGGCGCGCGAAGCCGTGCGCGCCGCGTTGGAGACCGCTTGGCGCGGCGATCACTACGCGCTGGATTTCGCCGACGACGGCCGCGAGATCGACATGCCGAACGCGATGACCACCGGCTGGGCGGCGTATTCGGGCGCGGTTCCCTTCGAACGGGCGCTGGCGGCGCTGGAGGGCGGCTTGAAGGCGATCGAGCGGCCGGATCGCGTGCTGCTGCTGGAAAAGCCGTTTTTCGAGCATTCGCAACCCTATCCGGGCCGCATCGCCGACTATCCGCCGGGCGTGCGCGAGAACGGCGGCCAGTACAGCCACGGCGCGTCGTGGATCGTCGACGGCTTCTTGAATCTCGCTCGCGAGGCGCGCGCCAACGGCGACGTCGACCAAGCGCGAAGGCTGGTCGCGCGGGCGTTCGACATCTTCGAGAAGATTTCGCCGCTGAAGAAGACCGACCCGGAGCGCATCGCCGCTTACGGCCTGATCCCGATCCAGCAGCCCGCCGACATCTATGACGGCTACGGCCACGGCGGGCGCGGCGGGTGGTCGTGGTACACCGGCTCGGCCGCGCGCCTGCTGTCGGCGGCCTACGCGATGCTGGGCATTTCGTTGACGAACGGCGAACTCAGCGTCGCCGACGACCTGTTCGAGCCGAAGGGCGAGCTGATCGTCGAGTCCTTGCGCGTCGGCGAACGGACGTGGACGCGCGCCAGCGCGCGCTGAAGCGCGCGCCGATGCAGCTGCGTCAGACGAGCTTGAACGCAATCAAGCTCTCGGCGGTCGCGACGATCGCGTCTTCGGCCTTGATCAGGCCGCGGCCGAGCAGCGCCACGGCGTCGGAAGAGTCCATCCGCCGGATCACGCCAAGCTCGTTGACGACCCCGCGGACGTCCCTGTCGAACAGGGCGATGAACCGCGTCAGCCAGTCCGGCGCCTCGAAGCGCGGAATCTTGCGGGCGTAGGCGGGGAAGCGGCGGCGCAGCAGATCGGCGGCCTGTTTGAACGAGATCGTCTGCTCGCCCATCGGAAATCGCCGGCCGCCGGCTGAAGGCGCGGTCAGCGCCGCGACATGAGCGGCGGCGACGTCGCGCACATCGACGACGGCGAAGGTGAGGCGCGGCGCTGCGGGGACGCTGCCGTCGAGCAGGCGCATCAGGATCAGCCCTGAGGTGCCGGGGTCTTCGTCGAGCAGCGGGCCGAAGATGCCGCTCGGGTTGATCACAGCGAGATTCTTTTCGCGCCCCGCCGCCTTCATGATCTCCCAGGCGCGCCGCTCGGCGCGGGTCTTCGACTCTTCGTAGGCGTTGACGCCGTGGCCCGCGAGGTCGGTCCAATCAGCGGCGGTGAACGGCGTCGTGCGCTTGCGGTCGTGGCCGTAGGCGATCGCCGCCATCGACGAGGTGAGGACGATGCGTTCGACGCCGGCCTTCAGGCCCGCGTTGAGCGCGCGCTCCGTTCCTTCGATCGCCGGCCGGATCAGCTCCATCTTGTCGGCCGGCATCGAGATGACGAAGGGCGAGGCGGTGTGGAGAAGGAAGCGGCAGCCCTGAGCCGCCGCCTCCCAACCGTCGTCCTTCAGCAGGTCGAGGGCGACAAATTCGAGCCGGCCGACGTCGGCGCCGGCCTTGGCGAGCGTGTCGCGCACCTTGTCGGCCTTGGCGAGGCCTCGCACGCTGCCGCGCACCTGGTAGCCCGCGGCGAGCAGGGCGCTGGCGACATGGCCGCCGAGGAATCCGGATACGCCGGTGAGGAGAACGCGGTCTGGCATGGCAGGGCCTTTCCTGATAGAATGAACGAACTATACGATTGAGGGCCAGTTCGTTCAATAGGATTCTGAGGTGACAGAGGCGACCGCCGATCCGCGGGCGAACGAGAAACGGCGGCGCATCGTCGAGGCGGCCTGGCGGCTGGCGCTGAGGCAGGGTCTGCGCGCCACGACGATGGAGGCGTTGGCGCGCGAAGCGGGCGTCGCCAAGGGCACGCTCTACGCCCATTTCCCCGACAAGGATGCGGTCTTCGACGGCGTCGTCGCCGATCTGCTGGTCGAGCTCGCGGCGGCCTTCGACCGCGGCATGGCCGGCGAAGGCGCGGTCGCCGAGCGAATCGGCGCGGCGCTCGCCGGCAAATACGGCGTGATCGCCCGCGCGATCGAAGGCTCGCCGCACGCCGGCGAGATTCTCGACGCGCACCATCGTTACGCGCCGCGCGTCGCGGCGTTCGATCGGCGGGCGGAGGACGAAGTCGCCGCCGCGCTCGCCACGGCGGGAATCGCCGATTCGGCGGCGCTGGCGCGCGTCGTCATCGGCGCAGCAGGCGGCGTCGCGCGCGCGCTGGCCGGCGCGGAAGCGACCGAACGCGCAATCCGCCTGGTCTGCCGGCGCCTGATCGAGCCGGCGCCGCGCGGCTGAGCCGCGCATGACGCTTGAGCGCGCAGGCGAGCCGCGCATGGCGAATCGTCAATTTCGCGCCCTGGCGCCGACCCTCGCTATCGCGCGGGCAGACGGATGGTCGCGCTGGCGAGGCAGGCGATTCCTTCGCGCCGGCCGGTGAAGCCGAGCCCCTCCGAGGTCGTCGCCTTGACGCCGACGCGATCGATCGCGATGGCGGCGATTTCGGCGATGCGGGCGCGCATCGCTTCGCGATAGGGGCCGATCTTCGGCGCCTCGCAAATCAGCGTCGCATCGAGATGGGCGACGATCCCGCCGCGGGCGCGCACGCGCGCCGCGGCGTGGCTCAGAAAGATCGACGAAGCGGCGGCGCGCCACTGGGGATCGGACGGCGGGAAATGCGCGCCGATGTCGCCCTCGCCGAGCGCGCCGTAGAGCGCGTCGGCGAGCGCGTGCAGCGCGACGTCGGCGTCGGAATGGCCGGCGAGGGCGCGATCGTGCGGGATGCGGACGCCGCCGAGCCAGACGCCGTCGCCGGGCGCGAAGGCGTGGACGTCGAACCCCTGGCCGACGCGCACGTCGCTCGCCGCGTCCATCAGCCGCGCTTCGGCCGCGCGCAAATCCTCCATCGTCGTCACCTTGACGTTCTCCGGGTCGCCTTCGAAGACATAGAGCGCATGGCCGGCCCAGCCGGCGACCGCGCCGTCGTCGGTCAGATCGCCGACGCCCTCGCGGACCGCGCGCCGATGCGCCGCGAGGATCAGCTCGAAGCGGAACGCCTGCGGCGTCTGCGCCGCGCGCAACCGAGCGCGATCCGGCGAAGCGACGACGCGGCCCGCGTCGTCGACTTGCTTGATGGTGTCGGCGAGCGGGATCGCCGGGATCGCCGCGCCGTGAAGCTCGGCCGCTGCGATCGCGCGGGCGACGAGCGCGCGCGAGGGAAAAACGCGCGCGCCGTCGTGGATCAGCGCGATGTCGGGCGCCGCCGCGCTCTGCGCCTCGAGGCCGGCGTGCGCGCTCTGCTGCCGGCTGGCGCCGCCGAACGCCGGCGGGCCGAACCGGGCGGCGGCGGGGGGGGAGAGAAATTTCAGCGCGGCCTCATACAGCCCGCGATCGTCGGGGTGGATGACGACGGTCGCGGCGCAAAAGTCGTGCGCCGCCGCCAGCGCCTCGAGCGCGTGGCAGAGCAGGGGCTTTCCCGCGCAATTCAGGTATTGCTTCGGCGTCGCCGCGCCGATCCGCGCGCCGCGTCCGGCCGCGACGACGATGAGGGAAACGCGAGGCGGCAAGCGCTGAGAACTCCGGCGACGTTGAGCGGCCGGGGCGCGGTCCCGCCCAGCCCGGCGCAGAGATAGAGCAGCGAGCCGCAATAGCCAAGCCGGACAAGCGCAGCCATGACGGGTCATTGTCTTCTGGCCGTCGGGTTAGGCGCGGGGCGCCGCAAACGGGCAGCGAATCGTCAAGAAGTCATCCGTGTCCCGCGCTAGGGAATCTCAAGGGGTTGGGCGCCGTTTTCGGTCCCCTCCGCGATCGCGTTCGACGCCGTCAAGGCCAGCGGCGGGGTGGGAAGAGCGAGCGGCGGCGGGTCCGGCGCCGCCAAGCTCAGGGCGTGATACCTGTCGAGCTGGGCCATCACCTTCAGCAACGGCTCGACCGCTTTCAGATCGCCGTTCTCGAGATTGAGGTCGACGACGCGCATCGCCTTGGTCAGCCGCATCACCTGCAACCGAACATAATGCGCGCCGCCGTCGAGCCGGCGCTTGGCGACCGCCCGTTCGCTCGCGCGCTGCCTCGCGCATCCGCGCCCGCGCCGACCGCTCTTCCCCGCCGCCGTTCATCGCCATGCTCCTCTTCGCCCGAGCCGAAGCGGCGGGCATGAAGAACAGGATAGCGCGCTTTCTGAATTATAGAAAGACATTGTCGGCGCGAGAGGAGAAACACTTGGTTTATCAAGATGTTGTCGGCTTTTCAGCATGGCGACGCTGCACACGTCCGCCAACCCAGTGATCTCGCCGCGACAGCGAATAGCGGCGGCCCCTCCGGTTCGAGCCTGCAGCGGGCGACGGCGCTGTAGAAGCGCTCGGCGAGCGCGTCCGGCGCGTCAGCGCCTTGTTCCGTCCCCGTCGAGGCGGCCCGGCCAGCGCGGCCGGCGGCCGCGCCTACAACGGCGCCGCGGCGCCTATCGGAGAAAACCACCTTGCGCTATAGGCGCTGCATGCGAGCCCCTGTCTTCGTCCTCGTCGGCGCGATTCTCGGCGGCGCGCGCTGGCGTCGCCTCGTTCCGAGGCGCCGGACGTGACCGCGGCCGACAAGGTCGCCAACTACCCGATCGGCGAGGACGAGGCGGGCATGCGGCTCGACCGCTGGTTCCGCCGGCGCTTCCCCGAGCTGCCGCAGGCGCATCTCAATAAGATCGTGCGCAAGGGCGAAGTGCGCGTTTCCGGCAAGCGGGCGGAGATTTCGACCCGGCTCGAGGCGGGCCAGAGCGTGCGCGTGCCGCCGCTCGGCCTGCCGGAAGCGGCCGCCTCGAAAGCCCCGCCGCCGGACCCGCGCGACGCCGAGGCGCTGCGCGCGATGATCCTGTTCGAGGACCGCGACCTGATCGCGCTCAACAAGCCCTATGGCCTGGCGGTGCAGGGCGGTTCGGGCGCCAAGCGCCACATCGACGGCATGCTCGCCGCGCTCGCCGACGCGAAGGGCGAGCGGCCGGTGCTGGCGCATCGGCTCGACCGCGACACTGCTGGAGTTCTGCTGATCGCCAAGTCGCGGAAAATCGCCGCCGAACTCGGCGCGATCTTTCGCTCGCGCGCGGCTAAGAAGACCTACTGGGCCTTGGTCGAAGGCGTGCCGAAGCCGGCCCAGGGGCGCATCTCGCTGTTCCTCGCCAAGGGCCCGGGCATGGGCGAGGCGCGCGGCGGGCCAAAAGAGGGCCGCGCCGAAATCGAGCGCATGCGCGTCGTCCGTCACGGCGATCCCGACGCGCAGCATTCGGTGACGCTCTACGCCGTCGTCGACAAGGTCGCGCCCCGCCTCGCCTGGCTGTCGATGCGGCCGATCACCGGGCGCACCCATCAACTGCGCGCGCATTGCGAGGCGATCGGCCATCCCATCGTCGGCGATCCCAAATACAACCGCCGTCCGGCGAACGATCCCGCGCGCGCCGATCCCCTGCGCGCCGTGCCGCCGGGCGTCGAGCCGAAGCTGCACCTCGTCGCCCGCCGCCTCGTTCTGCCCCATCCGCGCGGCGGCGTGATCGACGTCACCGCGCCGCTGCCCGAGCACATGAAGAAGAGCTTCGACATGTTCGGCTTCGACATCGGCGAGCGCGATCCGATCGAGGACGCGCCCGATGAATGAGGCGCCGCCGGCCGAGCCGGCGCGCGATCCCCTGCGCGCCGCGCAGGCGAATATGCGGCCGGCGCGGATCAAGCGCTTTTACCGGACCGCCGGCGTCGGCGAGGTCGAGGGCGG
>JBEKBD010000065.1:0-17189 GCA_050015575.1 Roseiarcus sp. | reverse complement strand
GATCGCGCTGGTCATCGTCGCGTTGGCGGAGAACGGCCGCATTCCGGTCGATAATCCCGCCACCCATCTCGAGCTGACGATGGTCCACGAGGCGATGATCCTCGAATATTCCGGGCGTCACCTTGCGTTGATCGAACTCGCCTCGATGCTCAAATTGCTGCTTTACGTTTCGTTGATCGTTTGCGTCTTTGCGCCCTGGGGCCTGGCGATCGCCGACGCCAGCATAGGCGATCGCCTTCTCGGGGCTGGCGTCTATGTCGTCAAACTGGGAGTCGCCGGCCTCATGCTCGCGGCGTTCGAGACCAGCATCGCCAAGATGCGCGTCTTCCGCGTGCCGAATTTTCTCGGCGCGGCGCTGATGCTCGGCTTTCTCGGGGCGCTGCTGCTGTTCGTGTCGAGGAGCCTGAAATGACGGGCCTGTCCTTCGACGTTTCGCATCTGCTCGCCGGCGCGCTGGTGCTGTTCAGCTTCGTGCTGCTCTATCAAACTCGCCTTTACGCGCTGCTCAACGTGTTTGCGCTGCAGGCGGTCGTGCTGTCGCTCTCCGTCGCCTGGCAGGCCTATGTGCAGGGGGCGGCCCATCTTTATGTCACCGCGGCGATCGCTTTCGGGTTCAAGGCGATCGTCATTCCGTTGGCGCTGCATCGGATCATCGCCCGGCTCGGCATCCACCGCGACGTCGAGAACGTCGTCGGCATCGGTCCAACCATGCTCGCCGGCCTGGCGCTGGTAGCGCTATCGGTAGTGGTGATGCTGCGCGTGGCGAGCGAGGCGGATGCGCTGGCGCGCGAGGATCTCGCTTTCGCGTTGTCGGTGGTGCTGCTCGGCATGTTGATGATGGTGGTGCGGCGCAACGCGGTGAGCATGGTCGTCGGCTTCATGTCGCTCGAGAACGGGCTGATCCTCGCCGCGGCGGGCGCCAAAGGCATGCCGTTGGTGGTCGAGATTTCCGTCGCGTTTTCCGTGCTGGTCGCCTTGACCATCATCGGCGTCTTCCTTTTTCGCATCGCCGAGCGGTTCGACACGGTCGATTCCCACGCTCTCGACCAATTTCAGGGAGAGCGTCAATGACCGCGCCCGCCTTCGACGGCGTGACGGCGATTCTCGTGTTGCCGGCGGCGACGGCGGCGCTGCTGGCGTTTCTGCCCGCCTATCGCGTCGCCGCGACCATCAACGTGATTTCGTCCTTCGCGACCTTCGCGCTGGCGGCGTCGTTCTTCGTGATCAAGCCGGCGAGCGGGCTCTATTTCCTGGTCGACGACCTCAACATCGTCTTCGTCGTCCTCAATGCGTTCGTCGCCTTCACCGCCAGCGTGTTCAGCGCCAGCTACATCGCGCACGAGTTGGCGAGGGGACGGCTGACGCCGACCCATCTGCGCTTCTATCACGCGATGTACCAGACGCTGCTGTTCGCGATGAATCTGGCGCTGGTCGCCAACAACATCGGGCTGATGTGGGTCGCGATCGAGACGGCGACGCTGACGACGGTGGCGATGGTCGGCGTCTATCGCACGCACGAGGCGATCGAAGCGGCGTGGAAGTATTTCGTTCTCGGCAGCGTCGGCATCGCGCTGGCGCTGTTCGGCACGATCCTGGTCTATATGGCGGCGCGCCCGGTGCTCGGCGAAGGGCTCGACGGCATGGTGTGGACGAAGTTGATGGCGCGCGTCTCCGAATTCGAGCCGGCGCTGCTCAACCTCGCCTTCGTCTTCCTGATGCTCGGCTACGGCACCAAGGTCGGCCTCGCGCCGCTGCACGCCTGGCTGCCCGACGCGCACGCGGAAGGGCCGACCCCGATTTCCGCGGTTCTATCCGGGCTGCTGCTCAATGTCGCGCTCTACGCGGTGCTGCGCTTCAAGCTGCTGCTCGACGCCAACGCCGAGGCGATCGCGCCGGGGCCGCTGATGGCGACGCTGGGCATCGTCTCTCTCATCTTCGCCGCGTTCATGCTCTACCGGCGCCGCGACATCAAACGGCTCTTCGCGTTTTCCTCGATCGAGCACATGGGCGTCATTGTCTTCGCCTTCGGCGTCGGCGGGCCGCTGGCCAATTTCGCCGGTCTGCTGCACATGACGATGCACAGCCTCACCAAGTCGGCGATCTTCTTCACCGTCGGCCATATCGCGCAAGCCAAGGGAACGCAGAGAATCGCCGACATCCGCGGGCTGACCGTCTCCCATCCTGCGCTCGGCTGGAGCCTGGTTCTCGGCGTCTTCGCCATCGCCGGGCTGCCGCCGATGGGCATCTTCACCAGCGAGTTCCTGATTATCAGTTCGACTTTCGCGCGCGAGCCCCGGCTCGCCGTTCTCCTGGCGTTCGGCCTGATCCTCGCCTTCGGCGCCCTGGTCCTGCGCCTGCAGGGCATGGCGTTCGGCCAGCCGAGCCCGGGCGACCGGCGTTCGACCGCGTCCTCGCTGCCGATCGCGGCCCATCTCGGCTTGGTTCTCTTGGCCGGGCTCTATCTGCCGCCGCCGCTGGTCGCGTGGTTCCAGCACGTCGCCGCGATGTTGCGCTAGGAGAGCCGGCATGACGAGGCTCGACACGATCGGCGACGGCCTTTGGCGCGAAGCGACGCGGCGGCTCGCCGCAGGCGAGGCGAGGTTGGTCAGCCTGTGGGGCGACGGCGACAGGGCGCGCATGGCGCTGTCGTCGGCTGGACGCGCCGATCTGGAGCGGGTGGACTGTCTCTGCGTCGACGGCGCGTTCCCCTCGGTGGGGGCGGCCCACTCGCCGGCGATCCGCCTCGAACGCGCGCTCTGCGACCTCCATGGATTCACCGCGGTCGGCGCGCGCGACCAGCGGCCATGGCTCGATCACGGCCGCTGGCCCATCCGCCATCCCCTCGGCGCCGGCGAGGCGAACGCCGCCGCCGCCGCGCCTTACGTATTCCTCGGCGCGGAGGGCGCCGGCCTGCATCAGATTCCGGTCGGGCCGGTGCACGCCGGGATCATCGAGCCCGGCCATTTCCGCTTTCACGCCGCGGGCGAGACCATCGCGCGGCTGGAGGCAAGGCTCGGCTACGTCCACAAGGGCGTCGACGCGCTGATGTCGGGCGCGGACCTGAGGCGCGGCGCCGAATTGGCGGCCCGCGTCAGCGGCGACAGCACCGTCGCCTATCAGATCGCGTTCGCGCGCGCGGCGGAGGCGGCGCTCGGCGTCGCGATTCCCCCCCGCGCCCACTGGCTGCGCGCGCTGATGGCCGAATGGGAGCGGCTCGCCAACCATCTCGGCGACATCGGCGCGATCTGCAACGACGCGTCGTTCGCCCTGATGCACGCCCATTGCGGAATCCTGCGCGAGCGCGCGCTGCGCGCGGCGGGGCAGGCGTTCGGCCATCGGCTGATGATGGATCGAATCGCGCCGGGCGGCGTGGCCGCCGATCTCGACGCCGCCGGTCGACAGGCGCTGCGCGACGGCGCCTCGCTGGTGCGCGACCGGTTCCCCCGGCTGATCGAACTCTACGACAACACCGCCTCGCTGCAGGATCGCACCGTGGGCGCGGGCGTGCTCGACGGCGAGCTGGCCCGGCGGTTCGGCTGCGGCGGCGTCGTCGGCCGCGCCTCGGGCTCAACGTTCGACGCGCGCCGCGACTTCCCCTATCCGCCCTACGACGAACTCACGTTCGACGCGCCGTCGCTGAGCGAAGGCGACGTCAATGCGCGCGTGTGGGTGCGCATCCGCGAGGTCGAAGAGAGCCTGCGGCTGATTGCGCAGATTCTCGGTCGCCTGCCCGCCGGCCCGGTTCGCGTGGAGATTGGCCGAAGCGGCGCGCCGTGCGAAGCCCATGCGCTGGTCGAAGGATTCCGCGGCGACATCTTCGTCAGCCTGCGCCTTTCCGCCGACGGCCGAATCGCGCGCTGCCACTTGCGCGATCCCTCGTGGTTCCAGTGGCCGCTGCTGGAAGCGGCGATCGAAGGCGCCGTCGTCGCGGATTTTCCGATCTGCAACAAGTCGTTCAACTGCTCCTATTCCGGCCACGATCTTTAACGGGGAGGGGAGACGATGCGCCGCGTGTTGCTCGAAGGCCTGATTCATCCTCCGCTTACCGAAAGCGCGCCGGACGCCGACGATCCCGAACTCGCCGCGCTCGCTCGAGAAGTCGAGCGCGCCGCGGCCGCCAGTCTCGGCCGCAGCCTGTCGATCCGCCACGTCGACGCCGGCTCGTGCAACGGTTGCGAATTGGAGATCCACGCGCTCGGCGCCGCCTTCTACGACCTCGAGCGCTTCGGCCTGCGTTTCGTCGCTTCGCCGCGCCACGCCGACGCGCTGTTGGTGACGGGGCCGGTGACGCGCAACATGCGCGAAGCGCTGGAGCGCGCGTACGCCGCGACCCCGGCGCCCAAATGGGTGATCGCCTCGGGCGCCTGCGCCAAGGACGGCGGCGCATTCGCCGGCAGCTACGCGATCGCCGGCGGCGTCGGCGACGTCGTCCCCGTGGACCTCCATATCCCCGGCTGCCCGCCGAGCCCGGCCGCGCTGCTCAAGGGGCTCTTGGCGCTGATGCGCGGCAAGGGCGCGTAGCGGCGCCGGCGGTCGGGGCGGCGCGGAGCGGAGCGGAGCAAGATCGATGTTCAATCCGTTCGCGGTGCTCAAGATCATGCCAAAGTTGGTGAAACGGATGGCGTCGGGCGAAGTCCTCGCCGCGGACGAGACGACGGCCAACTTCGGCCAATCGCGCGTGCGGCTGACCGCGAAACGCGAGGCCGGATCGTCGGAAGTCTACGCCGTGCTTACGACCATTTCCTCCGGGGCCCACCAACATTTTCATCTAAGTCCGCGCGAACTCGACGAACTGACCAATGTGGCGAGGGCGATCCAGTCGAAGGTGAGAGAGCGCAAGCCCTTGGACGCCGCCGAAGGGCTCGGCGCGCCGAACTCGGCGACGCGGCCGGCGAGGGCGGCCGCGCCCGGTCGGGCCGGCGCAGGCCGCAACGCCTCGCAGCGCATTCTTTTCATGGTCGGGCTGCTCGTCGTCGCCTTTCTCGTGATGCTGCTGATCGCAAAGCTATTGGAGCGGCCGGGCGTCCTGTTCTAGGGCGGGCCGACGACGGGGGCGTTCGCGCCGCCGGGGGCGGTCGACGCCCGCGTCCGCCAGAGAACGAGCGTAATTTGCGGGGCGCCGCCCATCGCTGCTAGGCTGGCGGGCAGCGTCGATTCTCCGAGGCCTTGCCCGTGCCCTTCGCCCGTTATCCCAGCCTACGCGACCGCGTCGTCTTTATCACTGGCGGCGGCTCGGGGATCGGCGCGGCGATGGTCGAGGCCTTCGTCGGCCAAGGCGCGAGCGTCGCCTTCGTCGACATCGACGTCGAACAGTCCTCTCGCTTGGTCGAGCGTCTCGCCGCCGCTCCGCAAAAGCCGTTGTTCCTCGAATGCGATCTGCTGAACCTCGCCGCGCTCGAAGCGGCGATGGAGGAGGCGCGCCAGCGGCTCGGGCCGATCGCGGTCCTGGTCAACAACGCCGCCAACGACCGACGCCAGGACGCCGACGAGGTGACCGAGGCCGACTGGGATTGGTCGCTGGCCGTCAACCTCAAGCACCAGTTCTTCGCGGCGCAGATCGCGCGCCGCTCGATGCGCGAAATCGGCGGCGGCTCGATCATCAACTTTACTTCGACCGCGTGGATGATGGGCTCCGCGCGCATGTCTTCCTATTCGGCCGCCAAGGGCGGCGTCCTCGGGATGACGAAGAGCTTGGCGCGCGAGTTCGGCCCCGACAATATTCGCGTCAACGCGCTCGCGCCCGGCGCGGTGATCACCGAGCGCCAGCGCCGCCTGTGGATGAGCGAAGCCGACGTCGCGGAGTTCGTCGCGCGCCAATGCCTGCCGCACGTGCTGCTCGCCGACGAGATCGCGCGCATGGCGTTGTTCCTGGCCGCCGACGACAGCCGCATGATCACCAAGCAATGCTTTATCGTCGACGCGGGATGGCGATGACGCCGAGCGCTCGGCCCGTCCGCGCTTGAACCCGCCCTCGGCGCAAAGGCGCGAATTGCGCTTGATCGCGCGCGCGGCTCAGCGCATCCTCACCGATCAAGGCGGTCTCGTCAGAAGAACGCCGAAGGAGGGAGGCCCCAATGACGGTTGCGCGCATTCTCATGGAAAAGGGCCGGTACGTGCTTACCGTCCAGCCCCACCGCACCTTGAAGGAAGCCGCGGCGGCGCTGGCCGCGAATAGCGTCGGCGCCGCGGTCGTGTCGGACGACGCGATCGGCGTTCTCGGCATCATTTCCGAGCGCGACATCGTGCGCGCGATCGGACACGGCCACGCCAGCGCGCTGGAGGAGCCGGTCTTGCAGCACATGACCGCCAAGGTCACCACCGTGACCGAGCGCGCTTCGCTCGATCAAGTCATGGAGATCATGACCGACAACCGGTTTCGCCATTTGCCGGTGGTCGAGGACGGTCGGCTCGTCGGCATCGTTTCGATCGGCGACGTCGTCAAGCGGCACGTCGACGCGATCGACCGCGAACGCCAAGCGTTGCGCGAATACATCGGCGCCGCCTGAGCGTCGCGCTGGCGCCGTTTTTCCCGCCTCGTTCCCATCGGCTGGGAACAGGGCGGCGGCGTCGCGCCTTCCTCGCCGCCGCGCCCGGCGATCGTCCGCTGGGGTTTCAGGCTTTCGCGATCGGCTCCAGGCGCGCGCCGTCGCCGCTCTTCTCCAGGCGTCGATAGAAGCAGGACCGTCGCCCGGTGTGGCAGGCGCCGCCGTCGCCGCCCACGGTCACCCGCGCCAGCACCGCGTCCTGATCGCAGTCGACCCGCAATTCCTCGACCCGTTGCACTTGTCCGGAGGTGTCGCCCTTGCGCCACAGGCATCGGCGCGAGCGCGACCAATAATGCATGACGCCGGTCGACAGCGTCTTGTCGAGCGCCTCGGCGTTCATGTGCGCGACCATCAGCACGTCGCCGCTGCGGGCGTCGACGGTCACGCAGGTGATGAGCCCGTCGGCGGAGAAGCGCGGCGCGAACTCGCCGCCCTCCTCGCGATCGATCGCGGCTCCGTCTTTCGGGGCGAAGGACATCGCTTCACCTCGCTCCGCGCAGCAAGGTCAGAAAGCGGACCTGCTCTTCCGGTCGGGCGCGAAACACGCCGGAGAACTGCGTCGTCACCGTCGAGATCCCTTGCTTCTTCACTCCGCGCATCGACATACAGGTGTGTTCGGCTTCGATCAACACCGCGACGCCCCGCGCGCCGAGCGCGGCGTCCACCGCTGCGACGATTTGCGCCGACAAGGCCTCTTGCGTCTGCAGGCGGCGCGCGAAAGTGTCGACGATGCGCGCCAGCTTGGACAGGCCGACCACCCCGTGGCTCGGGTAATAGCCGATATGCGCCTTGCCGAAGAACGGCGCCATATGGTGCTCGCAGTGCGAGACGAACGGGATGTCGCGCACCAGCACGATGTCCTGGTAACCCTCGACCTCCTCGAAGACTCGCGAAAGCGCCAATCCGGCGTCCTCGCCGTAGCCTGCGAACAGTTCCTCATAGGCCTTGACGACGCGCCGGGGCGTGTCGACGAGGCCTTCGCGAGCGGGATCGTCGCCCGCCCAGGCGATCAACGTGCGAACGGCCGCCTCCGCCGCTTCGCGGCTCGGCCTGACGAGCGGCGCGCGGCGCTGCGCCTTGCGGGTGACAATGTCGTCCATCTCGATTCCCTAACGGTTCGGCGACGGGGAGGCCGCGGCCCGGCCGGCCCTCTTCTTTGCCGGCGCGCCCCCCTATATAGGAAGACGAAGCGGTTCGACCAGCCGCGCCCATCGCGATCATGCTGAACGAGATCTACAACACGCGCATTCTCGAATTGGCCGCCGACATTCCTCGGCTCGGCCGGCTCGCCTCGCCCGACGCGAGCGCGACGGCGCATTCGCGGCTTTGCGGTTCGACGGTGGTCGTCGACCTCGTCGTTCGCGACGGCCGCGTCAGCGACTTCGCCCACGACGTCAAGGCCTGCGCGCTCGGGCAGGCCTCCTCGTCGCTGATGGCGCGCCATGTCATCGGCGCGACGCCCGAGGAACTGGTGGCGCTGCGCGAGGCGGTGACCCGCATGTTAAAAGAGAACGGGCCGCCGCCGACCGGGAAATGGGCCGATTTCGCCGTTCTCGAGCCGGTGCGCGACTATAGGCCGCGCCACGCCTCGACCTTGCTGACCTTCGACGCTGTGGTCGACGCGCTCGGCCAGATCGCCGCGAAGCCGGCGAGCGCCGCGGCGAGCGGGCCCGCGACCCTGGCGCCGGCGCCGTGAACGCGCTTCGGCTCGCGCCGCGCCGCGCCGCGCACGCGCTCATCCGTTGCTATCAACTGACGCTGTCTTCGCTGATCGGGCGCCAGTGCCGATATCTGCCGAGCTGCTCGGCCTACGCCGACGAGGCGATCCTGCGCCACGGCCTGTGGGCGGGCGGCTGGATGGGCGCCGCGCGCCTCTGCCGCTGCCATCCCTGGAGCGCCGCCGGCTTCGATCCGCCGCCCGCGGCGATCGCGCCCGGCGCGTCGTGGCTGCGTCCCTGGCGCTACGGGCGCTGGCGCTATCGCGGCGAGTGAGCGGGGAGTCGCCGTCGCCCCAAGCGCCTGCAAGGGGGCGGATTTCATCGCTCGTTAACCATGGCGTGGTTTCGTGCGAGAGGCCGCTAACTCCCGGGTGATCCCATGTCGCTGCGCCGGCTTACGGTTTTCTTGCTCGTCGCGCTCGCTGCGCCTTCGGCGGCGTTCGCGGACGATCTCCGGATCATCGGCGACAGCATCGGCGAAGGCGTGCATTTGGCGACCAACCTGCCGTCGCCCGCCAATCGCTTCAACGTGGCGATCTACACGCCATTTATTTTCAAGCAGTTAAGCGAAATGCCGCGGGGGGCGACGGTCTTCATGAGCCTGGGGACCAACGACGCGGTCGGCGGCGCCGCCGCCCTCGACGTCCATAAGCGCGTCGAACAAATCGTCGCCGCGGCCGAGGCCCAGGGCGTCAAGCTCTATTGGCTCGGTCCGCCCTGCGTGCTCAAGCCTTGGGAGATCTATTCGAGGAAGCTGGACGAGATGCTGGCGGCGCAGCTCGCGGGCGGCTCGGCGACCTACGTCAGCCTGCAGGACCCCAGCTTCTGCGAGCGCTCCCTGCACGCCCCCGACGGCGTGCACTTTACTATGGCGGGCTACGCCCGCATGTGGCAGATAGCGGCCTCGGCCGCGGGCATCCCGATCGTCGTCGCCGCTGCGAGCGAACACAAGAGAGTCGCCAACGTCGGCAAGACGGCGCCCGGCAAGAAGAAATACAAGAAGAAAGTGCACGTCGCCGCCCCTGCGCCGCCGAGCACGCCCGCGCCAAAATGAAGACGATGGTCAACCGAGGGCGCTCGAGGCATGTGCAAGAAGAAGCTTCATAGGTCGACAGTCTTTTTGGCGTTGGGCGCGTTGGCGTTGGGCGCGGCCTTCGCCGCCGCGCCGACCGCATTCGCCGCGGCGGCGCCAGGCGAGCCGCCGCCGATCCGCATCGCTTTTATCGGCGATTCGATGGCGGACGGGCTGTGGGGAGCGTTGTTCCGCCGCCTTGGAAAAGACAAATGTCTGGCGGAAAAGATAAAATTGATACGTCACGCCAAGAACGGGACGGGATTGACCCGGCTGGACCAATTCAACTGGCTGGACGAAACAGCGGCGCTGGCGACCGACCCGGGCGTCGACCTGTTCGTCGGCTCGTTCGGCGTAAACGATCGCCAGTCGATCGTCGACGCCCAGAAGACCCGCGTCGAATACGGTGGGCCCGACTTCGACGCCCGCTATCAGGGGCTCGTCGAAGGCGTCGTGCAAAGCGCGCTCGCGCATGGCGCCTCGATGCTGGTGATGGGTCTTCCCGTCATGCTCGATCCGGCCGCCAACGCCGACGCGATCGCGAAGAATCGCCTGTTCGCCGCGGCGGTCGCGCACGTCGATTCGCCGCGCGCCGTCTATGTTCCGCCGTGGCAATCGCATTCCGGCGTCGACGAATACAAACCGTTCTTGCCCAACGCCAACAACGCGATGGTGCAAGTGCGCGCGCCCGACGGCGTTCACTTCACCAGCGCCGGTTACGACATGGTGATGGACGTTTTCTATCCCGCGATCCTGCAAAGTCTGAAGCAGCGCGGCCGCGACGTCGCCGACGAGTGCGAGAAGACGGGAGAGAGGTGAGGGGTTGCGAAATTCGGCGCCGCTGCTCGCCTGGGCGTTCGTCCTGCTGATCGGCGCGGCCGGCGCGAGCCTGACCGCGAAGGTCGGCCCGGACGGCGCGGCGAGCGACCCCGTCGCCGAGCGATCCCTGGAGGCGGCGAGCCGGCTCGCGTTGCCCGCGACGTTCGAGCCTTCCGCGCTCGCCCTCGCCGACGCGCGCCTGGCGGCGTGGCGACCGCATGATCTGTCCGCGCTCATCGAAGCGACCGCCGCGACGGCGGCGAGCGACGCGGAGCCGAGTCCGGCTGAAAGACTGCTGCGCGTCGCGATGCTCGCGCAGCCGACGATCGACCCGACGCCGACCGGCCGCACCCGCGGCCTCGGCGCGCTCGCCGCGCTGGAGGCGGCTCTGCCCGCCTCCGGTCGTCCGGGCGACTCGTTTTCCGCCTACGGCGAATTGGCGCCGGATTTCTTTGCCCCCCGTCGCGTGACGATCCTGCAGCTCGGCGACAGCCATACCTCGGCCGATTTTTTCACCGGCCGCGTCCGCGAACGGCTGCAGCAGGCGTTCGGCTCGGGCGGGACGGCCTACCTCGTGCCCGGCAAGCCGCACCAGGGCGTGCGCTCGGCGCTGTTCGAAAGCGACGCCTCCGGCGACTGGACTTACGAGGCGCTGCAAAAATCGGACGAGACTCGCCGCTTCTACCTTTCCGGCTTCAACGCGGTGGCGCGTCACGCCGGCGCCTTGCTCAGCCTGAGGGCGCGCGGCGGCCTTCCCTACGATCGGCTCGAGGTCGCCTTTCTCAAGCAGCCCGGCGGCGGCCGCGCCGAGGTGCTGGTCGACGGCGAGCCCCGCGGGCAGATCGATCTCGACGGCGCGGCCGACGCGCGCGCGACGCTCGACTTGCAACCGTCCGAGACCGGGGCGAGCGGCTTCCACGACGTCGCGGTGCGCTCGCTCAGCGACGCGCCGGTGACCGTGACCGGCGTCGAGGTCGCCCGCGACGGCGACGGCGTCTCCTACATCAGTCTCGGCTTTCCCGGCGCGACCGTGCAACTGCTGCAAAAGCTCTCCGCCGAGAACCTCGCCGACGAATGGCGCCGTCTCGCCCCCGATATCGTCGTGCTCGCCTTCGGCACCAACGAAGGCTTCAACGACGCGCTCGACGTCGCCGCCTATTCTGCGCAATACGAACAGATCGTGCGCCGGCTTCAGGCGCTGCGGCCCGGCGTGCGCATCGTCCTGATCGGTCCGCCCGACGGCGCGCGCGCGGCGAGCGGGTCGCAGCCGGCCGCCGCCGCCGCCGGGCCGTGCCGACTGCAGACGCCGCCCAAGCTCGCGCAAGTGCGCGAAGCGCAGCGCCGGCTCGCCGAGCGCGTCGGCGCCGTCTTCTGGGATTGGTCGTCGGTGATGCCGGGCCCGTGCGGCGCGCAGATTTGGGCCGCCGCCAACCCGCCGCTGATGGCGCGCGACTACGTGCACATGACGACGGAAGGCTATAAACAGAGCGCCGACCGATTCGCCGATTTCCTCATCCCGCTGATCGACGGACGGCAGGCGGGCGCCCATGTTGTTTCCAACGATTGATTTCGGGCTGTTCTTCGCGTTTTCGCTGACGCTGGTCTGGAGCCTCAATTCCTACAACACCCTCAAGAAGGTCGTGCTGCTGGCGCTGAGCCTGGCCTTCTACGCCTCGTGGAACTGGCGCTTTCTGGCGCTGCTGCTGGCGAGCGGGGCGATATCCTATCTGGTCGGGCTCTACGTCGACGCCGACGCGCGCCGGCCGTTTCGCCGCCTCGCGCTGGCGATCGGCGTCGCGCTCGATCTCGCCATTCTCGGCTATTTCAAATATCTCGACTTCTTCATCGCGCAGTTCCTCACCCTCGCCCACGCGTTGGGGCTCAATCCCTCGATCGGCTTCGTCAACGTCACGCTGCCGGTGGCGATCTCGTTCCTGACCTTTCACGCGATTTCCTACGTCGTCGACGTATATCGCGGCCGCCTCGCCGCCTCGCGCTCGCCGCTCGACATCGTGCTCTACGTCAGCTTCTTCCCGCATCTCGTCGCCGGGCCGATCGTGCGCGCCCACGAATTCCTGCCGCAACTCGCTGCGCCGCCGCGGGCGGGCGACTTCTCCTTCGGCGAGAACCTGCTGCTCATCCTCGGCGGCCTGTTCAAGAAGATGGTGATCGCCAACTACCTCGCGGTGCGCTTCGTCGATCCCGTCTTCACCGATCCCACGCAGTTCTCGCGCTTCGATCTGATCTTCGCGGTCTACGCCTACGCGATCCAGATCTACGCCGACTTTTCCGCCTACACCGACATCGCGATCGGCGTCGCGGCGCTGCTCGGCTACCGCTTTCCCCAGAATTTCAATCAGCCCTATCGCGCGCTCGGCATCGGCGATTTCTGGCGGCGCTGGCACATGACGCTGTCGCGCTGGCTGCGCGACTATCTCTACATTCCCCTGGGCGGCAATCGCCACGGCGCGCTGGCGACCGCGCGCAACCTGATGCTGACGATGCTGCTCGGCGGCCTCTGGCACGGCGCCAACTGGACGTTCCTGATCTGGGGCGCGATGCACGGCGTCGCCTTGGTCGGCGATCACGCCTGGCGGCGCAGCGCCGCCTTCGCCCGCTACGGCGAAGGCCGCATCGCCCGCGTCGTCGATTGGGCGGTGACGTTCCATTTCGTCTGCTTCGCCTGGCTGTTCTTCCGCTCGCCCTCGCTCGACGCGGCGATGCAATACCTCGCCGGCGTGTGGAGCGACAACGGCGCGCCGAACACCATGCCGGCGATCGTTCTGCCGCTGATCGCCTGCGGCGCGTTGACGCAGTTCGTCCCGCCGCAGACGCGCGGCGCGATCGGCGCCGTCATCGACAATCGCGGCCCGGCGTTCCAGATCGCGTTCGCCTTTGCGCTGCTTTATTTCATCGTCGTCATGGCGCCGCCGGGCTCGGCGCCGTTCATCTATTTCCAGTTTTGAGGGAGGCGCGCTTGACCGATCAGCCGCAGAAGCCCGCCTCGGCGACCAGCCCGTGGAATTGGGCGCGCGTCATCTACGCCGCGCTGGCGCTGACCGTCTTCTGCTTCCCAGGCGGCATGGTCGACTGGCTCGACGAGCGCAACGAGAGCGGCTGGCTCGCCGCGCCGCTGGCGCTGGCGCGCGCGGTCGACGCGGCTTCCGCGGCGGTCGGGGTCAAGCAGGCGGGGCAGGCGTTGCGCAAGGCGTTCGCGCGGGCCGTGGGCGATTCGGATACGTGAGCGGAGCGGTTTGCCGGCTCGAGCGTCAGCCGCGCGCGATCAGCGAACGCGTGAGCAAGACGAGGTTGAACGGATTTTCGCCGATGCGTCGGATGGCGTAAGGCCACCAGGCGACGCCGAACGGCAGGTATAGGCGCACACGCCGACCCGCGGCCGCGAGCGCCGCGGCGAGTTCGTCGCGCACGCCGAGCAGCATTTCGATTTCCCATCGATCGGCCGGCCAGCCATTGGCCTCGGCGCGCTCGACGGCGTAGCGCTGCAGGGAGTCGTCGTGGGTCGCGATCGAGGGATAAAAGCCGCTTTCGCGCGCTCGCCGCGAAAACATCAAATCGATCAGCCGCCGCGAGTTGGCCTTGATGTCGCTGCGCCGCGTGAAGCTTGTCGCGGCGCTGGCGACGAAGGCGCCCTTGACCAGGCGCACGTGGGCGCCGCGTTCGATCTGACGATTCAGGTCGGCCTCGGTGCGCCGGAGATAGGCTTGCAGGGTCAGCGCGGCCGGCAGGCCCGCCGCGCGCAATCCGTCGTGCAGCGCGATCGTCGCGTCGGTGAACGACTGGTCCTCCATATCCAGCATCATCGCCTTGACGCGCGACGAATCATGCGGCGCGCCGGCGATCGCCTCGGCGACGGAAAAGGCGTTGCGGCGGGCGAGGGCGGGATCGAGCATTTGGCCGATTTGGGTCAAATCGACCGAGACGTGCGCGTCGAGCGGCGAGACGGCGAGTTGCGAGACGATCGACGCTTGGCCAGCGACCGTCGCTTCGATCGTGGCGAGATCGGAAACGTATTCGCCGAGATAAAACAGCGAACCGCGAATCGATCGCTCGTGCTTAAGGCGCGTAGCGCGCGCCATTGCCGCCTGCGGCGTCGCGCCGGCGATGTAGCGCCGCGCCAGCGCCGCGCCCACGCGCGAGGCCTGAACCCGGCGCGTCACCCCCTCGGCGCGAGCCAGGGCGATCATTGCGGTTTGCCAGGCGCGTCTCAGCATGGGTCGCTCCAACGAGGAGGGCGTGGGTCCAACTAAGGCGGCCGAACGGGGCGGTCAACTCATCGGCGGCGCCCAATTCGCGCCGCCGCCTCTTGGGGGCCCATACGCGCTGGCAGTCGCGGCGGACGCGATCGAGCAGGGCGGACGGGGCCGTAGCGAATGATGAGGGGGCTTGTCTCGCGCCGCTTGATGATTGCCGCCGAGCGCCGGTATGGCGCGAGAAAACGTGCAAAGGCGCCGGAACCCTGTGAGCGGCGTATCGACATTGTTGACACATTCGCGCCGCCTCGTTAGTGTCGACATTTGTCGATACCCAAGGAGGCCGCCGTGAGGGCTCAGGTCAAGAAATGGGGCAACAGCGCCTCGGTGCGAATTCCCGCCTCGGTCTTGGCGGCCGCTTCGCTCAGCGTCGACCAAGCGGTCGAGGTGCGGGAAGAGGGCGGCCGGATCATCATCGAACCCGTGCGGGCGCCGGTCTTCGACCTCGACCGATTGCTCGACCAGATGAAGCCGGAGACCTTCCCCGAAGACGTCGATTTCGGGCCGCCGGCGGGCTCGGAGGCATGGTGACGGCGGGTTATGTCCCCGACGCGGGCGATATCGTGTGGCTGCGATTCGACCCGCAAGCGGGACATGAACAAGCCGGCCGCCGGCCCGCGCTGGTGCTCTCGCCGGCCCGCTACAACGCCGCGCGCGGCATGATGATCTGCTGCCCCATGACCTCGCGGATCAAAGGATACGTCTTCGAGGTCGTCGTCGCGCGCGATCCCCCCAGCGCCGTTCTCGCCGATCAGATCAAGAGCCTGGATTGGCGCGCGCGCGGCGCCGTTCGCAAGGGGGTCGCGACGCCGCAAGCGCTGGCCGAGGCGCGGGCGAAGATCAAAGCATTGCTGGGGTTGTGAGGGCTCGCGCCGAGTTCGGCGAGCCGATCCCGTTCCGTTGCGGCGCGAGGGCGAAGACGATGCGGATGAGACATTTCGTCACGACTTGCCGGAAGGGCGCCATTCTCCTTGTTCGCGACCGGACGCAGCGGTAGCCTTTCGCGTTTTCTCAGCGTTCTTTGGTCGTGGGGGGGTCGATCGACGCCGGGAAGACGCTTCGAGACGAAGGCCGGGCGCGGTTCGCGGCGCTTTCGCGGCGAACCGCGCCCTCGCCAAGGAGGGGGGTCATGACGGCAAGGCGAATCGGGATGGCGTTGGCGGCGGCGGGGATCGTCGTCGCGGCGGGCGCGGCGCCCGTTCGGGCGGACAATTGCTGGAGCGACGTGACGACGCACGGATGCGCCGCCGGCGGCTGGCATTTGCTGCAATTCCGCAACAATTGCGCCGGCGAAGCGCGGATGATCAACGTTTGCGTGAAATGGACGTCGGGAGCGTCGGCGGGCGTCGTCAATCGGTTGGCGAATTCCGCCGCCGGCGGCGGCGTCGCGCAGATCACGCCGGGCATGTGCGACAACGGCGATCTTTCCTACACCTACCGATACGACGGCGGGGTTCCCGGCTGCCCGCAATAGACGATTCCGCTTCGACCGGGTCGCCGCTCGGCCGAGGCCGCGCGGCGAGACATCCGCGCCCGACCACCCGCCTTCAAGGGGATGGGAATGCAACGTCGTCGTCCTGGCTTCGCCGATTTGACCGCCGCCGGCGCGGCTGCGATCGCGATGGCGCTGAGCCTCGGCGGACCAGCGCTGCCGCAAGACGCTCAAAGCGAAGTCGACGCCTTTCACAAGAAGGTGGACGCCGATGTGGCGCTTTACCTGCAAAAGCGCCCAGTCCGTCCATCGCCGGTGTTCGATGCCGTTTCGTTGCTGCTGGAGACGCTCGGCGAAGTCCACGCCATGGCGATCGACGCGTGTGAAGACCAACCGGATATTCCCGAGTGGCAGGGCGCGCTTCCCGGACTCCATGAAAATACGATCATCGCGCTCGGCGCGAGCTTCACCAAGGGTCTGAAAAAGCAGATCGCGGCGACGCCTGCGCAAGACACGATCGTCGATCCATCGCTATGCCTCGAAGACGAGCGGCGCATCGCCGCGATGATGGGCGACCTCGCGGCGATGGACGCGGCGTTGCACAAACAAGGCTACTGACCGCGGCGCTCCTGCTGGCGACGCGACCGCCGGTCGTGTCCGGCGCAGGAGCGCCATCTTTGGCCCGTGCCGATGCGGCCGAACGCGCGCGGCCGGCGGCCGTGCGCGCTGCAAGGGGAACCCGCGGAACCTCGGAACCCCGAAACCCCAAGGTGGGGAATCGATCGCCGGTCTGTGTTATAGGCCGGGTCGGGCTGGCGCGGCGGCGTTTGGGGATGCTTCGATGCAGGGGTGGTTCGATCGCGCCGAGTTCGCCTCGTCCGCCATCCCCGCGGGAAACGTCCGAATCGCCGCGCGCAACGAAGTCGCCGGCCTGTCGCGCTGGCGGAGCGCGTTCGCCGGCGAGCGCAAGGATCGTCGCTACTACGAACTCGTCGAAGACACGCTCAAGGACGGTTTCGACTACGGCTATTTCATCGTCGACGACGGCAAGGACGTCTGCGCCATCCAGCCCTTCTTCGTCATCGATCAGGATCTGGTCGCCGGCGCCGGCGATCGCGCCAAGAAGCTTCTCGCTGGAGTCCGGCGGCTTTGGCCGCGCTTCATGCGGGCGCGCACGCTGATGGTGGGATGCGCAGCCGGGGAAGGACACCTTGACGGCGACGAATCAACCCAATTGACGACCGCCGAATTGCTGGCCCGCTCGCTGCGCCGCGTCGCGGGCGAACTGAATTGCGCGATGATCGTGCTGAAGGAATTCCCCGCCAAGTACCG
>JBEKBD010000064.1:0-17226 GCA_050015575.1 Roseiarcus sp. | reverse complement strand
GCGAGCGGAAATTGCGCGTCGGGGCACTTGGTCTCCTGGAGGCAGAGGACGTCAGGGCGCTGTTCGGCGAGATAGCGCGCGACCAGCGCGATGCGCAAGCGCACCGAATTGATGTTCCAGGTCGAGATCGAGAAGCGCAAGGGGAGGCCTTTTCTGCGAGGGGCGGGGCGAATGTCCGGGCGGCGGCGAAGCGGGCGCTCGAGCGCGCCCATTCGCACATTGCGGCGAGGGTCGGCAAGGCGGCCGCGCTAATCGCGCTTGGCGCCGGTCGCGGTCGGCGATTCGTTGATGTGGAAGAGGTCGCGATCGGGCTCGGTGGTCAGGTCGACGTTGAACAGGGTGACCACGGTTTGAAAGCCCTGCGGGTCGAGGACGGTCCATTGCTTCAGCGCGAACGTGTCGGGATCGAACACCAGCGCGATCTCGGCCGTGCCGCCGAAAGTCGCCTTGTCTTCGATCTCGATCGTGGCGGCATTGTCGTCGATCGTGACCCGCTTGACGGTGGTGTCCTTGGCGATGTCGATGTGGTCGGCGAGCAGGAATTTCAGCGGCGTCTGGGCGATGAAATAGAGATCCTGGGTGTCGAGCTTCTGGTCGCGCACCGCGACCGAGCGCCCGTCGGCGACGATTTCCAACCGCGCCGGCGGGGCGAAACGAAACAGCATCCGGCCCGGCCGCTCGACATAGAGCTGGCCTTCCGAGCGCGTCCCGTCGGGCCCGATCTGCACGAAGTCCGCGGTCATCACGCGCGCGCCGTCGAGATAGGCGTTGGCCTTGGCGACGGCCTCATCCGCCGTCAATTCCGGCTTGGCCGCATCCCCCGTCGCCTCCGTCGGCTCGGCGAGGTCGGCGGGCCTGGCGGGCGGCGTCGGCGGCGCCTTGACATCGCTCGGCGCGGCCTTGACCGGCTCGGCGAGCGGGGTGGGGGAAGCCGGGACCGCGGGCGATTTCGGCTGGACGCCTTGGGCGGGGGCGGCGAGATCGGCGGGCGAAGCCGGCGTAGCGGGCGATTTCGGCTGGACGTCCTTGGCCGGCTGGGCGAGATCGGCGGGCCTAGCGGGCGGCGTCGGCGTCTCGTCGCCGGCCGCGGCGAAGGGCGCAAACAGAAGAAGCGCGAGGGCCGACCAGGCGAGGAGCCGAAGGATCGTCATGGATTCTCCGCTTTGACCGGCTCTAAGGGCGCGCGCCGACGCGGCGGCGGCGATCGCGGGCGGCCACCGCGCGGCTGAGCGCTCCCTGCCAGTCCCTTGCGCCCATTTTGTGGCGGGCGACGGCGCGTGGCCGCTCCGCGCCGTCCTGGGGCGGGATCGAATGACCGGCGAACGGACGGCGACATTTGACCGCAAGCCGGTTCGCGCTCCATAAGCGGTCTCCCCGACTCGATCGGTTGGCCCGCCGAGACGGAACCGATCGCTGCGCCGGGAAGGAAGATCCAAGCGTCGGCGCCCCGGCGCCGCCAGGCGCGTCGCCGCCGCGGACCAACGCCGCCGTTCCTCCGCCGAAGATTTTGCTATTTTCCATTGCGCAATATCCTACGCGTCACCTGAACAGCGGAGCCGCTCTCGTCATGAAATGGTTTCAGAGGATTTTGCCCCGCGAGGATAAATTCTTCGATTTATTCGAAAGCCATGCGAAAATATTGGTCGACGGCGCGGACGCGTTGCTGAAGTTGCTCCAGGGCGGAGAGGACGCCGCTCGCTATTGCCGCCTCGTCATCGATAAAGAACGCGACGCCGACGAGATCGCCCACCAGGTCATGCTGTCGGTGCGCCGCACGTTCATCACCCCTTTTGACCGCAGCGACATCCAGGAGCTGATCCAGTCGATGGACGACGCCATCGACCAGATGCATCAGACCGTGAAGACGATCATGCTGTTCGAAGTTCGCCGCTTCGATCCGCTGATGCGCGACATGGCGACGTTGGCCGTCGAAGCGGCCGGGCTGACGGCGAAGACGGTTCCGCTGTTGCGGGAGATCGCCGCGCACGCCGGCGCCATCAACACATTCGCGGAAAACGTCACTCAACTCGAAGACCGGTCGGACCAATTGTATGACGAAGGGTTGCGGGATCTCTTCCATCGGCTCGGCAACAACGACCCGATGGCCTTTATCGTCGGCTCGCGTATCTACGAGCATCTGGAAAAGGTGCTCGATCGGTTCGAGGATGTCGCGAATCAAATCAACGGCATCGTGATCGAACACCTTTAAGGCTCCGGCGTCATGACCGCCCCTCTCGCCGCGCCGCTGCTCATCGGCCTGATCGCCACCGCGCTCGCCTTCGATTTCCTCAACGGCCTTCACGACGCGGCCAACTCGATCGCCACCATCGTTTCGACGCGCGTCCTTCGTCCGTCTTTCGCGGTCTTCTGGGCCGCGTTTTTCAACTTCATCGCTTTTCTGGTGTTTGGACTGACCGTCGCGCAAACCGTGGGAAAGGGCATCGTCCAACCCGACATCGTCACCGCGGGCGTCATCTTCGCCGCGCTCTGCGGCGCCATCGTGTGGGACGTCGTCACCTGGTTGTTGGGGATTCCGTCGAGCAGTTCGCACGCCTTGATCGGCGGGCTCGTCGGCGCCGGCGTCGCGCGATCGGGGTTCGGGGCGGTGGTGTGGTCGGGCTTCCTGAAGACCGCGGCCGCAATCGTCGTTTCCCCCTTGCTCGGCTTCGTGCTGGCGTTGTCGCTCGTGGCGGCGGTGTCATGGATTCTCGTCCGCTCGACGCCGCTGGCCGTCGACAATCTGTTCCGCACGCTCCAGTTCGGGTCGGCGGCGCTCTATTCTCTCGGCCACGGCGGCAACGACGCCCAGAAGACCATGGGCGTCATCTCCGTCCTCCTCTATTCGCAGGGCTACATGCCCAACGGGTTCCAGGTCCCGCTGTGGGTCGTGCTGTCCTGTCAGGCCGCGATGGCGCTCGGCACCTTGTTTGGCGGCTGGCGCATCGTTCACACCATGGGCTCGAAGATCACGCGACTCACGCCGATGCGAGGGTTCTGCGCCGAGACCAGCGGCGCCATCACCCTGTTTTTTGCGACTTGGTTGGGCGTTCCCGTGTCCACGACGCACACCATCACCGGCGCCATCGTCGGCGTCGGCGCGGCGCGGCGGACCGCCGCGGTGCGTTGGAACGTCGCCCAGAGCATCGTGATCGCATGGGTGCTGACTTTGCCGGCGGCCGCGCTGATCGCCGCGGGCGTCTACGCGTTGGTGCGCATGTTCGCGTGACGTTTGGCGGCCCGCCCGCCGCGATCAGCGAGCGCGGGCTCTCCTCACTCGTCCTCGTCGTCGCGCGCGAACGCCCCGCGGTCGACCCCGGCGCCGACCAGGATTTCGCGTTTGCCCGCGTGGTTGGCCGGGCCGACGACGCCCTCTTCCTCCATCCGCTCAACCAGCGACGCGGCCTTGTTGTAGCCGACGGAGAGGCGGCGCTGGATGTAGCTGGTCGAGCATTTGCGGTCGCGCAGAACGATAGCGACCGCGCGGTCGTAAGAGTCGCCGGCCTCCTCGGCGTCCATCGAACCGAACGATCCGGCCATGGCGGCCTCGTCGTCGTCGTCGAAGGGGTCCTCCTCGGTGACCGCGGTCAAGTATTCCGGCTGGCCCTGCTTCTTGAGATGGGCGACGATGCGCTCCACTTCGGCGTCGGCGACGAAGGGGCCGTGCACGCGCGAAATGCGGCCGCCGCCCGCCATGTACAGCATGTCGCCCTGGCCGAGCAGCTGCTCGGCGCCCTGCTCGCCCAGGATCGTGCGGCTGTCGATCTTGCTCGTCACCTGGAACGAGATGCGGGTGGGGAAGTTGGCCTTGATGGTGCCGGTGATGACGTCGACCGAGGGGCGCTGGGTGGCGGTGATGATATGGATGCCGGCGGCGCGCGCCATCTGCGCCAGGCGTTGCACCGCGCCCTCGATGTCCTTGCCGGCGACCATCATCAGGTCGGCCATTTCGTCGACGACGACGACGATATAGGGCAGTTCGACGAGTTCGATCTCCTGCTGCTCGTAGATCGCCTCGCCGGTGTCGCGGTCGAAGCCGGTCTGCACGGTGCGGGCGATCGTTTCGCCTTTGGCGTTCGCCTCGACGACGCGCGCGTTGAAGCCGTCGATATTGCGCACGCCGAGCCCCGACATTTTCCGGTAGCGGTCCTCCATTTCGCGCACCGCCCATTTCAACGCGACCACCGCCTTCTTCGGGTCGGTGACGACGGGCGTCAGCAGATGCGGGATGCCGTCGTAGACCGAGAGCTCCAGCATCTTCGGGTCGACCATGATCAGCCGGCATTGCTCGGGCTTGAGCCGATAGAGCAGGCTCATCACCATGGTGTTGATGGCGACCGACTTGCCTGAGCCGGTGGTGCCGGCGACCAGCAGGTGCGGCATGCGCGCGAGATCGACGATCACCGGCTCGCCGCCGATCGTCTTGCCCAGCGCGATGGCGAGGCGGTGCTTGGTCTTCTCGAAATCCTGGCTCGCCAACAATTCGCGCAGGTAAACCGTCTCGCGCCGCTGGTTGGGCAGTTCGATGCCGATGACGTTGCGCCCCTGGACGACGGCGACGCGCGTCGAGATCGCCGACATCGAGCGCGCGATGTCGTCGGCGAGGCCGATCACGCGCGAAGACTTGACGCCGGGCGCGGGTTCGAATTCGTAGAGCGTGACCACCGGGCCGGGGCGCACGGCGATGATTTCGCCCTTGACGCCGAAGTCGTCGAGCACGCCCTCGAGCAAACGCGCGTTCTGCTCCAGCGCGTCTTCGGAAATCTTCGAGGCGATGGGCTTCTTGGGCTCGGCGAGCATGGCTAGAGGCGGCAGCTCGTAGGCGTCGCGGTCGAGCAGCGAGAGCTGGGCTTCGCCGAGCGCGCGGCGTCCGGGCTTGAGCGCGCCGGCCGGCGCGGCGACGCGCGAGGCCGCCGCCGCCGCGGCGCCGGCGGCGCGGGTCATCGGCGGTTCGACGCGCGCGCCCGCTCGCGGCGCGAAGGCGGATAGGTCGACGGAGAAATCGCCCTCGTCCTGACCGAGCCAGGGGGCGCGCGGCGCCGGGCCGAGCGGCGCGGCGCGCTTCGGCGTGCGGGCGAAGAAGCGGCGCAGCGCGCTCTTCAGGCTCAGCACGGTGTGGATCGCGGCGCCGATCGAGACCAGCGCGAAGCCGGGCTCGCCGTCGGCGTCTTCGTCCTCGCTCTCATAGCGCTCCGGCGCGCGTCGGCTCGGTGCGACCCCGCCCGCCCGCGCCGCTTCTGCGGCGTCGGGGGACGGCGTCGGACGACGCCCGACCGCGGCGGTGAGGGCGAGGATGGCCAGGCCCGCCAGCGCCAGACCGGCGAGCGCCATGGCGAACGGCGAGCCGGCCAGGAGGCGGCGCAGCGGGTAGAGCGCGGCGTCGCCGACGACGCCGCCGAGGCCGGTGGGCAGCGGCCAGCTCGTCGGCGCGGGCAGTAGCGAGGCGCAGCCGGCCGCCATCGTCGATCCCGCGAGCCAGAGCGCGAATTTGACGCCGATCCGATCGAGACGCTTTTGCGCGATCAGCCGCCACCCCCAGAATGCGGGCGCGATCAGCGCGAGGGCGCAGGCGAGGCCGAAAAACTGCATCGCGATATCGGCGACGACGGCGCCGGGGCGGCCGAGCAGATTGCGGACCGGCGTCGAAGTCGCGTGATTGAGGCTGGGGTCGGCGACCGACCAGGTCAGCAGCGCGGCCGAGCACGCCGCGACGCCCGCCAGAACGCAGAAGCCGATCAATTCGGCCGCCCGTCGTTTCGGCGTTTCGCGCAAGGGGTCGGGCAGATAGTCGAGAAACGTGAACGTGGTCGTGCGCATCGCTCACCCGCACAGCCGAGGCCGCGGCGTCCAACGCCGCTCGAGCAGGCACGCTAGGCCGGCCGAGTTAATGTCGGCCTAACCTTAATGCTTTTCCCCCGGCGCCGCGCCGCGGCGGCGCAGGGCAAAAAAAATGGACGCCCCGTCGGGCGTCCGAGGTGGGAGGGAACGGGGGTTCCGGCGGCGCCAGGCCGCCGGAACCGATAGCGTTACTGCACGATTTCGCCGTGCAGCGCGAAGTCGAGGCCGTCGCGTTCGACATCTTCGGAGACGCGCAGGCCGATCGTCAGGTCGATGACCTTGAGGATGATCAGCGAGACGACGGCGTCCCAGACGACGACCGTGCCGATGCCGATGAGCTGGTTGATCACCTGGCCCGGATTGCCCTCGATGAGGCCGGAGTGGCCGCTGTACTCGTTGATCGCGAACACGCCGGTGAGGATCGCGCCGATCGCGCCGCCGACGCCGTGGACGCCGAAGCAGTCGAGCGCGTCGTCATAACCGAAGGCGTTCTTGAGGGCGGTGACGCCGAGGTAGCAGCCGACGCCGCAGGCGACGCCGATCGCCATCGAGCCGATCGGGCCGACGTAACCCGAAGCCGGGGTGATGGCGACGAGGCCGGCGACCGCGCCCGAGGCGATGCCGACGACCGTCGGCTTGCCGCGATGCGCCCATTCCACGAACATCCAGGTCAGCGCCGCGACGGCGGTGGCGATCTGGGTGACGGTCATCGCCATGCCCGCCTGCACGCCCGCGCTCACCGCCGAACCGGCGTTGAAGCCGAACCAGCCGACCCACAGCAGGCTCGCGCCGATGAAGGTGTAGACCATGTTGTGGGCGGGAGCCGAGTCGCGGCGCTTGCCGAGCATGAGGGCGCACATCAGGCCGGCGACGCCCGCGTTGATATGGACGACCGTGCCGCCGGCGAAGTCGAGCACCACCTTCCAACCCGTGAAGTTGCCCTTGTCGTCGACGTTGGCGGTGGAGAACATGCCGTCCGGTCCCCACATCCAGTGCGCGATCGGGGCGTAGACCAAGATCGCCCACAGGCCGATGAACCACAGCATCGCCGAGAACTTCATGCGCTCGGCGAACGCGCCGGCGATCAGCGCCGGCGTGATGATCGCGAACGTCATCTGGAAGCACATGTAGACGGTCTCGGGGATCGTCGGCGCGAGGCTATTGGGGTTGCCGATGCCGCCGTTGTTCACGTCGCTGAGGATGCCCTGCAGGAACGCGCGGGTGAATCCGCCGAAGAACGGCCCTCCCGAGGTGAACGACAGGGAGTAGGTGACGACCGCATAGAGCACCGTGACCAGACAGGTGATCGCGAAGCTGGTCATGACAGTGTCGCCGACGTTCTTCTTACGGACCATGCCGCCGTAGAACAGGCCGAGACCGGGGATGGTCATCATCAGAACGAGCGCCATCGAAGTCAGCATCCAGGCGGTGTCGCCCGAATTGGGCGTGCACTTCTGCAACACTGTCGCCGAGCACGCGGGCGGGCCGGCCGCAGCGGCCGCGGCGGGAGCGGGAGCGGCGGCGGCGGCGGGCGTCGCCGCGGGGGCGGGCGTAGCCGCCGGCGCGGCGGCTGCGGCGGGCGTCGGCGTCGTGTCGTCCGCCCACGACGGGGCGGGAGCGGCGAAGCCGATCAAAGCGGCGATCGCCAGCGCCGGCGCCAGGCCAGTGAATAACCGAAACAGTTTCATTGTCGAAGACTCCAATTGAAATGGGATATGGCCGCGTTCACAGAGCGTCCTTGTCTTTCTCGCCGGTGCGAATGCGGACGGCCGACTCGAGTTTGGAAACAAAGATCTTTCCGTCGCCGATCTGGCCGGTGCGCGCCGCCGCGACGATCGCGTCGATCACTTTGTCGAGGAGTTCGTCGTTGACCGCGACCTCGATTTTCAATTTCGGCAGGAAGCTGACGGCGTATTCGGCGCCGCGATAAATCTCGGTATGGCCCTTCTGCCGGCCATAGCCCTTTACCTCCGTCACCGTCAGGCCGTGCACCCCGATGGAGGTCAGCGCGTCGCGCACCTCCTCGAGTTTGAACGGCTTGATCACTGCCATAACAATTTTCATCTGGCTCGCCCCATTTTGGAGGGCGCGGCGCGCATCGAAAAGGACGCGCGCCTCCCCTCTTGCAACGTTGACCGGCCGCGTGCGAACGCGCCGCTCGTCGCTGTCCTTACAAGGGCTGTGCCACAGCCGGCGGCTGGCTTAAGGCGATGACAAGGCGAAGAATTTCGCGAGAGGCCGGCCTCGCCGGCCGAGTCCGCCGGACATAAGCGAATTATGTGGCTAGGATTTAGGCGCCCAAAAAAAGGTCAGAAGAAAGACTTGCCCTCGATCGGCCGCATCAGCCCTTCTTGGGCGACGCTGGCGGCCAGGACGCCGGCGCGAGTGTAGACGAGGCCTCGCGTCAATCCGCGCGCGCCATAGGCGTTCGGGCTGTCCTGGACGTAGAGCAGCCAATCGTCGGCGCGGCACGGCCTGTGGAGCCACAGCGCGTGATCCAGGCTGGCGATCCGGAAATGGCCGTCGGACACCGTGTGGCCATGCGCGACCAGCGCCGTGTCGAGCAGCGTCATGTCGGAGAGATAGGCGAGCGCGGCGCGATGAACGGCGGGATCGTCGGGAAGCGCGCCGCTAATGCGGATCCACAGCGATTGCCGGGGCTCGCGAACCTCCCCGGCGGCGAGCGGCGCGTAGCGCGCGAGGTCGAGCGGGCGAAATTCGATCGGCTGAAGGCGCTCGAACACGCTCTGCAGCCGTTTCCGCTTCTTTTCGGCGAGCGGCGCGATCGCCGCGGCGAGGTCGGCGACGCCTTCGGGTTCGGGCGCAGGCGGCGCCGGGAATTGGCGGTCGAGACCCTCCTCCGTGATGTGAAACGAGGCCAAAAGCTCGAAGATCGCTTGGCCGCGCTGGCGGGCGGCGACGCGCCGCGTCGTGAAGCTGCGGCCGTCGCGAATGCGCTCGACCTCGAACAGAATCGGTTCCCTCGGATTGCCGGGGAGGATGAAGTAGGCGTGCAGGGAATGCGGCGCGCAGCCTTCGACGGTGCGCGAGGCCGCGACCAGCGCCTGGGCGACCGCCTGGCCGCCGTAGACCCGTGGCCAGCCATTGCGCGGCGAGCGGCCGACGAACCGGTCGGGGCCGGCGGGTTCGATGTCGAGGAGGGCGACGAGGTCGGCGGCGGTGAGAGGCATGAAGGTCTCGATCGGCGCCGCCCTTGTGCGGCGCGGCGCCCGCGTCGTCAATCCCCGACGCGCGGGCGTCGAACCGGATGGGTCGGAATCGCCCGGGCGCGCCCCATTTCGCTCAAATGCCGGGAGAATTCGCCGTTCGACGTAACCCTCCCGTAATCCTCGCCTGTCAATATCCGCGCTTCGGCAATCTCGTCGGCAGCGGGTCGAATGGCCTCTTTACGCAGGATTTTCGCCGCCGGTCGTCGCGCCGCCGCCGCGTTCGCGCGCCGGCAGGACGGCGGGCCGGCGCTCGAATTCGCGCTCGTCGCGCCGCTTTTCATCGTCCTCCTCCTGGCGACGCTCCAGGTGGCGATCATCTATCTCGCCAACGCCTATCTGGAAACGGCGGCCGAGGACGCGGCGCGCACGGTGCTCACCAATAACGCGGTGACGACGACGACGACGAACGGGCAGACCACGACGACGCCGATGACCGCCGCGCAGTTCCAGGCGGCCGTGTGCTCCGAAATCACCACGTTGTTCACCTGCAGCAACATCATGGTCGGCCTGACGACCGCGTCCTCGACCACGTCGATCTCCACCGCGGCTCCGGCGTTCAATACGAATGGAACCCTGCAAAACGCGCTGCCCTTCACGATGCCGAGTTCGGGACAGATCGGGGTGCTGCAGGTTCTTTATCAATGGCCGGTGATCGGCCTGCCGCTGGGATGGAATTTCGCCAACCTCGGCAACGGCACGTTTCTCATGATGTCCACCCAGGTCTTCATCGTCGAGGCGCAATAATGAAAACCTCGCTTCGACGTTTCCGGCCGCTGCGACGGGCGATCCGTTGGGGACGCGCGCTGCGCGACGACACCCGCGCCGCCGCGATCGTCGAGATGGCCCTCCTCCTGCCGGTCATGCTGCTGGTGCTCGCGCTGGTCATTTACGGCGCGGAAGGCTTCGCGATCGACCGCAAGGTCAAGTTGACGGCTCGCACGGTCACCGACCTCATCACCCAGGCCACGCCGACGCAGTACAGCAACGGCGCCTCGGTGATGACCGCCGGCCCGGCTTCCACTCCCGGGACGATCGACAATCTTCTCCAGGTCGCCTCCGCGGTCCTCGCGCCCTACGCCGCCGCCAATATGACGATGGTGGTTTCCCAGGTGCTGGTCGCCCCCAACGGGACGACCGCCACGGTCACCTGGAGCGAGCCTTACAACGGCGGGACGGCGAGGCCGGCCAATCAGGTTGTCACTTTGCCGGGCACGATCGGAACCGGACAAGCCGGCAACTACTTCGTGCTCGGCGAAGTCTCTTACAAGTACACGCCGTTGGGTTTCTACATGTCTCTCAGCCCGATCACCCTCTACGGCTCGATTTATCTGACCCCGCGTCAGGAGACGAGCATCATCTGCTCGAGCTGCGCGACGCCCTGGAGCGGCCCCAGCAGCTAAAGGGCCGTTTCCTGAAGTCCAATTCCCTGCGAGCGCGGCGAGACGGACGCATCGCATTCGCGTCGGAACGAGCGTCCTAGGCTGATGTTTAGCCGCCTGTCGCCGTTCTCCGGCGGCGCCCCCGCCCCTCCTTGGCGAGGAGTCGGCAGATCGACGCTTCGCCATTCGACCGCGTCCGGGTCCGGGCCGCCCGATCGGCGCTCGCCGTCGCGGCCAAGCCGATTGCACGGGTCGCGCGCCATCGGGCGGTTCGGCGGAACGCTCGTCTTGTCGAGGGGCCGCGGCGCGCGAGCCTATGCGGCTGCGCGCGACTCGGGCCCATCGTCGCAACGCTGCGCCGCATCGGACCGGCGCCGACGAGGGGACGTCCGGCCGATCGCGGCCGCGCGCCTTCTCTCGTCGGCCGTCACTGCGTCAGATGCGCGGTTTGCACGACCGTGTTGAACAGCGTCTGCAGCGCGCCGCCGAGGTTGGAGCTGTCGAGGCCGGCGTCGTAGAACAGGCCGGGCGAGGCGCAAGTCTCGAGTTCGCTGGCGATGCTCGACTGGAACGGCGCGACATAATTGTTGTACCACCAATCCGCCGTCACCTGATAATAGTCGGTGTAGAGAATCGCGATGCGGATGCCGCGGTTCTTGATCGTCGTGCACAGCGTGGGGTTGATCGTCGCCTGGCAGCGGTTGCCGCCTTCCAGCGGCTCGCTGCAGGTGGTGGTGTTTTCGTCCTCGACGCCGTCGGTGACGATGAACAGCACCTCCTGCGGCGTGTCGCCTTTGACGTTGGTGCCCTGGCCCGGATTGGGCATCAGCGTGTTCATCGTGCTGAAGGCGTTGTCGTAATTGGTCGCGAAGTCGTTGTTGACCCCGGTGAGGGCGCTCGTGCAACCGGAATTCGCGCACGGGACGTTGTTCGAGTAGTACTCCATCACGGTGAAATTCGGCGAAGCGGCCGTCCAGCCGGAGACGAAGCTCGTCGTCAGCGCCATCAACTGGTTGTTGGCGGGCGTGGTCGACGACGACATGCCGACTTGCCACGACGAATCCATCGTGTAGGCGGCGAACTGGTACACCGGCGGCGTCGAAGAGGTGCGCTGCTCGGTGGTGTAGGCGTCGCTCATCAGATCGGCGACGCCCGCGCTGAGGTCGTCGAGGCGCAACGTGATATTGTTGTTGCGCGCAACCTGGTAGTTGTCGATCTGCGTTCCCTGCGTGGAGCTGCACTGGGCGTTTGCGAGCGTGTACGTCGTGTTGCAGCTGGAATTGGTGCAGGCCGTGCAGGTTTCCGTGACCGTCGGCGCGCTGGTGGTCGTCTTGCCGTTGGAAGTCTTGGCGCACGAGTTGCCCATGGTGTCGCAATTGTTGGTGCTCGCCTGATGGCAGGCGAAGGCGCAACCGACGCCGTCGTCTTGCTGCGCGGTGAGGCTCTCCATTTCGTTGATGCCGGCCTGCGTCGCCGGCAGCGCCATCGACGGCGAATTGTCGAGCAGCATGTAAAAGTTGATGTTGGCGGCGACCGATGCGCTGGCCGACGAGGAGCCCGCGAGCGCAAAGGTGGGAGCGCCGAGGATGCCGGAGAAAATGTTGGTGTTTTGCGCGGTGTAGGCCACCGTGACGTTGCGCACCAGCGTGGTGCCGGTGGGATTGGCGACGGTGACGGTGACGGTCGTGTCGCCGGCCGCCAGCGAAGTGATGCCGGCGATCTGGCCGTTGAACATGTTCGTCGCGGCGGTCTGCGCCGTCGCGTTGGATTGCTGCATCATGCTCGGGGTCAGGGCGGCGAGCACCGCCGCGTCCGCGGCGGCGTTGAGTTGAGTGCGCACTTGCGCGGCGTGGGTGTAGTCGATCGCCAGGCCGATGGCGAACATCAACACCGGCAGCGCCAGCGCATACATCATCGCGACGTTGCCGCGCCGGTCGCGGCGAAGAAGATGGCGCGGAGGAAGCAGAGACATGGCTGCACTCACATGCGTTGACGCTCGAGGACGACGCGAAATCGGCGGAGAGAGCGACGGAGTCGGCGCGATGCGGAAAGGCCGGGCTTGTCGCCGGGCCCGACCTCGAGAAGTCGGGCGAGGCGCCGAGGCCGATCCCGCGCGCCGACGCCGCTCCGCTTGACGCGACGGGCCGAGCGTAGAACTTCACTCGATATGCCTGCGATCGGGTTAATTTTTTGACTATGAAAGGGTTGAGATTTCGTCGATCGGCGCCGCGGCGCGGCCAATCTCGCGCCAAGGTTAGGGAAGGCGCCGCGCCGCCGCCGAAATTCGCCGCCATTCGCCGCGCCGGCGCGGGACGCCTCGAAACCGCCCGGGAATCGAGGAAGAAACTGGCTCCCCGAGCAGGACTCGAACCTGCGACCATTCGATTAACAGTCGAATGCTCTACCAGCTGAGCTATCGGGGATCAGGTGGGATCGCGAGGGCGCGATATAGCAGAAATCGCCGCGATGGAAAGCGCCAAATTCGCTTTGCCGCCTTGGATTCAACGCGCCGTCTCTTGCCGCCGCCGCGCGGCGGCGCCAAGGTTCGCGCCATGCTCGATCCCCGCCTCTGCTGCGAACTGCTGACGCCGACCGAAATGGCCGAGGCCGACCGGCTGACGATCGCCGGCGGCGTCGCCGGCATCTCGCTGATGGAGCGCGCCGGCGCGGCGGTCGCCGACGAAGCGGCGCGCCTGGCGCCGAGCGCCGGCCGCGTCGCCGTGCTCTGCGGACCGGGGGGCAACGGCGGCGACGGCTTCGTCGCCGCGCGGCTTCTTTCGTCACGCGGATACAGCGTCGGGCTCGGCTTGCTCGGCGAGCGCGCGGCGCTTCGCGGCGACGCGGCGCTGGCGGCGGCGCGCTGGCAGGGGCCGGTCGCGCCCGCCGAGGCGCTCGATCTCGCCGCCGCCGATCTCGTCGTCGACGCCCTGTTCGGCGCCGGGCTCTCGCGCGACCTCGACGGCGCGGCGCGCCGCTGCGTCGAGGCGATCAACGCCTTCGCGCGCCGCGGCAAGCCGGTGCTCAGCGTCGACGTCCCCTCGGGCGTCGACGGCGAAACCGGCGCCGTGCGCGGGGCGGCGGTCGAGGCGAGCGCCTCCGTCACGTTCTTTCGTCTCAAGCCCGGCCATCTCTTGCTGCCGGGCCGGATCTCGAGCGGGCGCCTGGCGCTCGCCGAGATCGGCACGGCGCCGGGCGCGCTGCAAGCGATTGCGCCGAAGACCTTCCTCAATGCGCCGGCGATCTGGCGCCACGCGCTGCCGCGCCCCGGCGCGGCTTCGCACAAGTATTCGCGCGGCGCCGCGCTCGTGCTTTCCGGGCCGGCGCATCGCACCGGCGCGGCGCGGCTGGCGGCGCGCGCCGCGCTGCGCGTCGGGGCGGGGCTGGTCACGCTCGCCAGTCCGCCCGAGGCGGTTCCGGTCAACGCCGCCCACTCGACGGCGGTGATGGTCGCGCCCTTCGCGGGGCTGGCGGGGTTCGCGGCGCTTCTTGCCGATGTCAGGCGCAACGCCATTCTCATCGGCCCCGGCGCCGGCGTCGGCGACGAAACGCGGGCGCTGGTCGCGGCGGCCTTGAGCGGGCCGAGCGCGGGGCCGCGCGCGATCGTGCTCGACGCCGACGCGCTGACGAGCTTCGCCGGCGACGCGGCGGGGCTCGCCGCGCTGATCGCGCGCGAGCGGCGCGCCACCGTGGTCACGCCGCACGAAGGCGAATTCGCCCGGTTGTTCCGCGGCCGCGCGGACGCGCTTGGTCAGCCGAGCAAGCTCGCGCGCGCCCGCGCCGCCGCCGTTTCTCTCGACGCGGTCGTGGTCTTGAAGGGTTCCGACACCGTCGTCGCCGCGCCCGACGGGCGTGCCTCGATCGGATTCGATCTGCCGCCAGGCCTCGCCACCGCCGGCTCTGGCGACGTCCTCGGCGGCTTCGCCTGCGGTCTCCTCGCGCAGGGCATGCCGGCGTTCGAAGCCGCCGGCGCCGCGGTGTGGCTGCACGGCGCCTCGGCGCGCGCGTTCGGGCCGGGGCTGATCGCCGAGGACCTGCCCGACGCGCTGCCGGGCGTGCTGCGCGAGCTGTTGGGCTAGGCTGGCGCCGGAAGGCTGCGCTCGGCCAATGGGCAGGCGCGACCCACGGCCTCGGCGAGGAAGGCCGTCACGGCGCGCGTCGCCGGGGCGCGGCGAATGTCGGGATAGGAAACGAGCCAGAAGTCCTGAGTCGGCGGCGGCGCCTCGACGCTCACTTCAACGAGCGCGGGATCGCCGTCGCCCATGAAGCGCGGCAAGACGACGACGCCCAGCCCGGCGCGCGCGGCCTGCGCCTGACTGAAGAGGTCGCTGGCGCGAAAAGCGAGCGCGCGTTCGCCGACGAGCGCGTTCAGCCAACGCTGCGAAGTCACCTGATCGAGCGCCGCGTCGAAGCCGATAAAGCGCCACTCCTCGCGCGGCGTGCGGGCGACGTCCGGCGCCGCATAGGGCGCGAAGCGGGCGCGGCCGATCCGCTTTGCGATCAGCCCGCCTTCCGTCGGGCGGCCCATGCGAACGGCGACGTCGGCTTCGCCGCGATCGAGCGCGGCGGCGGCCGAGGCCGCGCTCAAGACGATTGTGACGCTCGGATGGGCCTGTCGAAAGGCGGCGAGCCGCGGTGCGATCACATAGGCTGCAAGGGCCGGCGGCGCGCTGACCCGCACCGTCGCCGCGGGCGAAGCTTTGGCGAGCCGCGCCAGCCGCTCGACCGCGACCGCGGCGCTCTCCATCGGGGCAAGCGCCGCTGCGACCGCGACGCCTTCCGGTGTGAGCGGCGCGCTGCGTGGCAGCCTGTCAATCAGGCGCAAGCCGAGCGTGCGCTCCAACGCCGCGACGCGCCGGCCGACGGTGGCGTGGTCGACGCGCAAGGCGCGCGCCGCCGCCGACAGCGACCCGGCGCGCGCGAGCGCGACAAAGAAGCGCAAATCCCGCCAATCGAGCATCGGCGCAATATTGCACAGGTCCTGCGGCGAGTTCCACAATTCTTCACGATCGCGCCGCGCCGTATGATCGTAGCGAAAGGAAATCGTCCATGACCCTCGCGATAACGCTCGCCGCCGCCGGCGGCCCGGAAGTCCTGCAACCCTGCGATATCGAGGTTCCCGCGCCGGGCCGCGGCGAGGCCCTGGTTCGGCAGACGCATGTCGGCGTCAATTACGTCGACATTTATTTCCGCAGCGGTCTCTACCCGCTGCCCGGTTTTCCCGCCACGCTCGGGCTGGAGGGGGCCGGCGTCGTCGCCTCGCTCGGACCGGAGACGGACGACCTGAAGGTTGGGGATCGCGTCGCCTACGTCGGCTATCCCCTGGGCGCCTACGCGCAGGAACGGGTTCTGCCGGCGTCTCGCCTGGTTCGCGTTCCCGACGCGATCGATCCGCGCACCGCCTGCGGCGCGATGGCGCGCGGCCTCACCGCGCACCTGCTGTTGCATAAGGTCGCAGCCTTGCAGGTCGGCGACTGGGTGCTCGTCCACGCGGCGGCGGGCGGCGTCGGCCAGTTGGTCGCAGGCTGGGCGCGGCGCCTGGGCCTGCGCGTCGTCGGCACGGTCGGTTCGCCGGCCAAGGCGGATGTGGCGCGCGCGGCTGGAGCCGAGGCGGTGGTTCTTCATCGCGATCCGAACTGGGTCGACGCGGTTCGCTGTATCGCCGACGGCAGGGGCGTCCAACTCGCGATCGACGGCATCGGCGGGGCGATGCTGGCGCAGACGCTAGGCGCCGTACGTCCGTTCGGGGTCGTCGCCAGCATCGGTCAGCCGGCGGGCCCGATCCCGCCGGTCGCCGTCGAGGCGCTGAGCTATCCCCGTTCGATCGCGCTCGCGCGCCCGAGCCTGCTCGCCTATGCGAACGACCCGGTTCTTTATCGTGAGGGCGCGCGCGACCTGTTCGCGGCGCTGGCGGAAGGGCTCGTCGTGCACGTCGGCGCCGAATACGCGCTACGCGAAGCGGCGCGCGCCCACGTCGATTTGGAAGCGGGCCGCACCACTGGCAGCGTTCTGCTGACGATCGATTAAAACGCCGCCGGCCTCACCCCGCCTGGAACCAAGCCCCCACCCCCGCGGCGCGGTGTTCGGGGATCGCCGAGCAAAGCGGCCATTTGCCGCCGTTGGCGGCGACGAAGGCGATATGCGCGGTGCGGCCGGGGGCGACGAGGATGGTGTCGCGCCAATAGGGCTCCCAGCCGTCGTCGAGCGCGTGCAGCAGGCGCCCGACGTGACCGCCGAGCCTCATCGCCTGGGCGACCGCCGTCTTGTTGACGAAGCCAAGCGTGACCGGCGCGCCGCGCGGAACGGCGAACAGCGGCTTGACGTCCCAATCGGAGAAGCTCGCGCCGTTGACGGAGAAGGGCGCGTCGCCGCCGCCTTCGATCGTCAGATCGACGCGCATCGCGCGTTCGAGCCGGATCTCCCTCGGCAACAGCGGATTGGCGGGCAGGCCGGCGATGGTCGGGCGCGCCGCGACCGCGTCGCCCTTGGCTTCGAAAACGACCACCGGCCGGTCGAGTTCGCCGGCAATCGCCGCCGCTTCGCCGCCGCGCAGAGTAAAGCCGACCGCGCCGCCCGCTTCGCTCGGCATGTCGAACATCAATTCGAAGCGCGCGCCGGGCCCCATCGGAAAGGCGTTGTGCAGCGGTTCGAACGGCTCGCTCGGCTGGCCGTCGACTGCGACGATCAGCGGCCGGACGCCGGTCACGCCGATCGACATGATGCGCGCCGTCGCCGCATTGGCGAGCCGCAGGCGGACGCGCGCGCCGGGCGCGGGAAACAGAGTC
>JBEKBD010000063.1:0-17453 GCA_050015575.1 Roseiarcus sp. | reverse complement strand
GCCTGCGGCGACCGCCGTGCGGCGGCGCGCCTGAAAGGCGCGTCCTTGACAGCCGCTGCGGTTTGGAATTTTCGCGGCCAAGAGCTCGACGGCGAGGTCCGTTCCGCTTCCTCCGCGCCGTCTCGCGCGCGATCGCGTCTTCGGCGTCGTCGATCGCCTCGGCTTTTCGGTTCGCCATAATAGGCATCGTAACCCGAGTTACGGTGACAGTGCATTCAATTGCATCTGAGCGACGCAGCGCGGCATTCTCGACTCGCCCCGACGGAACGCACCTCGCCGTCGAGCTCTTGGAGAGCCCGCTTTTCCAAACCGCAGCGGCTGTCAAGGATCGCCTGCGGCGACCGCCGTGCGGCGGCGCGCCTGAAAGGCGCGTCCTTGACAGCCGCTGCGGTTTGGAATTTTCGCCGCCAAGAGCTCGACGGCGAGGTCCGTTCCGCTTCCTCCGCGCCGTCTCGCGCGCGATCGCGTCTTTGGCTTGGTCGATCGCCTCGGCTTTTCGCTTCGTCATGACGAGCGTCGCAACCCGGTTGCGTCGCCGTGAAGCGCCTCGCGACGCGTTCGACGTCGACCTCTTGTCATCCTCCTGGCGCGGCGTCATCACAACGCGGAGGCGGCTCGTCCCTTGTGGTCGCGTCCGTCCCGCCGTCCGCGGGCAGGGAGACCGATAACGGGGCGCGGCCGGCGCGGAAGGAGTTCATCGTGTCCAAGTCGACGCGGGCGACGAAAGCGCTCGAGCAGGCGGGCGTCGCCTTCAGCCTCCATAGCTACGACTACGATCCCGACGCCGACAAGATCGGTCTCCAGGCCGCAGCGGCGCTCGGCGAGGCGCCGGAGCGGGTGCTGAAGACGCTGATGGCGCTGGTCGACGGCCAGCCGGTCTGCGTCGTCGTTCCCTCCGACCGCGAAGTCTCGATGAAGAAACTTGCGACGGCGTGCGGCGGCAAGTCGGCGCGGATGATGAAGCCGGCCGACGCCGAGCGGGTCTCCGGCTACACGATCGGCGGCGTCAGTCCGTTCGGCCAGACGCGGCGGCTCACGACCGTATTCGAGGAGCAGGCGCTCGCCGAGCCCCACGTCTTCGTCAACGGCGGCCAGCGCGGGCTGCAAGTGCGCCTCGCCCCCGGCGACGCCGCCGCGCTGCTGAAGGCCGTGGTCGCGCCGCTCGTGGCGTGAGCGGCGCGCGACGCGGCTCGAGCGCAGTGAGGACAACCATCAGCCGCTCCGCCGAGCCAACCATGGAGAAATCCGCATTCGCCAATGATTTTCCTATGCCGTGATCAAGGACAGACTCTTGACGAGAACAAAAGAGGAACGTAGAGTTTCGCGAGGCGGTGCGGCGCGGTCGGAGGTTGCGGCGATGTTCGTCGATGGGTTGCGCAGGCTCTGGCGCCAGCCGCCGCCCCCGGCCCCGCCGCCGCCCGAACCCGATCGGCCCAAGGTCGATATTCTGTCTGCCGCGGAGCGGGACGCGATCGTCGCCAGCGTTCTCGAGCCGCGCTTGAAGCCGTTGGGGTTTGTCGAGGTCGCGCCGCGCGTCTGGGTCGACGGCTCGACCGCGCCGGCGCGGCGCGTCTTCGAGATGGGCTTGCTGAAGGGCGCCGCGATGAACGCCAAATGGGGCTTTTCGCTCGACTTCACGCCGCATCTTTCCGGGCGCCGAATCGCCTGGCATCGGTCGGACCGGACGGCGAAGCTCGACGTCTGGCTCGATTCGGGCCGCGATTACGCACGTTTCCTCTACGGCGCCGAATGGCTGCGCCGCGACATGGAGCGGCTCGCGGACGTCGCAATCGCACAAGCGCAGGAAACCTGGCGGCGCGGCGCGACCTGGCCCGGCATGCTCGGCCTCGTGCGCGAGATTCGCGAGCGGAAGATCAACAGGATGTTTGTCGGCTTCCGCACCCGGCTTCCGCTCGCCGTGATGTTCCTGTCGGCGAAAGTCGGCGACCTCGCCGCGGCGCAGGCCGAACTGGAAGCCTACGTCCGCGACCGCGAGTTGCCCGACGCCGTCGCGGCGAAGCTCGCCAAGCTGCTTGGGGACGTTGCTTGAGCCTGAACAGGAACGAAAGCGTTCGAGCGTCTTCGCTCCGGCCCCGACCCGGAATTTGGAACAGGGATCGCGCATCGCCGCTTGTCGGCCGGGCGTGGGCTGGTCGGCGACTTCGAGGATGGACCGTAGGGCCGACGCGAGTTGTTCGCGCGCGCGGCGTTCGGGTTTGGCGTTAGGAAAACAAAGTCTTGACCAGAACAAAACATGAACGCATAATTCCCGACAGTTCCGCCGACGGGTGGTCGCAGGATGCGAATGTTTCGATTGACGAACGAGCCCGGAGGGCTCGGTTTGAGCTGCACGCCCGCGGGCCTGTCGCTCGCCGGCGTGCCTCTGCTCGAGAAGACTCGGGCGGGATTCGCGCCGCGGCCGGCGCCCGAGATCGCTTCGCTGATCCGGGCGGCGTTCGGCGCGGACGGCGATCCGACCCGGCTCGAATCGAGCCTCGGCGTCATCGCGCGAGCCCTCAACAGCGGCGACCTGGCGCGCGCCGGGATTGCCGCGGTGCTGACGCGGACGCCGGAACTAAGCCGGGAAGGGGCGGCGCGGCTGGCGAAGGCCGATGGCGCGCTTGCCAAATACGATCCCGACGAACCGAGAGACTGGCATGGCCGCTGGACGACCGGCGGGGCCGCCGGTCCGGCCGGCCAAGCGGGGCCGGCCGAAAACGGCGCGGGCGCGCGGAGCGCCGATGCGGCGCCTCCGCGCGTCGCCGATGCCGAGTCCGGCGGCGGCGGACATGCGTCGCCCGCGCCTGTCGTCTCGCCGCCGCCCGAGGACGACGCGGCTGACGACAGTCGAAAGCCGCCCTCCCTCGTCGAGACGTTCGAGAGAGAATACGACTGGCTCGGGCCCGTCGATTTCGCCAAGCAGGTCATTCAGTTCGGCGATCGCTTGGGACGGGAAGGCGGAAGCCTCTCGTCCGCGGAAAAGGAGCGGGCGCTCGCCGAATACTCCTTTCTTGAGGATCGCCTGTCGTTCTGGCTCGCCTACGAGTACACGCCGCCGTCGGCGCAGGGGAACCTGCACTCCGCCGCGTTGGTCCTGTTCCAAGGCGCGAACAACGCCGGGATCGTCGACCCCGGGCATTTGCCCAAGTCGATGCTGGATGTCGCCGGCGAAGTCTGGGCGATCGACAATCTGCCGCCGCGCCTGCGTTTCTCGGCGGAGCCGAAGGTTGAAAGCCGGCCGGAGGCGGCGGTAGAAGCGCCCGCAGAAAGGGCCGAGGAAAAGCCAGCGGAAGCGCCAGCGCCGGCGGAAGCGCCTGTGCCGGCGCCCAAGGAAGTCGAGGGCCTTGGCGGGATCGTCAACAACCGCGACGCCAAAATTGACTGGAAAAATGGCATCTGGGGTCAAGGCGGCAATTGGGAAACTTACATCGAAAAATTGATTTCCGGCATCAAGCGGTTATCGCGGTACTCGAAAGCCTTCGACCTGTTTGACCAGATAATAGGAGAAGCCATAAGCGCCAAGACGATGAATACATTGAGTATAGGTTATATCAAGAACCCGCAAGGCATATACTGGCGCATGAAGAACTATATTGACTCTGCTGCCGACTATAGTAATCCGCGGCCGGATATCGATCTCGATCTAAGCGATGTTTTGTCAAAGACGATTCATCTAGCAATTCCTGAGTATACTTCGCCAACGCAGTGGCGTTACCTGTTTGCTGCGATCTTCTATGGCAAAGAACGTGGCGTTCGGGTCGTCATCACGAGGATCAGGGAATGACACCAACAGAATTGTTCCCCTTCCGGCAGTGCGCCGATGTTCACCAGACAGAAAGGTTCGTTTCTCTTGAACCGCTGTCCGGATATCGCATGATCCAGCGCGAGGATCAGGGGTACGTGATCTATCTGCCGCGGGATGCGACCGACGAGACCCTGGGGCGCGCGCTTCTGGAGTGCTTGGACAAGAGCCGGTTTATCTGGCCCCTCGACGAGCCGGAGTTCTTCGAATCCGAAAGATACGTGCGCTGCTATCGGAATTGGCAGAAGGATTTCATGCGTCGATATGGCTACAAGACCAAGCGTGACGCCTACAAGAACATGGATTGGTGCCGGGCCAAGAGGTCCGAGGGCGAGATTTCGATTCAGCCGCATAAGCGCGACAAGCCGGAGTATTGGCGGGATCTTTCGCCGGATAGCAACGTCGTCATTGCGGCGACGACGGACGCGGCTGCGGCGGGCGCGGCGCTGAGGCTGGCATTGGACCGTTGCGAATAACGGCCGCGATCGGGAGGCGTATGGACATGGTTGAGTTTGCGAACTTCCCCTATGAGGTCGTCGAAACGAGCGGCGAAAACGCTCTCGCGACATGGGAGGAATTAAGGAACGCCGGCCGCGGGATTCCGGTCGTGCTCGGGGAGGACAATCTCGACAATTTGCTGCTCCCGTTCGATCCAAGGGAACGGGCGCGACAAAAGTCGGTCGAGGAGATTCTCGCCGCCGCAAAGGCCATCGACTTTCCGGACGGTCTTCGCCGGCATCGCCGCGACGAGCACGCGAAAGCCATGGCCTACCTCAGGAAGATCGGCTCGGCGGCGGATTTTGGCGACGAGGAATCCGAAGCGCCTCTCGGCGATTGGCCTGCCGACCCGTGGCATGCGACGAGCTTGACCGTCACTTACGATCTCGCCGCTCAACAGTTGAAGCCGACCGCTCACATCGCCCTGATTCCCACCGACGATCCCACCGCCATTCCGGCCTACATGCAGTGGGGGAATTGGAACGCGTGCCCTCCGCCGGCCTATCACGTCGCGGCGTTGCGCGCCTGGCGCGACCGTTACGGCGCCGAACTCGTCGGCCTCGCGGCCGACGTGATCAACCTGCGCGTATCGCGCAGGCCCGCGACGCGCGAGGAGGCGCTCGAGCTCGCTCGCGAACAGTACGTCTATTGTAACGACATCATCGATCAGGGCGTCGGCTCCTATCGGGCGCTGGCCGCCGGATTGATGGCGAGCGACTGGTGGTTCTTCTGGTGGGACTAAAGGGTTTTCCGATCACATTGGCTCGCGGCCTGCTGCCGCGAGATCGTTGACCCATTCGCTGGGAGAGAAACGGTCGTGACGTTTGCCGATGGCGCGCTAGAGAGATTCCGCCGGGACTCCGCCGGCGCGCGCAATATCTAATCTGTGCGCCGGTTCCGCTCCCTCCGCCCCGTCTCGCGCCCCTCACGAAAACAGCGCGCCGCCATTCGCCGTGAGCGTCCGGCCGGCGAACGAGGCGTCGCCGACCGCGAGAGCCCGATCGCCCCCGGCGCAATGTTGGGGGCAACGTCGAAAACGCGCTGGACGCCGCTATTTGAGCTGTTTACGTTGCGCGAAAAGACGAAGCGCGCGCCCCGCGCAGGCTTCGCCATTGGGGACGTCAATCCATGAATCGTTTTGACGCCGAGCGCGCTTTCGCGCGGCTTCGGCGCCGTCCTTTATTGTGCGTGAGCGCCGCCTCTCTTTCGCCGTCAGCGCCCCGGTCGCCCTTTCCGCCTGCGTTCTTGAAAAAGGGCCGAATGGGTCAAAGGCAATCCCATGAGAACTCGAATTGGATCATTTCGGCATAGACCGAGGTTTGTCGCCGCTTGCTTCGTCTGCTCTCTGTTCGCCACGCCGCTCCTGATCGCCGGCGCGGCTCGAGCGCAAGAGGGCTTTGCCGGCTGGCCGGCCGGCGCCGACGGGTCGTTGCCGTCGTCCCCCCAAGGGCCGGTCGAGCCGCCGCAGAGCGCGCCGCGATGGACGTTCTCGGCCGAGACGATCGTCTTGGGCCGAACGGGCGGCGCCAATCAAACGCTGGTTGGCCTCCTGCCGGGCAGCACGCAGTTCGCCGCTACGCAGAACGCCTCCGCCTCAGCCGCCGACGCGTTCAACAGCAACCAGTTTTGGCAAGGCTTCTCCGCCGGACCGAAACTGAGCGCGACCTATCGCGACGACTCCGGCTACGGCGCGGAGTTCTCGTATTTCAACATTTTCACCCAGAGCGCCACCAAGACGGTCGGACCCACCAATCCGGCGAATCCGGCGGACTCGGACTGGCTGGTCATGTACGCCCCCGGCTCGTTCTGGCAGACTCAAGATTTCGCCTACCAGGGCATGGCCTGGAAGGACGCCACGAACCTTTATAACGCCGAGGCCAACGGGCGGCTGAATCTTTCCCCTGGCGTGACCGTGCTGGGAGGATTGCGGTGGCTCCAACTCAACGACACGCTTGTCGGCTGGTTGACCCCGGCGGATCGCATCGCGCCGAACTGGAAAGGGCCTTGTCTTTTTCCAGTTCCAGCCACGTCTGGCTGCGCTCTTTCTGACGTTCCTAATCCCCCGGGCGGGTCGGCGGTCATTTACCCTCCCTTCTGGACGGCAAGCACGCGGAACGACCTTTACGGCGCCCAAATCGGCGTGGACGCCAAACTGATGGAGCTTGGGCGTTTTTCGATCGATGGCGTGATCAAGGCGGGCGTATTCGACGACAACGCCGAACAGACGACCGTGGTCAGCATGGCGAAGCAGCTGTACACGGCGCAAGCCACGACCAACTACGCCGCCTTCGTCGGCGAAGCCGCATTGCAGGCGAAATATCAACTCGCCAAGGGGCTTGCGCTCAAGGTGGGCTACGAAGCGCTGTGGCTCGACGGCGTCGCTTTGGCGCCCGGGCAGATCCGGGAAACGTACACAACGTCGCCCTCTGCAGCTTCTCCATCGACCCCGGTGAGCGCGCGCGCGCTCGGCGTCAACTGCGGCTCGAACGTGCTCTTTCAGGGCGCCACGGTCGGACTCGAAGTTTCGTTCTAGCGTCGCCGCGTTGCAAACACGGGGGGTGTTTCCATGTCGGCTCGCGCCAAGTCGCTCGGCTTCGCGCGGGCGATCGCCGGGCTTATCCGTTTGCGCCTTGCGCCGCCGCCGCGCCTCCTGTCGTGGGCGATCTTCCTCGCCGCGCTGACGGCGCCGGGCGCGGCGCTCGCCGGGACCGCGCAGTGCGCGCCGACGACGCAGCCGCCAACGCTTTGCTCCGACCAGGCGAAGCTGCTGTCGCCGTTCGCCTCGCTCTTGACCTCGTCCGCGGGCCTCGCCGCGCTCGCGGCGAACATGCTGACGGAAGAAGAGATCTACGCCGGCGCGAGCCCGGCCCGCAGGACGCTCGCCGCGGAAAGTGCGCTCGTCGACCAAGCTTCCCAAAGCATTCTGATCGGCGCGTTCCCCAACAATTCGAATCTCTATTTCAGCCCGGCCGGAATTCCGACCGCGCCGACTCTCCCGACAGCGGTCGCCGCCGCGGTGACGTCCGTGATCGACAACATGGCCACCGGCGCCACGACCGGCGACTTGAAGAACTATTTCGGCGGATTCGACGTCTACGGCGTCGCGTACGGCGACACGACGGCCGACCCCAACGGCGATCCGCGGCCTTTTCAGACGTCGAGCGCGATCGCCAACAATCCTTTCACACCGGCCAATTCCTCGCTCATCGCCTATGAGATTCAGCAGACGGCCTACATCTCCACGGATCCGCAGAACTGGCAGTCCTATGTGGCGTCGCCTTCCTTTCCGAGCGGCCACTCGTCGATCGGCGCCGCCAATGCAATTGTTTTCGCCATCCTGGCGCCCGGTTATTATCAGCAGCTGCTGCAGTCCGCGGCGGACTTCGGCTACAGCCGCAACGTCTTCGGCGTGCATTACCCGCTGGACGTGATCGGCGGACGGATTCTCGCCACCTATGTGACCGCGGAAACGCTGGCGGGCGACAATTCGCTATACCAGACCAAAGGCTTCACTCAGACCAGTCTACCCTCGCTCAGCGCGCAGATGCAGACCTATCTCGCGCAGGCGGGCCTCGGCGACGGCGGCGCGTCGCCCTATGCGGCGGCGTGCGCCAACCTCGCCGCGTGTCTCGGCAATGGAACGATCCCCACGGCGGCGGCCTACACGCAGGCGGCGCAGAACTACGCGTATTATCTGACCTATGATCTTCCCGCAGTCGGCCCGACGAATCTGGCGCCGTTCGTGCCGGCCGACGCGTACGTGTTGATCAAGACGCGGTTTCCGTATCTCAGCGTCGACCAACTCGACGAGATTCTCGCCACCACCGAATTGCCGTCGGGCGGAGCGCTCGACAACGGTTCCGGCTGGGCCCGCCTCGATCTCTACGCCGCCGCCGGCGGCTACGGCGCCTTCCCCGGCAACGTCACGGTCAGCATGAACGCCGCGCTCGGCGGCCTGAACGCCTTCGATGTCTGGAGCAACGACATATCCGGTCCCGGCGGCCTGACCAAGCAGGGCTCGGGGACCCTGGTGCTGGCGGGCGACGACACGTTCACCGGCGGCGTCAACGTGCAAGGCGGCGCGCTCGGTGTCACCGGCAGTTTGCTCGGCCCGCTGTCGGTCTCGCCCGGCGCCGCCTTCGCGCTCGGCAGCGCCGGCGTGTTCGCGGGCGTCCTGACCAACGACGGCAGCGTCATCAACGAGGGCGTCATGACCGGAACCTTCGCCAATTCCGGTCTGCTCTCCGGCGTCGGCAGCGTCGGTTCGCTCGACTCGTTTTCTGGGTCCACGATCGCGCCGGGCAATCCGGGCAATTCGACCGGCGCGATCCAGGTCGTCAACAATCTGACGGCGACCGGAACCACCTATCAGGCGCAGGTCGCCGGCGACAGCGCCGACCAAATCCAGGTCGGCGGTACGGCGACGCTCTCCGGCGGCGCGGTCGTCGCGAGCGTGATCGGCGCCAGCGCGGAGCTCGGCCACGCCTACCCGATCCTGGTTGCGACCGGCGGCGTCGACGGCGCGTTCGCCAACGTCAGCGCCGACAATTTGCCTTTCCTCCAACCCTCGTTGAGCTACGACGCCGATGACGTGTTCCTGACGCTGGCTCGCAACGGCGTTGCTTACGCCAGCGTCGCGACGACTCCCAATCAATCGGCGGTGGCCAATGCTGTTTCCGCCGGGCCGGCGGGAAGCGGCCTCGACCTGGCGTTGGACGCCCAATCCGCGGCAGGCGCACAGCGCGCCTTCGGCGCGCTGTCGGGCGAAGTCTACGCCAGCGCCGAGACGGCGATGCTCAGCGACAGTTTATTCATGCGCGAGACGCTGCTGGGGCGGATGCGGCAGGCCTCGTTCGCCGGCGTCGACGGACCGACGGCGGCGCTCGCGTCCGGCGGCCCGACGACGATGACGTACGCGGACGACCTCGGCTCGTCGCCCGCGGCGTCCGCTCTGACCAATGCAGCAGGCGGAAGGCTGACAGTTTCGCCTGAGACCCGGGCAGCCGTTCCGGCGACGTATTCGTGGATCCAGGCGATCGATTCCTGGGGCCGGTTCGGCGGCGACAGCGACGCCGCCACGGCGAGCCGTTCGCTCGGCGGCGTCTTCGCCGGCGTCGACCATCGCTTCGACTCCAACTGGCTGGCCGGCGTCGCGGGCGGCTACACCGACTCCTCCGTCAACGTCAGCGACCGCGGCAGCGCGGCCGACATCGGCGCCGCGCATCTGGCCGGCTACGTGGCGGCCAGTTTCGGTCCTTGGAGTGTGCGCTCGGCTGCGTCGGCGAGCTTCAGCGCGCTCGACGCCACGCGCTCGCTCGCGTTTCCCGGCTTCGCCAACACAGCGTCCGCCCGCTACGACGCGGCCATGGCGCAAGTCTTCAGCGAGGCGAGCTATGGCATGACGCTCGGCAAGATCGCCGCCGAACCGTTCGGCGGGCTCGCCTTCGCGCATCTCAACGTCGGCGGCTTCGCCGAGAACGGCGGCGGCGTCGCCGCGCTCAGCGGATCAGCGAATCATTTCGACATCGGCTATTCCACGCTGGGCGGCCGGGCCGCCGTCGACTATCTCCTGGCCGACGGCATGGCGTTGACGCCGCGCGTCTCGGTCGCCTGGCAGCGCGCCTTTGGCTCGCTCACGCCCACGGAAACGCTCACGTTCCAAAGCACGGGCGAGACCTTCGCGGTCGCCGGCCTGCCGATCGCGCGCGACACGGCCCTTTTCGAGGGCGGGCTCGATCTGCGCCTCGGCCCGCGGGCCGAGGTCGGACTGTCCTATTCCGGCCAATGCGGCGACCGCGTCATGAGCAACGCGATCAAGGGAAACTTGACCTGGCTGTTCTGACGCGGACGGGCTCGAGCGCGGCGGCGACAAAGCGTCCACTTCAGGGATTAGGGCGGCGGACGTCCGCCGCTCTCACTTCATCGCGTAGGGATAGATGACATTCCAGTCGTTCTTCATGTCGACGACCGTCCAGCCCTTCGCCTGCGCCACGTCGAGCGCCTTGTCCAGCCGGCCGATCGGGGATCGCCGGTCGTAGGCCCATTCGCGGGCGGAATCGGTGTGATGCACCAGGAGGGCGAAACGCGCGCCCCGCCCGGCCGTTGTCCACTGGAGCATTTGCAGGTCGCCGTCCGAGTTGCCGAACGCGGCGATGGGGCGGCGGCCGATATGCGAGCTGATGGCGACGGGCTTGCCGGCGTTGTCGCTGACGAAGTCGATCTGCGGCAGCCGCACCAGCGCCGGCTCGTCGCCCCGCAATTCGAACTTGGTCTTGACGCTGCTCCCAACCACCTGTTCCGGCGGAACGCCGTAGACCTTCTCGGACCACGCGCGAATGAACTCGATCTCGCCGCCTGAGACGATGAAGGTTTTGAAGCCGTTCGCCCGCAGGTAGCCGAGCAATTCCAACATCGGCTGATAGACCATCTCGGTGTAGAGTCGTCCAGTCTCCGGATGCCGGGCGCGGGCGATCCAGTCACGGACGATCTGGTCGAACTCCTCGGGGGTCATCCCGGCATGGGTGACGGCAAGGAGCCGCGCGACGGCGGGTTCGCCGCCGGCAAGCGCGCCTTTCACATCGCCCTTGAGCGCCGCTGCGAACGGCTGCTCCGTCTTCCATTCGGGGTGCTGCGGGGCGAGCGCCCGCAAGCGATCGAGCGCGAAGATGAACTCGAAATACAGCGGCTGCTCGGACCACAACGTGCCGTCGTTGTCGAACGTGGCGATGCGCTCGGCGACCGGGACGAAGTCCGGCGAGCCTTCTGTCGTCACCTTCTCGACGAACGCGATGATCGCTCTCTTGGAGCCGGTGTCGTTCCAGGACGGCAGCCGATCGGCGGCGAAGGCGGCATTGGCCAGCAGCAGCAGAGCGAGCAGGCTCTTAAGGAGTAGCGTTCTCACGGCCGGAGTCCTTCTTGAATTCCGAGCGCCGACGATAGCCGTGAAGCATTTCCGGATTGACAACGCATTGACCGGATAAGCGCGGGAACAACTCGAACGAGTCCCGATGCGACGATAAGCCGCGCATGGACCTCGTCGACGCTCGGCGCTCGTTCCCCGTCCGCGCGCATTCTGCCTTGCGCGTTATCGATTCGAAAATGCTTCACGGCTATCGTCGGCGACTCGACGGGCGACGCCATTCGCCGCTGTCGACAGCGAAAGGACGACATATGACGACGATCTCGCGGCGTCGCTTCGGGGCGGGCGCCAGCGCCCTTGCGTTTTCCGCTTTCGCAATCGGCCGCGCCGGCGCCGCGGCTTCTTCTCAGCTCAGCGCTCTGTCGCCATTCCCCGACGTCATGACGACGCGCCAGAGGACGGTGCTGCCGAATCCGAAACCGTCGGCGAAGATCCGTCCGGACGAGGTCGAGAAATACGCCGCCAACGGCTATGGCGCCTGGCGCTACGGCCCGGGCCTCGACTACGAGAAGCGGCTCGATCTGGCGCCGGCTTCCTACACCGGGGCCTCGGTGAAGAGGACGGCGCGCCTGCTGCGCTTCTTTACCATTAGCGACATCCATATCTGCGACAAGGAGTCGCCTTCGTCGGCCATCTACCTTGGCCTCAAGGACGGCGTGATGCCGGGATATTCGCCGGTCATGCTGGGAACGACGCAGGTGCTCGACGCCGCCGTGCGAACGATCAACGCCATCCATGAACAGCGCCCGATCGACTTCGGCGTCTCTCTCGGCGACGCCTGCAACAACACGCAGTACAATGAATTGAGATGGTACATTGACGTGCTCGATGGCAAGGCCATCGCCCCAAGCTCCGGCGTTCACGCCGGCGCCGCGACCATCGACTATCAGAAGCCCTACAAAGCGGCAGGGCTCGACAAGTCGATCAAGTGGTACCAGGCCATCGGCAACCACGATCAGTTCTGGATGGGGACGAACCCAGTCAACGACTACCTGCGGCCGACGTATGTCGGCGAGGAGATCCTCAAGCTCGGCGACCTCTTCACCGACCCCGACGGAATCAACCACCGCGACTATTACATGGGCGCGCTCGATGGCGCGACGCCGTACGGCGCCATTATCGGCGCGGGACCGGTCGGCAATTTCGCGAGCCCGCCGAAAGTCGTCGCCGACGCGAGCCGCCGTTCGCTCAGACGGAAGGAATGGATGAACGAATTCTTCAACACGACGTCGCAGCCGGTCGGCCACGGGTTCTCCCAGGCCAATGTCGACAGCGAATTCGCCTGTTACAGTTTTGCGCCGAAGGCGAATCTGCCGCTCAAGGTCATCGTGCTCGACAACACCCAGAAGGATGAGGACCCCAACCCGGCATTTTCCGATACCAGCTCTCCCGGTTACGGGCACGGCTCGCTCGACAAGGCCCGCTATGACTGGCTAGTCGAGGAGCTCGATGACGGACAGGCGAATGGCCAACTCATGATCGTCGCCGCGCACGTGCCGATCGGCGTCGAGCCGGCTCGGTCCTACGTCGGCTGGAGCTCCGCCGCCTACGTGTCCGAGCCGCAACTGTTCGCTAAGCTGCACGAATATCCAAACCTCGTTCTGTGGATCGCGGGGCATCGCCACTTGAACTGCGTGACCGCGTTCAAGTCGCCCGATCCCGCCCGCCCCGAACTCGGCTTCTGGCAGGTCGAAACCTCTGCGTTGCGCGACTTTCCCCAACAGTTCCGTTTGTTCGAGATCGTCGGCAACAGCGACCGTACGATTTCCATTTTCACGACCGATGTGGCGCCGGCGGTGAAAAGCGGATCGCCTGCGGCGCAGTCGCGTTCCTACGCCGTCGCGATCGAACAGCTCTACTCACCGGACAAACGGAGTCCGCATCAATTGCCGCTGCGACCGACGGGCGCGTACAATGCCGAGCTGGTCATGCCTTTGAGCCTCGCCATGCAGGCGAAACTGCGAACCTACAGCGGGCGCTCGGCGATCTGACCGGCCTGCGGACGATTCCAATCGCCCGCAGCGCGCGTCACAGTGCGTTGCATTAGGGCCTGCTTAGACGTCAAACCTGAGGCGCCCTTGCGTCCGCGAGGCAGGGACCTCCTTGTCGAGTGCGGCGGCCAGCGCGCTGCAAGCGCGGCACGGCCCCCGCGACGCGATCTCGGCTTCTTCCGGATCACGATCTACATGCCTCCGAAGGCCCGCCCGCCGCGCCGCGTCGTCGATGACGAGCCCCGGCGTCACACGTGCTCCACCGCCACCACGCCGGCGACCGCTTTCAGCGCGCCGGCCAGCGCCCCGGTCACCGCGTAGCGGCCGGGCAGCTTCACTTCGACTTCGCCGTCGCGCGGCCCCAGCATCACCACCAGCGAGACTTCGCCTTCGCCCTTCGCGCGCAGGCGCTCGGCGATCGAGGCGAGCGGCGCTTCGTCGCGCACGAACACGCGCAGGCTGGTGTGGACCCTGGCGGCGGCTTCGCTCAGCGACTCGACCTGGACGATGCGCGCGCGCACGTCCTCGCCATCGACGGCGGCCTGCAAGGTCACCAGCACGTCGGCGCCTTTTTCCAACAGGTCGCGGAATTGGGCGAGGCCCTCCTGGAAGAGGATCGCCTCGTATTGGCCGCTCGGGTCGGAGAGCTGGACGACGCCGATCTTCGCGCCGCTCTTGGCGCGCCGCTCGTAGCGGTCAATGACGCTCGCGCCGAGCCGCGCGGTGGTCGCGCCGCCGTGAACGGCGCGCGCGAACTCCGCCCAGCGCATCGCGCGCAGCCGCCTCAGCGCCGGCGCGTAGGATTCGAGCGGATGGCCGGAAAGGAAGAAGCCGACCGCCTCGAATTCGCGCCGCAGGCGATCGGCCGCCGACCACGCTTGCGCGCGCACGCGCAGCGGCGCGGCTTCCGTCTCGCCGAACAGCAGCGCGTTCTGCCCGGCCGCCTCTTCTTCGGCGCGCCGATGGGAGAGCGCCAGCATCGGCTCGATCGCGGCGAAGGCGATCGCGCGGTCCGGCTCCAATTCGTCGAAGGCGCCGGCGGCGGCGAGGCTTTCCAGCGCCTTCTTGTTCATGCCGCGCGAATCGACGCGGCGGGCGAAATCGGCGAGCGAGGCGAACCGCCGCCCGGCGCGCGCCTCGACGATCGCCGTCGCCTGCGCCTCGCCGACGCCCTTGACCGCGCTGAGGGCGTAGGCGATCGAAGTCGCCCCCGCGCCGTCGAGACGCACGTCGAAGTCGACGCCGGAGCCGTTGACATCAGGCGGCGCCACCTGAAGGCCGAGCCGCAGCGCCTCGGCGCGGAATTCGGCCAGCTTGTCGGTGTTGGACTTGTCCAGCGTCATCGACGCGGCGAGAAATTCGGCCGGGTGGTTCGCCTTGAACCAGGCGGTTTGATAGGCGATGAAGGCGTAGGGCGCCGAGTGCGACTTGTTGAAGCCGTATTCGGCGAATTTCGCGCAGGCGTCGAAGATCGCGTCGGCGGTCGCCCTGGCGATGCCGCGCTCGACCGCGCCGGTGACGAAACGCTCCCGCTGGGCGTTCATCTCGGACTTGATCTTCTTGCCCATGGCGCGGCGCAGGATGTCGGCTTGCCCAAGGGAATAGCCGGCCAGGTCCTTGGCGATCTGCTGGACCTGCTCCTGATAGGTGATGACGCCGAACGTCTCCTTGAGGATCGGCTCCAGCAGGGGATGGGCGTATTCGATTTTTTCCTGCCCGAGCTTGCGCGCGCAATAGGCGGGGATATTGGCCATCGGGCCGGGGCGATAGAGCGCGACCAGCGCGATCAGGTCCTCGAAACAGTCGGCGCGCATGTCGACCAGCGCCCTCTTCATGCCGCCGCTTTCCAATTGGAACACGCCGATCGTCTCGCCGCGGCCGAGCATGGCGAAAGTTTTCTCGTCGTCGAGCGGTATGGCCGAGGGGTTGACGACGACGCCGCGCCGTTTGAGCAGCGCCGCCGCCTTGGCGACCGTCGTCAGCGTCTTCAAGCCGAGGAAGTCGAACTTGACCAAGCCCGCCGCCTCGACCCATTTCATGTTGAACTGGGTCGCCGGCATGTCCGACTTGGGGTCGCGATAGAGCGGCGCCAGTTCGACCAGCGGACGGTCGGCGATGACGACGCCGGCGGCGTGGGTCGAGGCGTTGGAATAGAGCCCCTCCAGCCGCTCGGCGATGGCCAACATCTTGGCCACCTTCGGGTCGGCGCGCGCCGCCTCGCGCAGGCGTGGTTCGTCGGCGACGGCCTGTTTCAACGTCACCGGCTTGGCCGGGTTCTGCGGCGCCAGTTTGGCCAGCTTGTCGACCTGGCCGAGCGGCATTTCCAGCACCCGCCCGACGTTGCGCATCACCCCGCGGGCGAGGAACGAGCCGAAAGTGATGATCTGGGCGACGCGGTCCTCGCCGTAGCGGCGGCGCACGTAGGCGATCACCTCGTCGCGCCGGTCCTGGCAGAAGTCGATGTCGAAGTCCGGCATCGACACGCGCTCGGGGTTGAGAAAGCGCTCGAACAGCAGGCCGAAACGGATGGGATCGAGATCGGTGATCGTCAGCGCGTAGGCCACCAGCGAGCCCGCTCCCGAGCCGCGCCCCGGCCCGACGGGGATCCCTTGCGCCTTCGCCCATTGGATGAAGTCGGCGACGATGAGAAAGTAGCCGGGGAACTTCATGCGCACGATGACGCCGAGCTCGAATTCAAGCCGGTTGCGGTAGTCCTCGATCGTGTGGCCCGGCGCGCAGCCGTAGAGCGCGACGAGGCGCTCCAGGCCCTCGGTCGCCTGGCGGCGCAGCTCCTTCTCCTCGTCGACCGGCGCCCCGTCGGCGGCGGTGAAATGCGGCAGGATCGGCTTGCGCGTCAACGGCCGATAGGCGCAGCGCATCGCGATTTCGACGCTGGCGTCGGTCGCCTCCCGCAAGTCGGCGAACAGGGCCTGCATTTCGGCGCGGGTCTTGAAGCGATGTTCCGGCGACAGGCGGCGCCGTTCCGGCGCGGCGACGAGCGCTCCTTCGGCGATGCAGAGCAGCGCGTCCTGCGCCTCGTAATCGGCCGCGGCGGCGAAATAGGGCTCGTTGGCGGCGACCAGCGGCAGCCCTTGGGCGTAGGCGAGATCGAGCAGGGCCGGCTCGACCGCGCGCTCGGCTTCCAGGCCATGGCGCTGGATCTCGACGTAGAGGCGGCCGTCGAACAGCGCGGCGAGCCGCCTCAGGCGCGCCGCGGCGACGTCGTCAAGACCGAGCGCCAGCGCGCGGTCGATCGGCCCGGCAGGGCCGCCGGTCAGCGCGATGAGGCCGCTCGAGTCTTCCAGCGCGGCAAAGCCGATATGCGGCTCGTCGCCGTCTTTCGGATCGAGCCAGACGCGCGAAGCGAGCCGCATCAGCGCGCGATAGCCCGCGTCGTTCTGCGCGATCAAAACCAGCGGCGCGCGCGCCGACTTCGTCTCGCCGAGGCGCGAAGCGGCGGCCGGCGAGTCGCCAAAATCGACGGCGAGCTGCGCGCCGATGATCGGCTGCACCCCCGCCTTGGCGAGCTTTTCGGAAAACTCCAATGCGCCGAAGAGATTGTTGGAATCGGCGATCCCCAGCGCCGGCATGGCGTCGGCCTTGGCGAGCTTGGCCAGCGCCTCGATCGACAACGCCCCCTCCCGCAGCGAAAAGGCGCTGTGCGCGTGCAGATGCACGAAGCCGACGGCTCTGACGATCGACGAATCCATGACGGGCTCCGCTTGAGCAGCCATTGTGCCCGCTAAGGCCTTAGCGGTCGAGGGCGCCGCGGCGGCTTCAAGGGGAAAACCATAAGCTGCGGTCGAGGCGTGAAATTTTCGCGCCGCGCGCAGGGAGAAGTTTGGCGCGCCTGCGGCGCGATCGGCGCGGTGGCAATCGACGCGGGCGAGGCGGCGCGATGGCGGGCCGCGTGCGGCAATTTATCGCTTCGGCTTGCGTCGCGACGCCGCCCGCCATAAGGCAGGGCGCAGGACCATTGCGACGCGCCGCGCGTGGGCGGCGCTTGAGGAGAACGACGCATCATGACGCACAAGATTCTGGTCGCGCAGGGGGGCGGGCCGACCGCCGTCATCAATCAATCGCTGGTCGGCCTCGTGCTCGAGGCGCGGCGCTTCCCGGCGATTACGCGCGTCTACGGCGCGGCGCGCGGCGTGCGCGGCATCATCGAGGAAGACCTGTTCGATCTCAGCCAGGAGACGACCGCCAATCTCGAGGCGGTCGCCGCGACGCCCGCCGCCGCGCT
>JBEKBD010000062.1:0-17307 GCA_050015575.1 Roseiarcus sp. | reverse complement strand
CGTCACCGATACGATGGAATCCTACATCAACTATTTCACCACCATCGCCGCCGCCGGGGTGACGCGCATGCAACCCGTGCACGGCATCGTGCCGTTCAGCTCGCTCGAAGAAAGGGCGGCGCCCGATCTCAAGGGCTTCATGGGGCATGGCCCTGTCCGCGTCGGCAACCAAGCCGCGACGCAAACCCAGAACGACGCCTATGGCAGCGTCGTGTTGGGTGCGATGCAAATGTTCGTCGACGAGCGTCTGCCAAAAATGGGGGACGAGGCGCTTTTTCGCCGCCTCGAGCCGCTCGGCGAGCATGCGCGCGAGTATGCGTTCGAGCCGGACGCCGGCAATTGGGAATATCGTGGGCGGGCCAGGGTGCACACCTACTCTGCGGCGCTATGCTGGGCCGCGTGCGATCGTCTGGGGCAGATTGCGGATCGGTTGCGCCTTCCCGACCGGGCGCGCTATTGGGACGCCCACGCGGCGGCGATCAAAGACAAGATTCTCGCGGGCGCGTGGGACAAGAAGCGCGGGGTCTTGACTGGCGCTCTTGGATACCCAGATCTCGACGCGAGCGTGCTGTTGTGCGCCGAGCTCGGCCTGCTCGCCTCGACCGACCCGCGCTTTCGCAGCACTTGCGACGTCATCGGACGCGAATTGATGCGCAACGGGCGCATCATGCGCTATACTGCCGACGATGATTTCGGTGCGCCCGAAACTGCGTTTCTAGCATGTAATTTCTGGTATATGGACGCGCTTTGCCTCGTCGGCCGGAAGGACGAGGCGCGGCAAATGTTCGAGGCCATTCTCGCGTGCCGCAACGCGTTCGGGTTGTTGTCCGAGGACATTCACCCGGAAACCGGAGAGCTTTGGGGCAATTTCCCGCAGGCTTATTCGATGGCGGGAATCATCAACACCGCGACCCGTCTGTCGTCGAGTTGGGAGGAAGCATGGGCCCGCGTCTAATCATCGTCTCCAACCGAGTCGCCGTGCCCGAGCCGGGAAGCGACCAGACGGCGGGGGGCCTCGTGGTCGCCGTGAAGGCGGCGCTGAGAAACCGCACCGGCGTGTGGTTTGGCTGGAGCGGCAAAATCGACGAGACCGAGACGCCGCAGCCGCGCACCGTCGAGCGCAATCATATAACCTATGCCGTCATCGATCTCTCGAAGAATGATTTCGAGGAATATTACAATGGCCTGGCGAACCGGGTGCTGTGGCCGATCTTGCATTATCGCGTCGATTTGCAGGATTATTCGCGCGCCGACCATTCCGGCTACATGCGGGTCAATCGCCTGTTCGCCGACCGGCTCAGCGCCTTCATCCGAGACGACGACGTCCTTTGGGTGCACGACTACCACCTGATGCCGTTGGCGCGCGAATTGCGCGCGCGCGGGCATCTCAACCCGATCGGTTTCTTTTTGCATATCCCGTGCGCGCCGTTGGACATTCTGCGCACGTTGCCGCACCACGAAGAGATTCTCGGCGCCCTCGCCTACTATGATCTCGTCGGCTTTCAGACCGAGAACGATTGCGACAATTTCGCCGCCTACCTCACGACGATGCCGGGCGTCAAGGCGGGACGCGGCCTGACCTTCGAAGCAGAGGGACGTCGGACCCGCATCGGCGCCTTTCCGGTCGGTATCGAGACCGCCGCTTACGCGCGGCTCGCCCGCGGCGCCGCGCGTTCGCCGGTCGTCAAGGAAATTGCCGAGAGCCTCAACGGGCTGAGCCTCGTGCTCGGCGTCGACCGACTCGATTATTCCAAAGGCATCATTCAGCGCATCAACGCCTTCGACCGTTTTCTCGAAGTCAATCCGGAATGGCGATCGCGCGTCGCCCTGTTGCAGATCACGCCGAGGAGCCGGTCCGCCATCACGGACTACGCGGCGATCGAAGATGAAGTGACGACGCTGATCGGCAAGGTCAACGGCCGTTATGGCGAGGCGTCGTGGACGCCGATACGCTACGTCAATCGTTCCCATACGCGCACCGCGCTGGCCGGCATCTATCGGCTGGCCGATGTCGCGCTGGTCACGCCGCTTCGCGACGGCATGAACCTCGTCGCCAAGGAATATGTCGCCGCGCAGGACCCGGAAGATCCAGGCGTGCTCATCCTGTCGCAATTCGCCGGGGCGGCGGCGGAACTAACGGGAGCGCTGATCGTCAATCCCCACGAGAGCGAGGGCGTCGCCGCGGCGTTGAAGCGCGCGTTGGGGATGCCGTTGTTCGAGCGGCGCGAGCGCCACGGCCCGATGCTGCAGCATCTCTTGGTCCACAACATCGAACTCTGGGCGGAAAGTTACCTTGCCGCGCTCGCGGAGACGCGGCAACGCCCGAGCTTGATCAGCGACCTGCGCGCGTTGCTCCGCTCGTCGCGGCCGCGCCCGCCTGCGCGAGCAGTCGTCGATGAGCGTAAACAAGCGTGAGGGCGACGAGGAAATTGGCCCCGCTCCGTAATGGCGTGTCGCGATGCGCGGAAGCGGCCCGCGAAATGACGCCGCTCGCATCGCCGTAATGGCGAGAAGCTATTTCTTTCTTCCCTTGATGATCGACAGCCGCGCCAAATGAGCGCGCAGCACGTTGCGGCTGACGCCGAGAAGCTGCGCGGCGCGAACCTGGTTGCCGTTGCAATTTTCGTAAGCGGAGCGCACGAGCATGTCGGCCACCGTTTGATACAGATGGGGCGAGGGGCTCCGCACCGCGCTTCGCAACGCCGCGGCGAGCGCGTCCGGCGTCGGCGAATCCCCCGTGTCCGAGGCCAGTTGCGGCAAATGCAAGTCCGCCGCGGACACCACCGATCCGATCGACGTCAGCAGCGCGTGATGAATGGCGTTTTCCAATTCCCGTATGTTGCCGGGCCAGGGATAGCGTTGGATCAGCTCCATCGCCTCGGGCGCGAATTCCACCGCCCCCAGTCCCAGCCGCTCGCGATAGGTCGCCAAGAAATGCCGCGACAACGGGACGATGTCGCCGGGTCTTTCCCGCAGCGGCGGCAGGCTCACCACCGCGACCTTGATGCGATAATACAAGTCCTCCCGGAATCGGCCCGCCGCCATCGCCCGCTCGAGGTTGACGTTGGTCGCGGTCAGCAACCGCGCATCGATCGGGATCGGCCGCCGCGAGCCGACCCGCACCACCTCCCGTTCCTGCAACACCCGCAGCAACTTGACCTGGATCGGCATGGACAGCTCGCCGATCTCGTCGAGGAACAGCGTGCCGCCCTGCGCGGCCTCGAACCATCCGGGCAAAGGAGACGATCATGCTGAGTTCGCTGCCGCCGACGAAACCTCGAGCGGCTCGCCCGCCGCAAGACGCATGCCGCACGGACGGATGTAGTCCCGCCGCAGCCGTCGTGTCCAGCCGCTACCGTTCGGCGCAAGGCGACATCGAGCAAATCTCCATCCTCGGCGGACACGGCCGCGACGGCGCGCCGGACGCGATCGCTCGTCTCGATCTTCAGATGGGCGACGTCGTCAGCGTGGTGGGCCGCACCGGTTCGGGAAAGACGACGCTGATCAACGATATCGAGTTGTTCGCCGACGCCGACACCCCCACCGGCCGCCGCATCCTGATCGACGGCGAGCCGCCGCCCGAGGAATACCGCGACGATCCCGCCTGCAACCCGATCGCGCTCATAACCCAGCACACGACGTTCCTCTCCGACCTGCCGGTCGACGAGTTCCTCCACACCCACGCCGGCATTCGCCGCGCCTCCGTCCGCGAGATCGAAAAGGCGGTGGGCCAGACCCTGGCCTTCGCCAATCAACTCACCGGCGAACCGATCTCGCTCTCCAGCCGGATGACCGAGCTGTCGGGGGGGGGCAGACGCGCTCGCTGCTGATCGCCGACGCGACGATCATCTGCGACGCCCCGATCGTGTTGCTCGACGAAGTCGAGAACGCCGGCATCAACCGCTCGCGCGCGCTCGAACTCCTGCGCGCCCATCGCAAGATTTTCATCTTCGTCACCCATGACCCGCGCATCGCCCTGCTCTCCGACTACCGGCTGGTGCTGAAGGACGGGCGGATCTCGCAGGTCCTGCACACCGACGCACGGGAGCGCCAGTTGGCGCCGATGGTTGGCCGCCTCGACGACGTCCTGGCCGACCTGCGCGACCGCATCCGCTCGGGCGAACGCATCGACCGTTTTGAAACGGCGGGGCTGGCATGAAAATCGCCGTCTGCGCCGGCGCCGCCACAACCGGCAAATCCGCGGTGTTGCGTCACGTCATCCCGCGCCTGACGCGGCGCGGCTGGTCGGTCGCCTTTTTGAAAATCGACGTCCGGTTCGCCGAGGAAGACGAACAGTTCGCCCGCGAATTCGGCATTCCGACGCGCAAGGTCTACTCCGGCGACCTGTGCCCGGACCATTGCAACGTCATGGTGCTGGGCGACGCGCTGCAATGGGCCGCCAAGTCGGGGGCCGACGTGCTGCTGGTCGAAACCGCGGGGTTGTGCCTGCGCTGTTCGCCCTACGTCGACGGCGGCCTGGGGATCGTCGTGGTCGAGGCGACCAGCGGCATGAACCTGCCGCGCAAGATCGGCCCGATGCTGTCGCTCGCCGATATCGCCGTGGTGACCAAGATCGACCGCGTGTCGCAAGCGGAACGGGAGGTGTTTCGAGCGCGCATCCTCGAAGCCGCGCCCAACGTCCGCATCCGAGAGGTCAACGCCCTGTACGGCATCGGCATCGACCCGATCGCCGATGCGATCGCCGCGACGCCGGAGGCGGACGAGGACCTGGCGTTGCGCGGCAATCCTTCGGTCGGCACTTGTACGATCTGCGTCGGCAAGAAGACGATCGGCTGGCAGTCGCATTTCGGCGTGGTGCGCGCCCTGGACAACCAGATCTTCTACCGAGGCGAGTAGACATGGCGATCTACCTCGACAACGCGGCGACCACTCCGGTGGACCCGCGGGTCGCAGCGGCGATGGCGCCTTGGCACGCCGAGGCTTTCGGCAATCCCTCCAGCCTGCACTCGCTCGGCCGCCAGGCCAGAGAAGCCGTGGAGAGAGCCCGCGCCCAGGTGGCCGCCCTCATCGGCGCCCGCCCGCGCGAAATCGTCTTCACCGGCAGCGGCACCGAGGCCGACAACCTCGCCCTTGCCGCCGCCGTCGGGCCGTCCGGCGCCGGGTGTCTGGTCACGTCCGCCATCGAACATCCGGCGGTCCTGGAGACCGCGCGCGCCCTGGAGCGGGGCGGCGTCGCGGTCGTCCGCGCGCCGGTCGACGCCGACGGGCTGGTCGATCCCTCCGATGTCCGAGAGCGCGTCAAGCCGCGCACCCGCTTGGTGTCGATCATGGCGGCGAACAACGTGATCGGCGCCATCCAGCCGGTGAACGAGATCGGCCAGGCGGCGCGCGAGGCCGGCGCGCTGTTCCATACCGACGCGGTGCAGGCGGTGGGAAGGACGCCGTTCAACCTCGCCGAACAGCCGATCGACCTGCTGTCGCTCTCGGCGCACAAGCTGCACGGACCGAAAGGCGTCGGCGCGCTCTATGTCCGCGACGGCGTGACGATAAGCGCGATCATTCACGGCGGCGGACAGGAGCGCGGCCTGCGCTCGGCGACCGAGAACGTCGCCGGCGTCGTCGGCTTCGGCGTCGCGGCGGAACTGGCCGCCGCCGAGATGGCCGACGACAATGCGCGGCTGACGGCGCTGCGCGAACGGCTGATCGCGGGCGTCCTCACGGCGTGTCCGCAAGCCTATGTGATCGGCCATCGGCGGCGGCGTTTGCCCGGCCATGTCTGCCTCGGCTTCGCCGGCCAGGAAGGCGAGGCCATCCGGCTGCTGCTGGCGCTCGACGAGGCGGGGATCATGGCCTCGACCGGCAGCGCCTGCAGCGCCTCGCACGCGGCGGAACCGTCCTACGTGCTGCGGGCGCTCGGCTTCGACCCGTTGCGAGCCCGCGGCGCGCTCAGGCTGACACTCGGCCGGTTCAACACCGAAGCGGAAGTGGATCGGACGGTCGACATTTTGCCGACCCTGGTCGGCGGCCTGAGGCGCATCGCCTCGGCGCGGCGCTGAGTGCGACGCTGCAAAAAGGATGACAAACCATGTCTGTCACACAGGAATTTACCGTCGCCGACCTTCCCGGCGCCAACTGCGGCCTGTGCGGTTTCCGCACCTGCGGCGCCCTGGCCGAGCAGCTCGAGAAACGACCGGACCTGATCAAGCGCTGCATTGCGCGTTCGGCGCACCGGCTCGAGACGCCAGCTGTCTCCGCCCCGGTCGCGCGGCAGGATGCCGGCGTTGCGCCGGGCGGCGCGGCGCCGACCTGGCGCGATACGCTGGGCCGGGAATTCGACTTCTACCTCGAGCATTTCCCCGAGGATCCCGGCCCGCGCGAAATCATCTTGCCGCACAACCCCATGCTCACCCGCGAGATGGAGATCGCCGTCGGCGACCTGATGATCGGCCGCCCGCTCGGCATGTCCTGCGGCTGCCCGATCACCCATTGCGGCGTGGTCATCGAGGTCGATCGCCGCACCGGCGTGATCGTCTGGTGCGTGACCGGTCCGCTCGGCCCGCGCGAAAAGGGGTTCAAGGACATCGGCTATTATATCGCCGAAGGGTACGAAGGCCTGATCACTGAGACCCGCAGCGAAGTCGCGATCGGCATGCGGTATTTCTTCCAACCCCCCGCTGCATGCTGCAATGGCGGCACAGCGGGCTGGTCAACTACATGAACCGTAGCGCAGACGGCCTGCAGGGGCGGCTGGAAGGGTTGTGGATCGGTTGAGCGTCAGGCTGCCGCACTCCGGTCGTCGGTGACGTCCCGCTCGACGATGCGCTCCCCCGGCGTCTCGTCCGGTATCGTGGGCTCAACGGCGACCGCCGGCCGCTCCTCGATCGGCGGGCCGAGCTCGCCGACCGGCGCCTCGTCGGCGCCCTCGCCTGCTATTTGGGCGCGCGCGGCGTGCCAGAATTCGTCGCTGCGTCCTTCCGGGCAGCCGGCCTGCTGCCAAAGCGCATAGGCCCGCCTGCGGATCACGTCTTCGATCTCGTCCATGCCGACCTCCTCCCAAGCGCGCGGCTGGCGATCGCCACATCCGCACGCGCCCCAGGACATGCCAATAGCGGCGCGTCGCCAGAGAGCCGACGCATCGCGCCCCGCATTACCCATTGCGCATTATGGCGACAGCATTACGGCATTACGGCGACAGTCCGCGCATCATGCTTCCGCCAAGCGACCGGCATGGCGATTTCATGCGGCGAAATTTATGGGCGCTGTCGCCGAAACCCCGGATTTCATCGCGATGTTCAAGAAGAGGCCGGGCCGAACTATTCGGTCGGGCCGGCGCGGGCGCAAGCCGCAACGCGAGCAGCCGAACTGAATTGAAATTCGGGGAACCTAGCGGCAGTTACGCAGTTATGGACTGCACCCCTCATGTGAGACACGCTAATTGAGTGACAGCGCTTCGTCCTGGTTTAACGTTGGCGCGACCGGCCGCAGTTCGGCCTCGAACTCGACCGGCGGTTTGTAGCCTAGCGCCGAGTGGAGGCGCTGGCGATTGTAGATGGTTTCGATGAAGGTGCCGATCTGCCGGCGGTGACAGTGACAGTGCATTTATTTCGAGGTGATCGCTGCGCTGGGATGCTGCGTCGATTAAGTGCACTGTCACCGTAACCGTGTCACCGTAACCGCGTAACCGCCGTAACCGCCCTAATCCCGATCCCCCGCCCCCCTCAGCAGCACCCCCTAAACCGCCCCTTGCCGACCGCGTAGCGCGCGTCCTGGCGCTCGCGGAAGAATTCCTGGTAGGTCATGATCGGCAGGCCGGGGTGATTGGCGCGGCGATGCGCGACATAGGTGTCGTAGTCGGGGACGCCGACCATCAAGCGGGCGGTCTTGACCACCATCTCGCAGGCGAAGCGGACGCTCGTCGCCTCGGTCACGGCGCGGCGCCCGCCATCGCAGCGCCGCCGATCTCGATCGCGGTGCTCTTGGCGCTGGCCAGCGCCTTGCGCACGTCGATCGCCGCGTAGACCAACACCACCGCGACCACGGCGACGAACACCGCGGCCAGCGTCGCGTCGACGTAGTCGTTGAACACGACCCGGCTCATCGTCGCCAAGTCCTTCGCCGGCGCCAGGACCTTGCCCTGCGCCAACGCGTCGGAGAAGCGCCAGGCGTGGCTGACGAAGCCGACGGCGGGGTCGGGGCTGAAGACCTTCTCCAACCCGGCCGCGACCGTGGTCACGACCAGCCACGCGGTCGGAACGATGGTGACCCACGCGTAGCGCTCGCGCTTCATCTTGAACAGCACGACGGTGCAGAACGTCAGCGCGATCGCCGCCAGCATCTGGTTGGAGGCGCCGAACAGCGGCCACAGCGTATAGATGCCGCCGTAGGGGTCGATGACGCCTTGATAAAGAATGTAGCCCCACAGCAGGCACGCCAGCGCCGAGCCGATGAGGTTGTTGGCCCAGGACTTGGTTTCCCTAAAGGCCGGGACGACGACGCCGACGAAATCCTGGATCATGAAGCGCAGCACGCGGGTGCCGGCGTCGACCGTGGTCAAAATGAACAGCGCCTCGAACAGAATGATGAAATGGTACCAGACGCCCATCAGCGCGCGCCCGCCGAGGAAGCTCGCCAAAATGCTCGCCATGCCGACCGCCAGCGTCGGCGCGCCGCCCGTGCGCGACAATATGCTGCTCTCGCCGACGTCGTGGGCGATCTGGGTCAGCATGTCGGGGGTGACGACGAAGCCCCAGGACGAGATCGCCTGCGCCGCCGAATCGGCGGTGGCGCCGATCAGCCCCGCCGAGCTGTTCATCGCGAAGTAGACGCCGGGATGCAGCGCCGAGGCGCCGACCATCGCCATGATCGCGACGAACGATTCCATCAACATCGCGCCATAGCCGATGAAGGGAATCTGTCGCTCGTTTTCGATCATCTTCGGCGTGGTGCCCGAGGCGATCAGCGAGTGCCAGCCCGACACCGCGCCGCAGGCGATGGTGATGAACAGGAACGGGAACAAACCGCCCGCCCACACCGGGCCGCTGCCGTCGATGTAGCGCGTCACCGCCGGCATTTGCAGATCGGGACGAACGATGAGAATGCCGACCGCCAGCAGCGCGATCGTGCCGATCTTGAGGAACGTCGAGAGGTAGTCGCGCGGCGCCAGCAACAGCCACACCGGCAGCACCGAGGCGACGAAGCCGTAGCCGATGACGATCAGCGCCAGCGTCGCGCCGGAGAAATCGAAATAGGGCGCCAGCGCCGGGTTCTCGGCGACGGCGCGGCCGAAGAACAGCGCCGCCAGCAGCAGCACGGCGCCGATGAGCGACATCTCGCCGATGCGCCCGGGCCGGATGAAACGCGCGTAGACGCCCATGATCAGCGCGATCGGCAGAGTCGAGAACACCGTGAACGTCCCCCACGGGCTGCCCATCAGCGCCTTCACCACCACCAGGGCGAGCACGGCCAGCAAAATGACGGTGATCAACAGCACGCCGACGCCGGCGACGCCGCCGGCGACCGGGCCCATCTCGGAGCGGATCATGTCGCCGAGCGAGCGCCCGTCGCGTCGGGTGGACAGGAACAGCGCGGTCATGTCCTGCACCGCGCCGGCGAACACCACGCCGGCCAGAATCCACAACGTGCCCGGCAGATAGCCCATCTGCGCCGCCAGCACCGGTCCGACCAGCGGCCCCGCGCCGGCGATCGCCGCGAAGTGGTGGCCGAACAGCACATAGCGGTTGGTCGGCACGTAATCGAGGCCGTCGTTGCGCCGGTGCGCCGGCGTCTGCCGCGTCGCGTCGACGCCGAGCGCGACGTTGGCGATAAAGAGGCCATAAAAGCGATAGGCGATGACGTAGACGCACACCGAGGCGATGACCAGCCAAGCCGCATTCACCGGCTCCCCGCGCGTCAGCGCGACGATGGCGAATGAAATCGCCCCGAGCGCGGCGATGCCGGCCCACATCAACTTCGCTTGCAGCGTCACGGCCCGATCCCCCCAACCCTGCGCCGGCCGGCCGACCCGCTTCGGCCGGCCGCTTGCGCGCCCGAAGGCGCCGGCGGCGCCTCATCGTACACGGAGGGACGACCTTTGCAACGACAACGTGCGCCGCGACGACGGCAGAGGTCGTCGGCCAGGATGGCGCGCTCGCCGTCGCGCCTTTATGAGCCGTTTATGCGCCAAGCCGCGCTTCGGCATGGACCCTTTACGCGGTTCGGGCGCAGCATCGTCGGCGCGGCGAACCTCAGGCGAGCCGCGCGAACGCTGGGAAGCTGAAGATCGCGCCGAGCCCATCCCTCCCCCCGTGGGCGCGCGCGGAGCGGTTCGAGGCGCCGGTCGGCGGTCCGGCCCTCGAACCGCCGATCTTCGCGGCGGCGCCGATCCCTCGCGGTCGCGTTCCAATCGCCCCCTTCGGCCAGGGATCGAAAGCGCCCGCTGACGATGGAGAGTCGATTGTTCGAACCGAATAGGGAAGAAAACGACGCTTCCCCCGAACCCCTAAATTTCGTCCTCGGCCGTGACGGCGGCGGCCGCTGGATCGTCCAGGAGGCGCACGGCCTTTGCGGCGGGTTGTTCGCCAGCCAAGACGCCGCGATCCGCTACGCCAGGTCCGAGGCCGCCGAGCGCGGCGGGGTCATCCGCCGCGTCCCCGATCCCATCGAATTGAAGTGTCGGTCGTGACCGTCGCGAGCGGCGGGCGCTGCGCGCCGCGATCTGGGGCTTGCGCCAGAAGATCGAAGACGACCCCCACGTCCCGCGGATCGTCCTGACCGAGGAGCGGATCGGCTATCGCCTGGTCAAGAACTCCGCTCTCGCCCCCGCCCTCCAGGGCGCGCGATAAGGGCGCCGAGCGAGCGCGGCGCGAGGGGGAGGTTGAAGTGACGAGAGAAAGAGTTGACGCGCCTTACTCTGTCCATACAATGCCGATATGAAAACGCTCGCCTGGAGCCCGGAGAAGAACCGGGACCTCAAGTCCGACGCCAAGCGAAACATCTGTTTCGAGGACATCGTCGCTGCGATCGAAAGCGGCGGACTTCTCGACGATATCGAACATCCGAATGCGGAAAAGTATCCCGGCCAACGCATGCTCGTCGTCCTTGCCAAGGCCTACGTCTACGCGGTCCCCTACGTTCGAACGTCGGAAGGGATATTCCTCAAAACCGCCTTTCCCAGCCGGCGCCTCAAGGACCACTATTTCCCCGGTGAAGCCCATGACCAAGACGCCTGAAGTCGGCAAATTTCTCGACGCCGAAGAGCAAGCGCTCATTCAGTCCTTCGAGACCAGCGGCGCGTCCTTCAAGAGCCGGCTGACCCCCGCGCGCAAGCGCGAGATCGAGTCGATGGCGCGGGCGGCGATGACCGACGAGCGCGCCAAAATCTCCCTCCGCGTGCCCAGACGCGACCTCACCCGCCTCAAATCCCGCGCGCTGCAAGAAGGCGTGCCGTACCAGACGCTGATCAACGCGCTGATTCATAGGTATGTCTCGGATTGAAGGGGATGTCGGCGCCTCGCGAACGCCGGCGAACAGCGCCGTCGCGTCCGCACGATGTCAATTCCTTGTCCGCCTGCGGCGGCGTGTTGAACCTCCCGGACGAAGCCCCCCTCAATTCTGGCTCTGCCCCGCCGCCTGCTCGATCTTCACCGCCGCGTCGACGCTCTCGCCGCCGCCGCCCGATTGGGCGGCGCGGAACGGGGCGGCGCCGAGGGCGTCGAAGCCGACGGCGACGCGCACGTAGGCGTCGTCGGCGCATTGATTGCGCACGGCGTCGAAGGCGATCCAGCCTAAGCCCGGCGCCTCCGCCTCGGCCCAGGCGTAAAGCCCTTGGGGCGGCGGCGCGTCGGGCGGGGCGAGATAGCCGCTGACGAAGCGCGCGGGGACGCCGAGCCAGCGCGCGCAGGCGATGAAGATCTGCGCGTAGTCCCTGGCGCCGCCGCGCCGCAGCGCGAAAGCCTCGCCGGCGCCGCCTTTCCCCTCGCTCGCGTCGGGATCGAACGTCATCGCGGCGTGGATCGCGTCCATCAGGCGATGCAGCCGCTCGATGGCGTCAGCGGCCGCGCCGGTCGCCTCGTGGGCGAATTCGCGCAAGACGCCATTGGCCTCGGCGAGCCGGCTCGCGCGCAGGAACATTGGCGCCGGCAGCGGCTCGACCGCGCCGCGCACCACGCCGACCGCGTCGTTGGTCGCCACTTCCCCGACCGCGGAGACGGTGAAGCGCTCGACCGCGCCCTGATAGGAAAACGCGTGCACGATGTTGCCGAGCGAATCCTCGCTCTGGCGCAGCGAGCCGTCGACGTCGACGCCGACGCGCCAGCGCAGCACGTATTGCGACTCGAAGCTGCGCGGCGTCAGCCTCAGGTTCTGGATGATCGAGCGCGCCGCCGGCGCGTAGGCGTAGGTCGTTTGATGGGAGATTCTGATTCGCATGCGCGGCGTCGCTCATTTTCTCGCGTTGGCGCTTGGACCGAACGGCCCGTCACGGCGCGTCAGACGAAGAGATACTGCTCGAAAATCGTCGTGGCGAGCCGCGCGTTGTCGTCGATGAACGCGGTGACGAACTCGTGCAGGCCGCCCTGGAAGATCTCGTCCATGCTGGCGCGCTCGAGCGAACTCAGCATGGCGCGCGCCTGACGCTGCGCGGCGCCGCTGCGGCCGTCCTCGCGCGCCAGCGAACCCAGCGCCTCGTCGATCGCTTCATAGCAGAAGATCAGCGAGCGCGGCATCGCCCGCTTCAGAATCAGCAGGTCGGCGATCAGCCACGGCTTGACCCGATCGCGATAGACCCAGTGATACGCGGTGGCGGCCGAAACCGCGCGCAAAATCGCCACCCACTGGAAATAGTCGAGCGAACCGCCGATCTTTTCGCTCGACGGCAGCAGCAGATGGTATTTTACGTCGAGCAGGCGCGCGGTGTTGTCGGCGCGTTCGACGAAGACGCCGAGCCGGTTGAACCAATACGCGTCGTTGCGCAGCATGGTGCGATAGCAGGCGCCGTCGAAATCGAGCGAGGCCTTCTTGACGTAGTCGAGGAAGCGCGCCAGCGCCACGCGGTCGAGGTCCTTGCCGGCGCGCCGCGTCGCCTCGAAGCGCTTCAGTTCGAGCCAAGCGTCGTTGATCGCGGTCCAGGTCTCCGCGGTCAGCGCGGTGCGCACCGCGCGGCCGTTGGCGCGCGCGTTCTCGACGCACGTGCAGATCGAGGACGCGTTGGCGCGGTCGAAGGCGAGAAAATCGATCGCGCTCGCCTCGTCGATTTTGTCTCGCACGGCGTGGAAGGCTTCGGCGGCCCCGACGGCGTTGAGCGCGCCGGCCCATTCGACCGCCGGATCGTCGACGCCGCTGCGGGGCATGTATTCGAGGCGCAGCGTCGCCTCGATCATGCGCGCGGTGAAGTCGGCGCGCTCCATCGAGCGCGCCAGCCAGAAGAGGTTGTCGGCGGTGCGCGCCAGCATCGCTTCAACCCTCCCCCGGCGCCGGGTCGTCGTCGACGACCCAGGTGTCCTTGGTGCCGCCGCCCTGGCTGGAGTTGACCACCAGCGAGCCCTTGGTCAGCGCGACGCGGGTGAGGCCGCCGGGCACGATGCGGACGCCGTTGGCGCCGGAGAGCACGAACGGCCGGAGATCGACGTGGCGCGGCGCTATGCCGCTCTCGAACGAGGCCGGGCAGGTCGACAGCGCCAGCGTCGGCTGGGCGATGTAATTGGCCGGGTCCGCCTTCAGCTTGGCGGCGAACAATTCGCGCTGCGGCGCGCTGGCGTGCGGCCCCACCAACATGCCGTAGCCGCCCGAGCCGTTCACTTCCTTGACGACGAGCTGATCGAGCCGTTCGAGGACGAACTTCAGCGCTTCCGGCTCGCGGCAGCGATAGGTCGGCACGTTCTGCAACAACGGCTCCTCGGAGAGATAGAAGCGGATCAGCTCGGGAACGTAGCTGTAGATCGCTTTGTCGTCGGCGACGCCGGTGCCGATCGCGTTGGCGAGGGTCACGTTGCCCGCCAGATAGGCGCCGACCAGGCCGGGCGCGCCGAGCAGCGAATCGGGATTGAACGTCAGCGGATCGAGGAACTCGTCGTCGACCCGGCGATAGATCACGTCGACGCGCTTCGGCCCCAGCGTCGTGCGCATGAAGACGACGTCTTCGTCGACGAACAGGTCGCGGCCCTCGACCAGCTCGACGCCGAGCTTGTCGGCGAGGAACGAGTGTTCGTAATAGGCGGAATTGTGTGGGCCCGGCGTCAGCAGCACGATCGTCGCGTCGCTGGCGCTCGGGCGCGGCGTCACCGAGCGCAGGCAGGCGAGCAGTTCGTCGGGATAATCGTCGACGGGAGCGACGCGGTGGCGCGCGAACAGGTCGGGCGCCAGCCGCATCGTCACTTCGCGGTTTTCCAGCATGTAGGAGACGCCGGAGGGCGTGCGCGCGTTGTCCTCGAGCACGTAGAACGCGTCCTCGTCGACGCGCACGATGTCGATGCCGGCGATATGGACCCAGACGTCGTGCGGCGCGCGGCGTCCGATCATCTCGGGGCGATAATACGGGTTGCGCAGGACCAGCTCCTCGGGGACGAGGTTCTCCCTCAGGATCGCGCGGGGTCCGTAAACGTCCTTCAAGAACAGGTTGAGCGCGTTGACGCGTTGCGTCAGGCCCGCCGCCAGGCGCGTCCATTCGGCGCGCGAGATCAGGCGCGGCACGATGTCGAACGGGATCAGCCGCTCCGCCGCGTCCTTGTCGCCGTAAACGCCGAAGGTGATGCCGATGCGGCGAAACATGTATTCGGCCTGGGCGCGCCGCGAGGCGAGCAACTCGGGCGGCGCCTCGTCCAGCCAGCGCGCCACCTCGCGATAGAGCGGGCGCGCTCTTTCGGCGCCCAGGCCCATCTCGTCGAAAGAGCCGCCGGCTCCCATTTCGCCACCCCTGTCAAGCCGTTGCGGCTTGCCGAAGCCGAAGCAATCTTCGTGCCGTCAGCGTCGCGGCGCCGCGAGCGCCAAAGCCTGAACCCCGCGCATCGGCCGATGCGCCGGCCAGGCGTCGAAATCGGCCGGCGCGTCGATCGCCGCGCTCAGTCGGCGCCGGTAGTTCTCGCGCGAAATCGCCACAGCGCCGAGCGCGGCCAGATGCGGCGTAACGAACTGCGCGTCAAGCAGACGAAAGCCGCCCAAGCGCAGCCGAGCGACGAGGTGGACCAGCGCGACCTTGGAGGCGTCGCGCGCCCCATGGAACATGCTCTCGCCGAAGAACGCGGCGCCGAGGCTCACCCCGTAGAGGCCGCCGATCAGCTCGCCGTTCTGGCGCGCTTCGACCGAATGGGCGTGGCCGCGCGCGTGGAGCTCGCCGTAGAGGCGCACGATCTCGCCGTTGATCCAGGTCTTGTCGCGCTTCGCGCAGGCCTCGATCACGCCGGAAAAATCGCGGTCGGCGCTGACGACGAAGCGATCCGAACGCACCGCCTTGGCCAGGCTCTTGGAGACGATCAGCCGATCGAGCGGAAAGACGCCGCGCTCCTCGGGCTCGATCCAGAAGAGAGTCTCCGCTTCACGGCTCTCCGCCATCGGGAACAAGCCGATGGAGTAGGCCCGGAGCAGAATGTCGGGCGTGATCTCGAACTTGGGCTGCGGACGTGACATGCGGGAATGGTGCGTCGGCGCCGAGGCGGCGTCAATCGGCAAACGCGGCCCTGGCGTCGATCCGCCGGCGCCGCGGTCGCCGACCGCGGTCCCTCCCCGCCGCGCTCGGTGGCGCAGGTTCGCCGGCGAGCGATTCGCGAATTAACCGTATCGAGCGCTGCGGCGCCGCGATCCCGCACGCCGCCTTCCCCTCCGCGGGCCAATTTGCCAACATGGCGCCGCCGGCGCCAAATGGGGGGACCATGAGCAACGACGAACCCGGCTTTTCGACCCTGTCGATCCACGCCGGCGCGCGGCCCGATCCGACCGCCGGCTCGCGCGGCGCCCCAATCGACCAGACCGCGGACTTCGTCTTCGACGGCGTCGACCGCGCCGCCTCGCGGTTCGGCCTGTAGGCGTTCGGCGATGTCTCCGCCTGCATCGCCAGCCCGACGACCGCGGCGCTGGAAGAGCGCATCGCGGCGCTGGAGGGCGCGCCGGCGGCTGTCGCGGTCGCCTCGGGCCGCGCCGCCCCGGCCCCTATCCGCCGCCGAGAACGCCCCTCGCCGCCTGGTCGGCCTCCTGCGAGTAGCGGCGCGCGGCGAAGGCTTCGCCGAGCAGGCCGACGACGACGCCGCTTTCGCGCTCGGTCACGGCGAGCGTGTCCGCCTCGGCGGCGTCGAAGATCGCCAGCGCCGAGCGCGCGTCGACGTCGGGATGCAGGGTCGTTTCCGGCAGTCGCGCGACGGCCGAAATCGGGCCGCCCTCCTCGCCTTCTTTCAGCGGGGCGGCGTGCGCCTCGGCCACGAGAACCAGCCCCCGGTAGCGTCCCGTTTCGTCGACCGCGACGACGACGTGCGCGCTTCCCAAGGGATAGGCGGCGCGAAACGCGCGCACCGTCGCCTGGGCCGGCGTGGTCGGCGGGGAGCGGACCATCAGGCGCGCGACGGTCAGGTCGCGCAGCCAGCCGACGTCCTGCGCGCCGCGAATGGATTCGCCGCGCAAGTGGAGGCGCCACGTGGCGAAGGAGTAGCCGAAGGTCGCCCGCACCGTCAGGCTGGTGGCGATGCACGCCGCCAGCACGCCGCCCGCCACGCCGAGGTTGGCGGTGCTCTCCAACACCAGAAAGGTCATGGTCAGCGGTCCGCCGACCACCGCGACGCTCAGCGTCGCCATGCCCGCCATGATGCAGGCGGTCGGGTCGAGCCCGAGCGTCGGCAGCGCGGCGGCGACGCCGAGCGCGTAGAGCTTGCCGAGCAGCGCCCCGGCGAACAGCGAGGCGAAGAACAGGCCGCCGCGAAAGCCCGACGCGAGCGAAAGCAGGCTCGCGCTCAGCTTGAGGCCGAGCAGCGTCGCCAGGGTCGCCGCCGAAAGCGTCGCCGAAAAGTCGAGCCCGATCGCGCCGTGTCCGGCGCCGAGCACTTGCGGCGTATAGAGCGCCATGCACGCCAGTGCGAGCCCGCCGAGCGCGGGGCGCGCCCAGCGCGGCGCGCGCGTCGCCGCGAAGCCGCGTTCGAGCAGCGCGGCGGCGCGCATCGCGCCGACGCCGATCGCCGCCGAGATCAGGCCGAGCGCCGCCAGGACGAAGTGATCGCCGAGCGTCAGCGCCGCGACCGGCGGCGCGACGATCACATAGGGAGCGCCGAGCAGCGCCTTGGTGGTCAAGGTCGCCGCCAGCGCGGCGGCGAAAATCGGGCCGGCGTTGGCGAGCGAATAGGCGCCGATGATCAGCTCCGACGCGTAGAAGGC
>JBEKBD010000061.1:0-17506 GCA_050015575.1 Roseiarcus sp. | reverse complement strand
GATGATCTCGTAATTGTTGCAGGCGAGCACGACGCCGACGATGTTCTTGCCGATGTCGTGCACGTCGCCCTTGACGGTCGCCATCAGGATCTTGCCGGCGCTCTGGCGGCCCTCGCCGCCGTTGGCTTGTCTTTCCGCCTCCATGTAGGGCAGCAGCAGCGCCACTGCCTGCTTCATCACCCGCGCCGACTTGACCACCTGCGGCAGGAACATCTTGCCGGCGCCGAACAGGTCGCCGACGACGTTCATGCCGTCCATCAGCGGCCCTTCGATGACGTGCAGCGGGCGCTCGGCGGCGAGCCGCGCTTCCTCCGTATCCGCCTCGATATAGTCGGTGACGCCGTTGACCAGCGCATGGGCGATGCGCTTGTCGACCGGCTGCGCGCGCCAGCTCAAGTCTAGCGCTTTCGCTTCCCTGGCCGCGCCGCCGCGATAACGCTCGGCTAGGGCGAGCAGCCGCTCGGTCGCGTCGGCGCGCCGGTTGAGCACGGCGTCCTCGCAGGCTTCGCGCAATTCCGGGTCGATCGTCTCGTAGACCGCGAGCTGGCCGGCGTTGACGATGCCCATGTCCATCCCGGCCCGGATGGCGTGGTAGAGGAACACCGCGTGCATCGCCTCGCGCACCGGCTCGTTGCCGCGGAACGAAAACGACAGGTTGGAGACGCCGCCGGAGATGTGGACGTGCGGCAGCGCGGCGCGGATTTGCCGCGCCGCCTCGATGAAGGCTACGCCGTAGCCGTTGTGCTCCTCGATGCCGGTGGCGATGGCGAACACGTTGGGATCGAAGACGATGTCCTCGGGCGGGAAGCCGGCTTGTTCGGTGAGCAGCTTATAGGCGCGCTTGCAGATGGCGACCTTGCGCTCGAGCGTGTCGGCCTGGCCCTGTTCATCGAACGCCATGACGACGACCGCCGCGCCGTAGGCGCGCACCAGCCGCGCTTGGCGCAAGAAGGCCTCTTCGCCCTCCTTCATCGAGATCGAATTGACCAGCCCCTTGCCCTGCACGCATTTCAAGCCGGCTTCGATCACCGCGAATTTCGACGAGTCGATCATCACCGGCACGCGCGCGATATCGGGCTCGGCGGCGACGAGATTGAGGAACTCGACCATGGCGCGCTCGGAGTCGATCAGCCCCTCGTCCATGTTGACGTCGATGATCTGCGCGCCGTTGGCGACCTGGTCGCGCGCTACGGCGAGCGCGCCGGCGGCATCGCCCGCGACGATGAGCTTGCGGAACTTCGCCGAGCCGGTGACGTTGGTGCGCTCGCCGATATTGACGAACGGAATGTCCTTGGTCAGCGTCAGCGGTTCGAGGCCGGAAAGGCGCATCAGCGGCGGCGTCTCGGGGGGTGTGCGCGGGCTGACGCCGGCGACCGCGGCGGCGATCGCTTCGATATGGGCGGGCGTCGAGCCGCAGCAACCGCCGACGACATTGACGAGGCCATCGCGGGCGAAACCGCCGATGGCGGCCGCCATCTGCGCCGGGGTCTCGTCGTAGAGGCCGAATTCGTTGGGCAGGCCGGCGTTGGGATACGCGCACACGAACGTGTCGGCGACTCCAGCGATTTCCGCCAGATGCTCGCGCATCGCGTTGGCGCCGAGCGCACAGTTGAGGCCGATGGTGAAGGGCCGCGCGTGGCGCAGCGAATGCCAGAACGCCGTCGGCGTTTGCCCCGACAGCGTGCGGCCCGAGCGGTCGGTGATGGTGCCGGAGATCATCAGCGGCAGGCGCACGCCCTTGGCGGCGAAGGTCTGCTCGCAGGCGAAGACCGCCGCCTTGGCGTTGAGTGTGTCGAAGATCGTCTCGATCAAAATGATCTCGGCGCCGCCGTCGATCAGGCCGACGATCTGCTCGGCGTAGGCCTCGCGCAATTGGTCGAAAGTGACGGCGCGAAAGCCGGGATTGTTGACGTCGGGCGAGATCGACGCGGTGCGGTTGGTCGGCCCGAGGGCGCCGGCGACGAAGCGGCGCTTGCCGTCGATGCGCTCGGCCTTGAACGCCGCACGGCGCGCCAGCCGGGCGCCGTCGCGATTCAGTTCGTAGACCGTCTCTTGCATGCCGTAATCGGCCTGGGCGATCCGCGTCGAGGAAAAGGTGTTGGTCTCCAGAATGTCCGCGCCGGCCATCGCATAGGCGAAATGGATGTCCTCGATCGCCTGCGGCTGGGTGAGGGTCAGGAGATCGTTGTCGCCCTTGAGATGGCATTCGCAGCCGACGAAACGGTCGCCGCGGAAATGGCCCTCGTCAAGGCCGAGGCCCTGGATCTGCGTCCCCATCGCGCCGTCGAGAATGAGGATGCGCTCGCGCGCGGCGTCGGCGAGCGCGCGCGCGGCCTCAAGCGGCGCCTCGGGCGGCGCGTCGAACAATTGCGTTGGGCTAACGCTCACGGCCAGAATCCGCTCACGACGCGATATAACCACATAAGCATATCTTTATATAGTTGCAAAGCGCATTTCGGCCAGGGGCGGCGAACTTCGGGCTCTCTCAGGCGCGCCCGCCCGCCGCGCTCGTTCGGCTCGAGCGACGTCGCCGCGCCAAGGCGCTCGCGCGCGCCAGCAAATCCGCGCCGTTGCGCGCCGCGCGAGAGCGTCAACAGGCCTTAATAAATCCGTTATCATTTTTTGCATTTATGTCCGCACTTTCTGGTTGCAAACGTGCTGCGCATCGCCTCGCGGCCGGCTTGACGCCGGCCAGCATCCCGAAGTCGATTTCAACCACCCGCCTTCCCGCGCGCGAAGGGGCGGTCGCGCGCTGAAACGGCCGCGCGTCCAAACGGAGGGATTTTGCGGTGTTCGGTTTCTCCACGCACTCGAATAAGGCCTCCGAAGCGTTCCGTCAGGCGCTCAACGATTCGCTATCGATACTCGAATTCGACCGATCCGGCGTGATTCTCGCCGCCAGCGATAAATTCTGCGAGACGGTCGGCTATTCCCGCGAAGAGATCATCGGCAAGCGCCATGCGATGTTCGTCGACCCGGTCGAGGCGCAATCGCAGCAATACCACGACTTCCTCGCTCGTCTCGGCCACGGCGAATTCATTACGGCGGAGTCGAGGCGCGTCCGCAAAGGGGGGCAGGAATTCTGGAGTCGCGCCAGCTACAATCCGGCGCTTCACGCTGACGGTCGGGTCGAGCGCATCGTCGCCGTCATCGCCGACGTCACCGCCGAAAGGCAGAAGAAGGAAGAATCCGAAGCCAAGCTGAAAGCGATCTCGCATTGCCAAATGGTGGCCGAATTCACGCCCGAGGGCGAAGTCCTCGACGCCAACCAGAACTTCTTGCGCGCGACGGGCCACGCCCTCGACGAAATTAAGGGGCGCAACCATCGCATGTTCGTCCACCCGGCCTATGTCGGCTCGCCGGAGTATTTAGGGATTTGGGCCGCCGTCAACCGCGGCGAACCGGTCGTCGGCATTTTCCATCGCAATGGCAAGGGCGGCAAACCCATCCTGCTGCAGGCCTCGTACAATCCCATCGTCGATTTCAGAGGCCGCGTGACGAAAGTCGTGAAGTTCGCCATCGACCTCTCCGACCTCGCCAACCTCGGCAAGAGTCTCGTCAAGCTTGCGGCGGGCGCGATTCACCCGATCGACAAGCCGTTCCAGCCTATGTTTGAGCCGATCCGGCGCGATTTCAACGCCGCGCAGGAGAAACTCAAGACGACGATGCTCTCCATCACCGAGAGCGCCGATCTCGTCGCCGCAAGCGCCAAGGAGGTGACCTCGGCGGCCGAGGATCTTTCTCGCCGCACCGAACAGCAGGCCGGGGGTCTCGAGGAAACCTCGGGCGCGCTCGGCGCCGTCACCGAAACCGTCAGGAAGACCGCCGACGGCGCCGGCCGCGCGCACAAAGTGGTCGGCGAGGCGCGCTCCGACGCCGAACGCAGCGGCGAAATTGTCGGCCGCGCCGTCGACGCGATGGGACGCATCGAGAAATCTTCGCGACAGATTGGTCAGATCATCGGCGTGATCGACGAAATCGCGTTCCAGACCAACCTGCTCGCGTTGAACGCGGGCGTCGAGGCCGCGCGCGCGGGCGACGCCGGCCGAGGCTTTGCCGTCGTCGCTTCTGAGGTCCGCGCGCTCGCCCAACGCTCGGCGGAAGCCGCCAAGCAGATCAAGGGCCTGATCTCGGCTTCGACCGAGGAGGTCGGCGAGGGCGTGAAGCTCGTCGCCGAGACCGGCGACGCGCTTTCCCGCATCATCGGCAAAGTCGGCGAGGTCAACTCGCTAGTCACCGAGATCGCCGCCGGCGCCGAGGAGCAGTCGACCTCGCTACGCGAGGTCAACGCCGCAGTCGCCCAGATCGACGAGACGGTCCAGCAGAACGCCGCGATGGCGGAAGAATCGACGGCCGCGAGCCGCTCGCTGATGGCGGAGGCCGCCAAGCTCGCCGAGCTCATCGCTCAGTTCAATCTCGGCGGCGCGCCGAACGAAAATACGCCGCGACACGAGTTGAAGCGCGCGGCGCCGCGCGCCGCCGCACCGCTTCCCGGCCCGCATGAGTCAGCGCCCAAGCGTGTCGCCACCGGCGGCGGCCGAGCGAGCGACGGCGGAGACAATTGAGGCCTGTTGACATTCCTTTGAGCGGGGTCACGGCGCGCGCGGCCTCGGCCAGCGCACGCGGCCAAGGAGCTGGTTGCGCCTTCGAGCCCGATTCGGCGTCGCGTGGAATCCGTCTGTGACAAGCCGCCGCGTCGCTACAGCGCCCGAGGACGCCCAGTTGGCGCGTGAGCAAGCGATGAATTGCATGCTCGCAAAAGGGAACGATGGGAGGCCGCCATGGCCAAGGTTGAACGCGGCGCCGGTTCGCTGCTGTCGCGCCGCACGCTGTTGATCGGCGGCGTCGCGTTGGGCGCCGGCGCGACATTGGCGGCGACGAGCCAGGCGGCGACGCCGAAAGTGTCGCAGGCTTGCGTCGGCTTCAATGATGCGCCGCACGACGGCCATAAATGCGACAACTGCCGGCTGGTCCGCGCGCCATCGGCGTGTCTCGACGTCGCCGGCGTCGTGACCGACCATTGCAGTTGCAAGATCTGGTTGCCGAGGATCGCCTGACCCGAACGCGGTCGCGGCGCACAAGGACGGGGGCGGCGGCTTTCGCGACGAGGCGCCGCGAGAAAGGCCGCGCGTAGCGTAGCGTCGCGCCGCTTTGCTCGCCGACCGGGCCGACATTGCAGCAATCAAGTTCCGCTTGCACGAGCGCAAGTTTTGCCTTTAGCTTCCCCATCACGGAGCGATCGCGCGCCGCCGCGGTTCGATGCTGATCGTCGCGCGGGGGCGAACGCCGGACGGGGGGGCGGGAAATGCGGCGAGTCGAGCGGCCATCGGGTTCGCACACGGGGCGCGCCATAAGGCGTCCGCCTCGCCGCCTCGCGGGGGCGAGCGCCGCGCTCGCGTTCCTCGCGATCGTGTCGCTCGGCTCCTTGCTCACGGCCCAGCCCGCCTCGGCGGTGCCGAGCTTCGCGCGCCAGACCGGCCAGCCGTGCGCCGCGTGCCACACCGCCTTCCCCGAACTGACGCCGTTCGGCCGGCGCTTCAAGCTCAGCGGCTACACGCTGCAGGGCGGCGATTCGAAGCTGCCGCCGATCGCGGCGATGATCATGCCGGGCTTCACGCATACGCAGGCGCCGTATGATCCGACGACTCAGCCGGCGGGATTGAAAACCAACGACAATCTCGTCACTCAACAAGTGACCGGCCTGCTGGCGGGACAGATTTACGGCAATGTCGGCTCGTTCATACAGGTGAGCGGCAACCCGGTCACCGGGCAGACGTGGTTCGACGCCTCCGACGTTCGCTACGTCGACACGTTCAAGCTGTTCGGCGCCGACGCCTACTTCGGCGTGACCGTCAACAATACGCCGACGGTGCAAGACGCGTGGAACACCACCAACGCTTGGTCTTTCCCCGAGATCGCCTCTGGCGTCGCTCCGGCCTTCAAGCCGCCGGGCACGCACATCGACGCCCTAGCCCAAGTCGTTGGCGGCGGCGGCGCCTACGTCTTCTGGAACGACATCCTCTACGCCGAACTGACGGCCTACGGCGGCTATGACAAGTCGACCCTCGAGGCTTTCGGCATGATGCCCGGTTCGGCCCCGGACGTGCAGGTCGGCGTTCAGCCCTACTGGCGGCTGGCGCTGGAGCCGCACTGGGGCGACCATTACCTGATGATCGGCACCTTTGGCATGTATGGGCGGACGGCGCCGGGAGGCGTGTCCACCTTTGGGACCGACGATTACACCGACGTCGGCTTCGACTCCCAATACCAGTACGACGGCGACAAATACAGCGTCACCGTGAAGTTGTCCGACATTGTCGAGTATCAGCGGTTCAACGCCAGCTACAATCTTGGCGGCGCGTCAAACCTGAACGACCGGTTGAACAGCTTCAAAGCGAACGCGACTTTCGTTTGGGACCATACCTATTCGTTTACGGCGGGATATTTCGACGTTTCCGGCTCGAGCGATTGCCTGCTCTACGGCTCAGTTGGCCCGTGCCCGATTCCGAATCCGGCTGGGAGTTTTAACAACAGCGCCAACAACAGCCCTAACGGCAACGGGTTGATCTTCGACGCCGCCTACCTGCCGTTCAGCCACGGCAGTCCGGGGCCCTATTCGACCTACAACGCCCGCATCGGCGTCCAGTACACGCAGTACTTGAAGCTCTACGGCGGGACGACGAACTTCGACGGGACGGGGCTGGGCGGCATGCACAACGCGTCGGGCAACAACACGTTGTTCCTTTACGCCTGGGCGGCCTTTTGAGGCGCGCCGGCGCGCCGACCTTGGGGCCGGAGACCCCGGCAGTTAAGCGAGCGTCGAAACGGCCGTCGGGCGCGGGACGCGACAAGATCGCCGCAACCCCTGCCGACGCGGATTCTGTTGGCATCGTTGGCGGCCCCCAAGCGGGATTCGCAAGCCGCCCCTTGACTCGCCCCGGCATGACCCGGAACGACGTTCCCTGCCGGCTCGACTGGCCGCCGACCGTTCGGGGCGAACTCTAGCGCCCTGGTCGAGTTGCCAACCGCCCGCCATGCTTTAGAACGAAGCGCAACGCGGCCGCCGGGATGAAGGAAAGCCTCGCGAGCCGAGCGCTCGGGGATGCGCCGATGCGGGGACGCCAGCCGTTTCGCCCGCGCCGCCGCGCGAGGCCGCCGTCGGCCCGTCATCGGCGAGAGTCGGACTGACGCCCGCGTCGACGACTTCGCCCCTTCCCGTCGCTCCCGTCACGGCTCGCGAACTTTTGAGGACGATTGTTCATGACCGACAGTTTCGACGGCGCGCCCAAACGGCCATCGATCACCGACCAGGAAGCTTTGCTTTTCCATTCGCGCGGGCGCCCGGGCAAGCTCGAGATCCTCGCCACCAAGCCGATGGCGACGCAGCGCGATCTTTCGCTCGCCTATTCGCCCGGCGTCGCGGTTCCCGTGAGGGCCATCGCCGCCGATCCCGCCAAGGCCTACGACTACACCGTGCGCGGCAACATGGTCGCGGTCATCACCAACGGCACCGCCATTCTCGGCCTAGGCAACCTCGGCGCCCTGGCGGCCAAACCGGTCATGGAGGGCAAGGCGGTCCTGTTCAAGCGCTTCGCCGACATCGATTCGATCGACCTCGAAGTCGACACCGAGGACCCCGAGGAATTCATCGCCGCCGTGCGCTTCCTCGGGCCGTCGTTCGGCGGAATCAATCTCGAGGACATCAAGGCGCCGCAGTGCTTCATCATCGAAGAGCGTCTGCGCGAACTGATGGACATTCCCGTCTTCCACGATGATCAGCACGGCACCGCGATCATCGTCGCCGCCGGGATGATCAACGCTATTCGCCTGACCGGGCGCGACATCAAGACGACGCGGCTGGTGTGCAACGGCGCGGGCGCCGCGGGCATCGCCTGTCTCGATCTGATCAAGGCGATCGGCTTCGAGCCGTCGAACGTGATCCTGTGCGACACCAAGGGCGTCGTCTATCGCGGCCGCGAGGACGGCATGAACCAATGGAAGTCGGCGCACGCGGTCGACACGCCGCTGCGCACTTTGGCGGAGGCGATGGCCGGCGCCGACATTTTCTTCGGCCTTTCCGCCAAAGGCGCGTTGACCCCCGAAATGGTCAAGTCGATGGCGCCCGACCCGATCATCTTCGCCATGGCCAATCCCGATCCCGAGATCACGCCCGAGGACGCCCGCAAGGCGCGCGACGACGTCATCATCGCCACCGGCCGCTCCGACTATCCCAACCAGGTCAACAATATCCTGGGCTTTCCCTACATCTTTCGCGGCGCGCTCGACGTGCGCGCCAAGACCATCAACATGGAGATGAAGATCGCCGCGACGCACGCCCTCGCCGAACTCGCGCGCGAGGACGTGCCCGACGAAGTCGCGCACGCCTATCGCGGCGCGCGGCCGCGCTTCGGGCGCGATTACATCATTCCCGTGCCCTTCGATCCGCGCCTCATTCATGTCGTGCCGATCGCGGTGGCGAAGGCGGCCATGGCTTCGGGCGTCGCGCGGCGTCCGATCGCCGACATGAACGCCTACGAGGCGCTGCTCTCGGCGCGCCGCGATCCGGTCGCGGGCGTCATGCAGGGGATCATCGAGCGCGTGCGCCGCAGGCCCAAGCGCGTCGTCTTCGCCGAAGGCGAAGAGGAGCAGGTGATCCACGCCGCCTATTCGTTCGTCAATCAGGGTTTGGGCGCGGCGATCCTGGTCGGGCGCGAGGAACGCGTGCGCGCCGTCGCCGAGCAGGCCGGCTTCGATATCATGGACAAGGGCGTCGAGGTCCAAAACGCGGGGCTTTCCACGCGCAACGCGCTCTACGCCCAGTTCCTCTACGAGCGTCTGCAGCGGCGCGGCTACCTCTTGCGCGATTGCCAGCGCCTGATCAATCAGGACCGCAATTATTTCGCCGCCGCCATGGTCGCGCAGGGCGACGCCGACGCGTTGGTGACCGGCGTGACGCGCAATTTCTCCGTCGCGCTCGAGGAGGTGCGCCGCGTTATCGACTGCAAGCCGGGCCACCGCGTCGTCGGCGTTTCCTTGATTCTGGCGCGCGGGCGCGCGGTCCTGGTCGCCGACACGGCGATCACCGAGCTGCCGACCGCCGAGGAACTCGCCGAGATCGCGGTCGAGGCGGCGGGCGTCGCGCGCCGGCTCGGCTACGAGCCGCGCGTGGCGATGCTCGCCTTCTCCAATTTCGGCCACCCGCCGGGCGAGCGCGCGTTGCGCGTCCAGGAGGCGGTGCGCATTCTCGACGCGCACCGCGTCGATTTCGAATACGAAGGCGAAATGGGGGCCGACGTCGCGCTCAACAAGGAATTGATGGGCGCCTACCCGTTCTGCCGTCTCACCGACACCGCCAACGTGCTGGTGATGCCGGCCCTGCATTCGGCCGCGATCTCCACCCGCGTCGCGCAGGAACTCGGCGGCGCGACGGTGATCGGGCCGCTGATCGTCGGCCTGGAAAAGCCGGTGCAGATCGTCTCGCTCGGCGCCAAGGATTCCGACATCGTCAATATGGCGACGCTGGCGAGCTTCAATATCGGGCGCTGAGCGCGGCTCACACCTTCATCTGCGCGCCGAGCTCCACCACGCGGTCGGAGGGGATGGCGAAGAAGTCGGGGGCGCTGGCGGCCTGTTTGGCCAGCGCGATGAACAGCCGATCCTGCCACCGCGGCATGCCCGAGTTGGGCGACGGCTTGAGGGTGCGCCGGCCGAGGAAGAACGACGTCGTCATGATGTCGAATTTCAACCCCGTCTTGCGCAACGCGGCGAGCGCATGGGGAACGCGCGGCGTCTCCATGTAACCGAAATGCAGGGTCAGCGACAGGAAGTCGGGAGAGAGCGCGTGGACCTCGAACCGTTGGCCCGGCGGCGCGCGCGGCGAGGTTTCCGTCTTCACGCACATCATCACCACCCGCTCGTGCACCACTTTGTTGTGCTTGAGATTGTGCATGAACGAGGAGGGGGCCAGGCTCGGGTCGCTGGTCAGAAAAACGGCGGCGCCGGGAACGCGCACCGGCTTCGACTTCTCCAGCATCTTGATCAGATCGGTCATCGGGATCGAATCGCGATGGCTCTTGGCGCTGAGGATCGCGCTGCCGCGCGCCCAGGTCCACATCACTACGAACATCACGCCGGCGAGCGTGAGCGGAACCCAGCCGCCGTCGAGCACCTTGGTGAGATTGGCGATGAAGAAGCCCATGTCGATCGACAGGAACCCGCAGACCAGCGCCAGGGCGCCCCACAGCGGCCAGCGCCACAACCGCCAGACGACGAAGAACGACAACGCGGTGGTGGCCACCATCGTGCCGGAGACGGCGATGCCGTAGGCGTTGGCGAGCGCATTGGCCGAGCGGAACACCAGCGCCAGCGCGAGCACGCCGAGCAAGAGGATGCGGTTGACGCGCGGAATGAAGATCTGCCCTTCGAGCCGGTCGGAGGTGTGGGTGATTTCCATCCGCGGCAGCAGGCCGAGCTGAATGGCCTGCCGGGCGAACGAAAAGGCGCCGGTGATCACCGCCTGGCTGGCGATGACGGTGGCGGCGGTCGCCAACAGAATGAGAGGCAGTAGGCCCCAGCTTGGTGCGAGGAAGTAAAAGGGGTTCTCGACCGCCTTGGCGTCGGCGATGATCATCGCGCCCTGGCCGAGATAACTGATCATCAGCGCCGGCAACACCAGGACGAGCCAAGCGGTCTGAATCGGCCGCCGGCCGAAATGTCCCATGTCGGCGTAGAGCGCTTCGGCCCCGGTGACGGCGAGGAAGACGCTGCCGAGCGCGACGAAGCCGACCGCGCCGTGGGCCCGGAGGAACGCGATCGCCGGCGTCGGGCCGAGCGCGCTGAGGATGATCCAGGCGTCGGGAATATGCGCGGCGCCGAGCGCGGCGTTGACGACGAAGAACGTCGCCATGATCGGGCCGAAGAACGCCGCCACGCCCGCGGTGCCGCGGCTCTGGGCGGCGAACAGGCCGATGAGAATGGCCACCGTGGCCGGCAACACGAACGGCGCCAGTCCGGCGTTGACCTGCTTGAGCCCCTCGAGCGCGGAAAGCACCGAAATGGCGGGCGTGATCATCGCGTCGCCGCAGAACAGCGCCGCGCCCGCCACGCCGACGATGAACACGAACGTCGTGCGTCGGCCCAGCGCGATCTGGGCCAGCGCCTGCAGCGACAGAATGCCGCCTTCGCCCTTGTTGTCGGCCTGCATCAGGAACAGCACGTACTTGCCGGTCACCACGATCAGCAGCGCCCAGACGATCAGCGACACGACGCCGACGATCTCGCCGACGCCGAGGCCGGACTCCTTGAAGTGGCCGAGCGCGGCCTGCAGCGCATAGAGCGGGCTGGTGCCGATGTCGCCGAACACAACGCCGACGGAACCCAGCGCCAGCAGCCAAAAATTGCCCGAGGCGCGCGCCGGCCGCTCCGCGTCGTGGCCGTTGGCCGCCGACGCGACCGCGACGTGCGAGAATTCCTGCGACATGAATCGTCCGAAGCGACGGCGGCGCGCCGATCGCGGCGCACACGCAACGGCCGGCTCTATACCGCGTCGCCGCCGGCGCGGGAAGGGCGCCCCCGCCTCGCCCTCGAGCGGAGGCGCGCCGGCTCGCCCGTCAACCCGTCCGCGCTCGCCTCAAGCGTCGGCGCTCACGCGGCTGCTCCCCGGGCGAGCGCCTCGATCAGGACGCGCAGCGCCGCCGCCTGCTCGAGATTGGTCAGATGGCCGGCGCCGGCGATGATCTCGAACCGCGCATGCCCGATGCTCTCGGCGAGTTCGCGCACCATCGCGACCGGCGTCGAGCCGTCCTCGTCGCCGACGACGCACAGCGTCGGGACCTTGATGTGGGCGCAGTAGGGCCTGAGGTCCGCGCGCATCAGCGCGCCGCACGCGGTCAGATAGCCGTCTTTGGGCGAGCGGGTCAGCATCGTCCGCCAGCCCGCGAGTTCGTCGAGCCGGCGCACGCGAAAATCCGCCGTGAACCAGCGCTGCATCACGTCGTCGGCGATCGCCTCGACGCCGCCGCGCGCGACCTCCTCCATGCGCTGACGCCAGCTTTCCTCCGTGCCGATCTTGGCGGCGGTGTCGCACAGCGCCAGCGCGGCGACGAGATCGGGGCGCAGGCGATAGAGCTCCTGCGCGATCACGCCGCCGATCGACACGCCGACGATCGCCGCGCCGCTTGCGCCCAGCCGATCGAGCAGGCCCGCCAGGTCGCGGGCGTAGTCGGCCATCAGCGCCGGGCCAACGGGCAATTCCGAAAGCCCGTGCCCGCGCTTGTCGTAACGCACGATGCGATAGGAGGCGGCGAGCGGGCGCGCGACGTCGTCCCAGATGCGGAAATCCATGCCCAGAGAATTGATGAACACGATCGCGCGCGCGTCGCGCCGGCCCTCGTCGGCATAGTGGACGACCGCGCCGTTGACCCTGGCGAACGCCATCGCGAGGCCCCCTCATTGATCGGTCGCCGCGCCGCGGCCGAACGGCGCGCTCGGCAAGACAGACATCGCCGCGCCCGCCGCTGTCAAGGGCGCCCGCGGTTCGCCGAGGCGCGCAGGGCGCGCGGGCCGGCGGCGGAGCAAAACAGCGCCCTTGCGCGCGCGCCGCGCGGCTGCGATCAAGCGTCGATGCGCCCGTTTGCCGACAGCCTGCCGATCGACGAAGCCCTGCCGCGGCTCTGCGCAGCGCTGAACGCTCGCCCCAACGCGGTCCTCGTCGCGCCGCCCGGCGCTGGCAAGACCACCCGCGTTCCGCTGGCGCTGATGGACGAGCCGTTCGCGCGGGGCGGCACGGTCATCGTGCTGGAGCCGCGCCGCCTCGCCGCCCGCGCCGCCGCGGCGCGCATGGCGGCGACGCTCGGCGAGAAGGTCGGCGAGACGATCGGGCTGCGCGTGCGCCTGCAAAGCCTCGTTTCCGCGGGAACCCGCGTCGAAGTGGTCACCGAGGGCGTGTTCGCGCGCATGATCCTCGACGACCCGGCGCTCGCAGGCGTCAGCGCTGTCCTGTTCGACGAATTCCACGAACGCTCGCTCGACGCCGATCTCGGCTTGGCGCTGGCGCTCGACGCGCAGGGCGCCTTGCGCGAGGATTTGCGCCTCCTCGTCATGTCGGCGACGCTCGACGGCGCCCGGGTGGGCGCCCTGATGGGCGAGGCGGCGCGGATCGAAAGCGAGGGGCGGAGCTTTCCCGTCGAGACCCGCTACCTCGGCCGCGATCCCGCGATGCGCGTCGAGGACCAAGTCGTGCGCGCGACGCTGCGGGCGCTCGCCGACGAATCCGGGTCGATCCTGGTCTTTCTGCCCGGCCAGGGCGAGATCACGCGCGTCGCCGCTGCGCTCGCCGAGCGCGTGAAGAGCCCGAACGTCGACGTCGCGCCGCTGTACGGTGCAATGGACGCTCGCGCGCAGGACCGGGCGGTCGCCCCCGCGCCGCCGGGCCGGCGCAAGATCGTGCTGGCGACGTCGATCGCCGAGACTTCGCTGACGATCGACGGCGTGCGCGTCGTCGTCGACGGCGGTCTGATACGGGTTCCGCGCTTCGAGCCCGACATCGGGCTGACGCGGCTGGAGACCGTGCGCGTCGCGCGCGCCAATGCGGACCAGCGGCGCGGGCGCGCCGGACGCGTCGGGCCGGGCGTCTGCTATCGCCTGTGGGAGGAGGCGGCCAACGGCGGCCTCGCGCCCTACGCGCCGCCGGAGATCCTTGCCGCCGACCTCTCGGGGCTGGCGCTCGACCTCGCCGCGTGGGGCGTCGCCGATCCCGCGAGCTTGAAGTTTCTCGATTCCCCGCCGCGCGCCGCGTTCGACGAGGCGCGCGCGTTGCTGGCCTCGCTCGGCGCGCTCGACCAAGCGGGGCGCATCACCGAGGAGGGAAAAGCGATTTCGCGGCTGGCGCTGCCGCCGCGCCTCGCGCGCATGGTCGTCGAGGCGGCGCGCGCGGGGCAAGCTGGCCTGGCGGCCGAGATCGCCGTGGCGCTGACCGAGCGCGGCCTCGGCGGCGACGCCGTCGATCTCGCCCAACGGCTCGACGCTTTCCGCCGCGATGCTTCGCCGCGCGCAGAGGACGCGCGGCGGCTGGCGCGGAGCTTGGCGAGCCGTGCGTGCACGCCCTCACCCCCAACCCCTCTCCCGCGGGCGGGAGAGGGGAGGCGCGCCCCTTCTCCCGCGAGCGGGAGAAGGTGGCCCGAAGGGCCGGATGAGGGCGCGGGCGCGATTTCTCTCTCCGACGTCGGCGCGTGGCTCGCCGCGGCGTTCCCCGACCGCATGGCGATGGCGCGCGGCAAGCGCGGTGAGTTCCTGATGGCCAACGGCCGCGCGGCGGCGCTGGAGCCGCACGACGCGCTGGCGGGCGAGGCGTTCCTGGCGATCGGCGAAATCGTCGGCCGCGCGGGTTCGGCGCGCATTGGCGCCGCCGCGCCGCTGACGCTGGAGGCGATCGAGCGAATCGCCGGCGCGTCGATCGTCAGCGCCGACGAACTGAGCTTCGACGGCGCCTCCGCGTCGCTGCGCGCGCGCCGCCGACGCCGGCTCGGCGCGCTGATCCTGGCCGAACGGAATCTGAGCGTCCCCGCCGACGAACCCAGCGCGCTCGTGTTGGCGCGGGGCGCGTTGAGCCTCGGCGCCGCCCGGCTGCCGTGGACGAAGAGCCTGGCGCAATGGCGCGACCGCGTCCTGTTCCTGCGCCGCGCCGAGGGCGAGCCCTGGCCCGACCTCTCCGACGCCGCGCTCGCCGCCTCGCCCGATTGGCTGGCGCCGTTCCTCGTCGGCAAGACCCGCCTCGACGAATTCTCCAGCGACGAATTCGCGCAGGCGCTGCGCGCCCGGCTGCCTTACGCGCTGTCGCGCCGGCTGGAGGCCGAGGCGCCGACCCATTTCGTCGCGCCGACCGGTTCGTCCGTCGCGGTGGATTACGGGGCCGAGGGCGGGCCGGCGATCGCGCTGCGGGTGCAGGAGCTGTTCGGCCTTTCCCAGCACCCTGCGCTGGCGGGCGGCCGCGCGCCGCTGACGCTGCATCTGTTGTCGCCCGCCCATCGGGAGATCCAGATCACCCGCGATCTCCCGGGCTTTTGGAAGGGCTCGTGGGCGGCCGTGCGCGCGGACCTGCGCGGCCGCTACCCCCGGCATTTCTGGCCCGAAGACCCGGCCAGCGCCGCGCCGACCAGCCGGGCGAAGCCGCGGGGAACATGAGAGCGGGGGGAGCGAGCTTGAGCGCGTCTCCGCTTTCCGCCTATACCACGCCGCGATTCGGGCCGGGCCGCACAGGCCGATTCGGTTGGTCGCCATGAACGCCGCGCTCCCCAAGGTCGCCATCTGCTTTCCCTCGGGCGACATGGTTCACGCCGATTTCGCGCTGGCGCTGGCCGGGCTTTGCAATTCGACGCCGCCGATCGAGACGCCGATCGTCAACAACAAGTCGTCGATCGTCGCCGCCGCGCGCAACGACGGGGTGCGGCGCGCGCAGGAAATGGCGTGCGATTACCTACTGTTCCTCGACAGCGACATGGTTTTTCCGCGCTCGACGCTGCACCGTCTGCTCGTCCATCGCAAAGACATCGTCGGCGCGATCTACGCCAAGCGCGTGCCGCCCTACGCGCTATTGGGAACGGCGCTGGAGGCCAAGCCGACCTGCGACGAGCAGGGGCTGACCGAGATGAAGCGGGTTCCGACCGGCTGTCTGCTGATCCGCATGGCGGTGTTCGAGGCGCTGTCCAAGCCGTACTTTCGCTTCCTCACCGACGAGGCGAGCGGCGAAATCACCGGCGAGGACTACGTGTTCTGCGATCGCGCCCGCGCGGCGGGGTTCCGCATTTGGTGCGACACCAGGCTTTCCCTGGAGATCGGCCACGTCGGCCAGCAAGTCTGCAAAGCCACCCACGGCTTGAAAGAATAACCGCCGCGACCGAAAGAATAGGATCGAGGCGGCCGCCGCCCCGTCCGCCGCGGCGGCGCTGGCATTCCCCGCCGACGCTGCGATTCTCGCCGTTTGGGGCGCAAGGTTCCGCTGGGGCGAATTGTCGCAGGAGGGTCGTTTCATTGATTTCACCGCGGCGAATACGCTTATGTTAACCCAATTTTAACTAAGATTCCCGATGCGTAGGCTGGATCAATGGGGGAATCGATCATGAGCCTCACCGTATCGGGAAGCAGCCAGGAAAGTCTGCTTCTGCGAATGTTGGAAGCCAGTCTCGCCAACCAGAACAGCGCGTCCACTCAGTCGAGCGCGACCGCCAGCACATCGAGTTCCGCCAGCAGCTCCGCCTCGACGGTCGACGCCTCGAGTTCGGTGGGGCTGTCGGCGGCGGTGCTCGCGTTCCTTTCTCAGCTCAGCAGCAGCGGCTCGTCGAGCAGCGCCAGCCAAGCGTCAGGTGGAGTGGGCGGCGCCGGCGGGCCGCCGCCGGGACCGCCGCCGGGGCCGCCGCCGAGCTCTTCGACGTCCTCGACCTCTTCGACGTCCTCGACCTCCTCGTCGAGCATCAGCAGCATGCTGTCGACGCTGGAGACCGATCTGACCAACCTCCTCGCCACGCTCGAATCGTCGTCGTCGTCGTCGACCTCTTCCGCCAGTTCGGCCTCGTCGGCATCGTCATCGTCGAGCCTCAGCGCCGAACTCAGCGAGTTGTCGCAAGATCTGAAGACGTTCCTGGCCGATTTGACTTCGGCGCTCGCCTCGGCGTCGTCCTCGTCCTCGACGTCGTCCACATCGGCTTCTTCGCAGGCTTCCGCCGCTCCGCCGCCGCCTCCGCCGCCGCCGAGCGCGACGAGTTCGTCGGACAGCACGAGTTCGACCAGTTCCACGAGCTCGACGAGTTCCGCCAGCGCGAGCTCGAGCGCCAGCAGCAGCGACGCTACGACGGATTCCAAGCACGCTAAGCGCGAAAGCGAAGTTCAGCAGCTGCTGCAGGTGCTGGAGGCCTATGGCGCCAACAGTTCGTCTACCGCGTCGTTGTCAAGCGCCGCGTAGGCCTGAGAATTCTGCGACGGGGAACCGAGAGGCCGTACGGCGACGCGCGCCGTGCGGCCTTATCGTCTGACGGGGCGCTTTACGCGCGCGGGTGGGCGGCGCGATAGGCCGCCAGCAGCCGCGCGCCGTCGACCGCGGTGTAGACCTGCGTCGTCGACAGCGAGGCGTGGCCGAGCAGTTCCTGGATCGTCCTCAGATCGCCGCCGCGCGCCAACAGGTGGGTGGCGAAGGAATGGCGCAGCGCGTGCGGCGTGGCGCTGTCGGGCAATCCCAGCGCGCCGCGCAGGCGCTCCATCGCGAGCTGGATCAGGCGCGGCGACAGCGGCCCGCCCTTGGCGCCGACGAACAGCGGCCCGTCCGCCCTCAGGGCGTAGGGGCAGAGCTTCAGATAGTCTTCGATCGCCGCGCGCGCCGGCGCGATCACCGGCGCGCTGCGCGTCTTGCCGCCCTTGCCGAGGATCGTGACCGCGTCGACGTCGCCGGTCGGCGCGTCGCGGCGCTTAATCGACAGCGCTTCGCCGATGCGCAGGCCGGCGCCGTAGAGCAGCGCCA
>JBEKBD010000060.1:0-27128 GCA_050015575.1 Roseiarcus sp. | reverse complement strand
AACTTTCGCCGCCGAGCAGCGTCCGTCGCGTTTTTTGCCTCGCAATTGCGGCGGAGAAGAGGCGCGGGGCGCGCGGCGTTGCGCCGCGCGACGCCGGCGCGTCGTGAACGCCGCCGGGCGGGACCATGGGCGACGCGGAGAGGCTTAACGGCCGAGCGGCCCTTCGCCGAGCGCCTTGGCGACGGCGCGGAAGCGCTCCAGCGCCGACTCCAAGCTCTCGACAACCTCGGCGGCGACCTCGTCAGGCGGAGGCAGAAGATCGGGATCGTCGAGGGCGTCGTCTTTCAGCCAGAAGATGTCGAGGTTGACCTTGTCGCGCGCCAGGAGCGCATCAAGCGGAAAATTCTTGAAGCGGTCGGTCTCCTGGCGCTCGAACCGACGGCCGGAGCGGTAGCAGGCGACGAAATCCCTGAGGTCGGCGGCGGTCATCGGCCGCTCCTTCAAGGTGAAGCGCTGGTTGGTGCGCAGGTCGTAGATCCAAAGGTCTTTGGTCGCCGCGATTTCGGAGGGCGGCTTCTTGTCGAAGAACAGTACGTTGGCCTTCACGCCCTGCTTGTAGAAGATGCCGGTCGGCAGGCGCAGCAGGGTGTGGAATTCGAAATTCTTCAACAGCCGCCGCCGGATCGTCTCGCCAGCGCCGCCCTCGAACAGCACGTTGTCGGGCAGCACCACCGCCGCCTCGCCATCGAGCGCCAGCACGGTCATGATGTGCTGCAAGAAGTTGAGCTGCTTGTTGGAGGTGGTGACGAAGAAGTCGGCGCGGTCGTAGTCCTCGCGCTCGCTGTCGATTTCGCCGTCGTCGCGGACGATGCGGTAGCTCTGCTTCTTGCCGAACGGCGGATTGGTGAGGATCACGTCGTAGCTCTTGCCGCCGGCGCCGAGCAGCGCGTCCTTGGCTTCGACGATCGAGTCGACGCCGGTGACGCCGTGGAGATAGAGGTTCATCGCGGCGAGGCGCACCACCTCCGGCACGATGTCGATCCCGGAGAACTTGTTCTTCAGCGCGGTATAGGCGGCCTTGTCGTGGGCGCGGGGATTGGCCTTCATGTGCGCCCAGGCGGCGAGGAGAAAACCCGCCGTGCCGCAGGCGGGGTCGTGAACGGTCTGTTCCGGCTCGGGGTCGACGACCTCCACCATCGCCTCGATCAGCGCGCGCGGGGTGAAATATTGCCCGGCGCCCGACTTCACGTCCTCGGCGTTGCGCGCCAGCAGGCCTTCGTAGATCGCGCCCTTCACGTCGACGGGAAGCCCGAGCCAGGTTTCGCTGTCGATCAGGCCGACGAGGCGGCTGAGCTTGGCCGGGTCCTGGATTTCGTTCTGCGCCTTGAGGAAGATCGCGCCGATGACGCCCGCCTGCTTGGAGAGCTTTTCGAGCGCCCTGGCGTAGGCCGCGGTCAGCGCCTCGCCGGTCAAGTCCTTGATGTCGCCCCAGCGAAAGCCCGCCGGCAGCATCGAGGCCTCGCCGATTTGGCTGACGCGCTCCTCGTCCATCTTGAGGAACAGCAGATAGGAAATCTGCGAGATGTAGGCCTGATAGCTGACGCCCTGATCGCGCAACACGTGGGCGAAATTCCAGACCTTGGCGACGAGGGATTGCGAGTTCATGGCGGGCTCGCGAGAAAGGGATTGCGGATGGTCAAGCCGCCGATCGCGCGGCCGTCCTGCATGTCTTCTGTGAACAGCGTGTCGCAGCCGGCCTCGATCGCGGCGGCGACGATGAGCGCGTCGTAGAAGGAAAAGCCATGGTCGCGGGCGAGGGCGAGCGCTGCGGCGTTTATGGCGCGCGTGAGAGGAACCACGCCATCGACGGCGCGGCAAATCCGTTCGACGGCGTATTCGACGTCCGGCCAGGACTTGCGCAATTTATTGCGCGCGACATTGGCGAACTCGTTCAACACCTGGGCGCTGATCACGCCGCCGCCGGCCAAAACGCGGTCCGCGCGCGCTTTTCGGGGATCGCCTGTCGCCGCGTAGACGAGCACGTTGGTGTCGAAAAACGCCGTCACCGCGCGTTGGCTTCGTCGCGGTCGAACTTGTAGTCTGCCGGCAAGGCCCAGTTTAGCGCGGCCAATTCGTCGAGCGCGCGCCGGCGCTGTTCCGCCAGCGCCGCCGCGCCTGTGGAATCGTCGAGAAAATCCAGCGTCTCGCGGGGCTCGAGCCGGAGCGCCTCGACGATCTTTCCAGGCAGGCGAACCGCGAGACTGTGTCCCCATTTCGATACGTTCATGGCGATATCCTCGGCGTCGATTTCGCTGGCGCCTGCTTGGCGGAGGTACGCAGCACCTCGAACGTCGCGCTGCGTCCATCGCGCGTAACGATAGCAAGGCGATTCTCGCCGACCTGGCGAATATCGACGTCGTCGCCTTCGCGCACGCCCAGCTTCGCGACCAGCGCCTTGGGCAGGCGGATGGCCAAGCTCTTGCCCCATTGCGAAATCAACATCGGCGCCTCGAAAAAATGATATCATAGGATGGATATCATCGACAAGGCGATTCACGCCGTCGCTTCCGTCTGGCGCGCTTTTGACCGGCCGGCGCGCGGCGCGGAACCTCCCCGCCGCCTCGGCGCCAGCCCGCCTCGTTCCCGCAGCCGCGCCAGCATCGCACGCGCGGGTTCATCGGCCGGGTCTTGGACGCTGAGGCGGCCCGCGAAGGCCGCCTTGAGGATCGATTGCCTCAGCCGCGCCGCGTCCGCCGCCTCGGCGTCCAGAAGCGATTGCGCATCCGCGACGGCGGCGAGGGCGTCGGCGACGCGGCGGACGATTTCGGCAGCTTCGGAGGGGGGAGGGATTGGAACGGGCAAAGTGCTGATTTTGGACAGGCTGATTGACGCCAAATTTGTCGTCTGTTTGCCTTCGTCGATAAAGAACCGCCGACCCATTTCATTGGCGTAATGCGAGACGAGGTGCGGGTTGACCAAGCCTTGAACCACTCTGACGCGAAACACGTGGTTTTGGTGAATCATATCGTCGATTTCACCCGCCCAAACCCAACCTCTGCCAATCTTGTCGCGATCCCCGCCCTCGTTCAGCAAGAGGTCGCCGGCAGCCAACCTTAGTCTCTCGGCGGCGGATTTCTCGACGACGATCGATTTGACCTCCGAGAGGTCGATGTGTCCGCGCTGCACATTGGCGACCCGGAGATAGGGTACTCTGATCGGATCGTCCGGTTTGCGTTTGTTGTCGACGGTCACCCCACCGACGATTTCGCCGACTTGGCCTAGCGTGGCCCACGCCCAGCTATGAGGCAAAGCGGGAAGAGCATCGACGTGAAGCTGATTGGTCTCGCCGCTACGACGATTGTTGCCCATCTTCGCGCGAGCCTTGGCGACACGAGCGAAAATTCCAGCGCCGGTTTCGGAAGTAGGATTCGCTTCTCGCCAGTCCTTTGTCAGTTCGCCCGACACGGCGGCCTTGAGCAGCGCGCGGCGGAACGTCTCCAGCCCCTTGCGCGCCGCCGCCAACGCCGCCTCGCCTTCCGCGACCTCGGCGAACAACGCGTCGATCCGCGCTGCGATGCGGCGTTGTTCGGGAAGCGGGGCGAGGGGGAAGACGATCTGTTCCATTGCGCGGCCGGAAAGCTCTTTAAAGGTCGTGCCGCTCGCGGCGTCGTAAAGTCGGCGGCGCGCAAAAAGGACAAAGTACCGCAGGAAGAAAGGATCGATCGGCGCTTTCAGCCTAAGGCTTTTGAAGCCCTGGTTCGTGCAGATCGGAACTTCGGCGACGGCGCAATAGCCGACGGGCGCGCGAGAGGAAATCAGCACGCTTCCCGCAGGCAACAACTGTGCGGAGGTGCGACGAAAGCCGACCTGCGATAGGCTTCGCGCACCCGCGCGGATTGTGGAACCCGTGTGTCCCGACAAATCGGCCGGTGTGATCCACGGAACGCCACCTGCTTCAAAGTTCGCCGGATCGGCAGCGTCCTTTGGAGTTCCTCCGCCCACAACATCCGCAAAGCTTCGAGCTTCCGCCCAACGCCACCCCTCCGGCAGCGTCCACGGCCCTTCCGTCTCCGTCCCGCTCATGCCGCCCAATCCGTCACGATCAGCCCCGGCACGCGCTCGAATTCCCGCCGATTGAGGGTGACGAGCGCCGCGCCGCGCCGCCGCGCCTGCGCCGCGATGAGATAATCGTACTGGCCGATTGGCTCCCCTCGCATTTCGAGCTGCGCGCGAATCGCGCCCGCCTCGGCAGCGTCCAGCGAATCGAAGGGCGCGACTTCCGGAACCGCCAAAAGGAAAGTTTCAACGCGCGCGCCGTTCCGCGCCGGAAATTCGCTCTTCGCCGCGCCGTACCGCAACTCGAACAGCGCCACAGCAGGGAGGAATAGTCGCGTGCGAAGAGCCTTTTCCGCCCGCAGGCGCTCCTCGAGTCGCGGCGCGCGACGGTTCATGATCTCGATGGCGATGTTGGTGTCGAGGCAAAACATCGCGCGGTCAATCAAAGGAAAGGGATTCGTCCGGCGCCGATGGCGGGTCAGGGGGTGCTTCCAGCGGCGGCAGGTCTCGATATTCGTCCAGCTTCGCCAGCCACGCGTCGAAGTCGAACGGCGGGGCCTCTAAAGGCTCCAGGATGACCCTATCGCCGACTTTACTGACGCGCACTTCGGCGCCTTCGAAGCGGAACTCCTTGGGCAACCGCACCGCCTGGCTGCGGCCATGCATGAACAGCTTGGCGGTCGGCTTGGCCAAGGCGGGCTTTCCGGCATTCGCAGTCATCGAGCGTCCCATCACTTTGGTAGCTATTTACGATATCTATCACGCCACCAGCGCTTCCGTCAATTCGTCCAACAGCGCCGGCAGCCGCGCGCCGAACAGCGCCCGCGCCTGCACGAGGCCGCCGCGCTCGGCGAGATCGGGGGCCTCCGTGAAATCCTTCTCTTCGATCGCGATATTGTCCCTGAGGTAATCGCGGATCGCGGCGAGCCAGGCCTTCTGCTCCTCGGTGTAAACGCGCCCGGCTCTCTCTTCGCGCCCCAGCCACAAGTTGAAGCGCCCGGCGACCAGCGAGGACAAGGGCTCCAGCGTTTCCGTCCGCCCCAGCGCGAAGCGCACCAGCATGACGATGTCGGCGAGCATGCCCGTCGGATTGCCTCTCACTTTGTCGGCCGAAAGCCGCTTGTAGGCGCGCCAGATGTCGATCGGCTCCAACAGCCAGGGCGGGCGCCGCAGCGCGTCCCTGAGTTCGTCCACCGCCGCGTAGGTCAGGCGCCGCCGCCCATAGGGCTGGGAATAGAGGATTTGCAGCGCGACGAGTTCGTCTCGGCGCTCGTCGAGAAAGCGGCGGAACTTGTCGACCGCGTCCGTCGCCTTGCGTTCGTCCCAGCCCGACGAGACGACGGCGTCGGTGGAAACGGTGTCGATGCGGATGTCGGCGGCGGCTTTCACGTCCTTCAACAGCCGCCGCAGCGCGGGATCGTCGAACAGCGTCGCCGCTTCGTCCTTCGCCGCCTCGCGGGCTTTTTGACGCTCCGGCTCGGGCGCCTCTTGCGAGACGCGCTTGGCCAGCGCGTCGGGATCGATCGCGTCGAGCAGGCGCGTGGCGAGGCCGGCGAGGTCGACGCCGCCGGTCGCCTTGACGACCGCCGCGCGATCCTTGTCGCCGATCCGCCGGTCGAGGGCGGCGAGGCGCGCCGCGAGCGTCGCGAAGGCGTCGTCGTCGCGCCGGCCCGCCGCGATCGCGTCGATCAGCTTGTCGAAGGCGATGACGCGGTCGGCGATCACGGGCGAGGAAATCGACTTCAAACTCTCGGTGACGCCGACGGCGTCGACGATGACGAAGCGCGTTTTCAGTTCGGCGTCCGGCGTGACGCTTCGCAACTCGTCGACGCTCAGGGTGCGCGCGCCGCGCCCCTTCATCTGCTCGAAATAGAGCTCGGACTTCACGTCGCGCAGGAACACGATCACTTCGATCGGCTTGATGTCGGTGCCGGTCGCGATCATGTCGACGGTGACGGCGATGCGCGGATTGTAGTCGTTGCGAAAGGCGCGGATCAGCGCTTCGGCGTCGCCGCCGTCGCTGCGATAGGTGATCTTCTTGGCGAAGTCGTTGCCCTTGCCGAACACGTCGCGGACGACGCCGACGATCTCCTCGGCGTGATGGTCGTCCTTGGCGAAGACGAGCGTTTTGGGAACCTCCTTGCGGCCGGGAAACAGCTCGGTGAACAGCGCGTCGCGGTAGGTCTCGATCACCGTGCGGATTTGGTTGGGAACCAGCACCGAGCGATCGAGCTGGTCGGGCGTATAGGTGAAATCCTCGGTCAGCGTTTCGTAGCGCTCGGCGCGCGTGCGCTTGTCGCGCACGGGAAGATCGTAGCCGGCTTTGACAGTGGCGCCGCGCTCGCCGATTTCGGTGCGGATGCGGAACACCTCGAACGCCACGTTGACCTTGTCGATGACCGAACGTTCGAACGGATATTGCGCCACCAGGTTCTTGCCGAAGAAGCCGAGCGTGTGCAGCGAGGGCGTCGCGGTCAGGCCGACGGTGAAAGCGTCAAAATATTCCAGCACTTGCCGCCATGCGCCGTAGATCGAGCGATGGCACTCGTCGGTGATGACGAGATCGAAGGTCTCGATCGGGATCGCCGGGTTGTAGGCGACGAGCCGCTCGTCGCCCGCGCCGCCCGCTTCGAACAACGAGGCCTCTTCTTCCGCCTCGTCCAGCTCCTTGCCGGTCAGCACGGAATAGACGCGCTGGATGGTCGCCACGACGATTTGCGCATTCTTGTCGAGACCCGCCGGCCCGAGTTTTTGCACGTTGTAGATTTCCGTGAAGGAGCGCCCCGACCCCGGCGGCCGATACTTGAGATACTCGTCGCGCGTCTGGCGCACGAGATTGGCGCGATCGGCGAGAAACAGAACGCGTCGAAAGCCGGCATGCGCGAGCAGGCGGTAACTCAACGTGCAGGCGGCGAAGGTCTTGCCGGCGCCGGTCGCCATCTGCACCAACGCGCGCGGGTGATTCTTCGCCATCGAGTTTTCGAGCGCCGTCACGGCGTCGACCTGGCACGCGCGCAGGCCGTCGGCGACGATCGTCGGCATGGCCTGCAGTCGACCGCGCAGGGTGACGCCTTCCTTCAGCCAGCGCTCCAGCGTCTCCGGCCGATGGAAAGCGAAGACAAGGCGTGAAACCGGATCAGGGTCAGCGTGGTCGCGAAACAGCGTTTCGGTCGCCGAGGCGACGTATTCGAAACGGACCTGACCTTCGCCGCGGATCAAATCTTTGGGAAGGTCGGCGATGTAGCGCGCGGCTTGCTCGGAAAAGCCGGAGAGCGTGACGCCTTCCGGCTTGGCCTCGATCACGCCGCAGAGCCTGCGGCCGACGAACAGCGCATAGTCGACCGGCCCCGACGCCGTCTGAAATTCGCGGACCGCGACGCCCAACCCCGCGCCCAGATTCAAATCCGCCTTCGACTGAATCAACCACCCGCAGGCGCCGAGGCGCCGATCGATCGCCGAGCGGGCTCGGTCCTCGGGATGAAAGGCGGACTCGGCCATGGCGACACTCTACATGGTCGGAGCGTGAACCGAAAACAGAAGAGGGCGGCGGCGCTAAAATCGCGAGCGCCAACCGAAAATTGCTTTCTGAATGTCAGAATCCGTGCTACAGTGTTCTTTGGTCGGTCGAGGCGTCGCCTTCGTCGAGCCGCCCCGCCGCCGGCCTCGCCGCAAGAGGAGAACAGCGCATTTCCTAGTTTTGCGCGCCAAGCCGTTGAAATCGCTCGAAACCGCCAAGGAAAAAGTTTGGAAAAGTTTGGAAAAAGCTTGGAATTTCCTTGGAAAAGTTTGGAAATCCTTGGAAAGGCTTGGAAATCCTGGGAAGAGTGTGGCGGCGGTTACGCCGCCCCCTCCGCCTGCTTCGCCCTATCCGCCCGCTTGCGCTCCAGCGGGTCGAGCAGGGCCTTGCGCAGGCGGATCGACTTCGGCGTCACTTCGACCAGTTCGCCGTCCTGGATATAGGCGATCGCCTTTTCCAGCGTCATCTGGATCGGCGGGGTCAGGCGCACCGCCTCGTCCTTGGAATGGGTGCGGATGTTGGTGAGCTTCTTGCCCTTGAGCACGTTGACTTCGAGGTCGTTGTCGCGGGTGTGCTGGCCGACGATCATGCCCTGATAGACCTTCCAGCCCGGCTCGATCATCATCGGCCCGCGGTCCTCGAGGTTCCACATTGCGTAGGCGACCGCTTCGCCCGCCTCGTTGGCGATCAGCACGCCGTTGCGTCGTCCGGCGATCTCGCCCTTCCATTGGCCCCAGTTGTGGAACAGGCGGTTCATGATCGCGCTGCCGCGGGTGTCGGTGAGCAATTCGCCGAGATAGCCGATCAGGCCGCGCGTAGGGGCGAGAAAGACCAGGCGCAGCCGATCGCCGCCGGAGGGGCGCATCTCGATCATCTCGCCCTTGCGCTCGCTCATCTTCTGCACCACGACGCCGGAATATTCCTCGTCGACGTCGATCACCACTTCCTCGATCGGCTCCAGCAGTTCGCCCGCCTCGCCGCGGCGCGTGAGCACCTTCGGCCGGGAGACGCCGAGCTCGAAGCCTTCGCGGCGCATCGTCTCGATCAGGATCGCGAGCTGGAGTTCGCCGCGCCCCGAGACGACGAAGGATTCGGTGTTGGGCGCGGGCTCGACGCGCAGCGCGACGTTGCCCTCCGCCTCCTTGAGGAGGCGATCGCGGATGACGCGGCTGGTCACCTTGTCGCCTTCGGCGCCCGCCAGCGGGCTGTCGTTGACCGAAAAGGTCATCGACAGCGTCGGCGGGTCGATCGGCTGGGCGTGCAGCGGCTCGACTTCCTCGGGGCTGCACAGGGTGTCGGCGACGTTGAACTTCTCCAGCCCGGCGACGGCGACGATGTCGCCGGCGACCGCCTCCTCGATCGGCGCGCGCTCGATGCCGCGGAAAGCCAGGATGCGCGAGACGCGCCCCTGCTCGATCGTGTCGCCGTCGCGGTCGAGCACCTTGACCGGCGCGTTGGTCTGGATCGCGCCGGAGAACACCCGCCCGGTGATGACGCGCCCGAGATAGGGATTGGCCTCGAGCAGCGTGCCGAGCATGCGGAAGCCGCCGGCGCCGACCTTGGGCGGCTCGACGTGCTCGAGCACGAGATCGAACAGCGGCGCCATGTTCTCTTTCGGCCCGTCCGGCGAATTGGCCATCCAGCCCTGCTTGGCCGAGCCGTAAATGATGGGAAAGTCGAGCTGCTCGTCGGTGGCGTCGAGCGCGGCGAAGAGGTCGAAGCACTCGTTGACGACTTCGCTCGCTCGTTGGTCCGGCTTGTCGACCTTGTTGACGCAGACGATCGGCCTGAGGCCGATCTTCAGCGCCTTGCCGACGACGAACTTGGTCTGCGGCATCGGCCCCTCGGCGGCGTCGACCAGCACGATCGCGCCGTCGACCATCGACAATATGCGTTCGACCTCGCCGCCGAAGTCTCGGCGTGGCCGGGGGTGTCGACGATGTTGACGCGCACGTCCTTCCACACCACCGAGGTCGCCTTGGCGAGAATGGTGATGCCGCGCTCGCGCTCGAGGTCGTTGGAATCCATCACCCGCTCGGCGACCCGCTGGTTTTCGCGGAACGCGCCCGATTGTTGCAACAGGCGGTCGACCAGCGTCGTCTTGCCGTGGTCGACGTGGGCGATGATCGCGACGTTTCTCAGCTTCATGCGGTTCCAGGCTTTCGGCGCGGCGCGAATCGCAGAGAAGGCGGCCGACGGCCGCGCCTTCCCTCGATCGCCAAGATGACGGGAGTGCGACGAAACGCGGCTCCGCGACGCCGCGCCGTCTGCTTTGTGCGGCGCAATACACGAAACCCGAGGCGAAGGAAAGGGCGGCGAGGGCGGGCCGAGGGGCTAGCTCGGCCATCCGTTCGCGGCCAACCGCGCCGCCGCGACGATTTGCGCAAGCGCCCGTCCGCGCCCAAGCCTGCGTTCGGCGACGAGACGGAGAGGCGCAGGGCGCCGACGTCGATCGCGGTTTCAGCGCGCTTTCAGCCGTTTGACGATGTCCGCTTCGCCAACGACGTCGAGCGCGTCGAGGAAGGCGACGCGGAAGCCGCCGGGCCGCGACGCCGCCTCGGCCGCCATCTCGCCGGCGACGCCGTAAACGCCGATCGCCGCGGCGCTCGCCAAAAGCGCGTCGGGCGTAAGCGCGGCGAAGGCGGCGACGATCGCCGACAACGCGCAGCCGAGCGCCGTCACCTTGGACATCAGCGGCGAGCCGTTGGCGAGTTCGACGACCCGCACGCCGTCCGTGACGAGATCAATGGCGCCGGTGGCGGCGACGACGCATTTCTGATGACGGGCGAGCGCCATCGCCGGGCTGCGCGCGGCGTTGACCTCGTGGGCGCTGTCGACGCCCTTGGGCGCGGCAGCCTCGCCATGGAGGCCGGCGACCCGGGCGGCGGCGATGATCTCCGAGGCGTTGCCGCGCACGATCGTCGGCTTCTTGAGCAGCAGCCGGCGGGTCGTCTCGTCGCGATAGCGGGTCGCGCCGACGCCGACGGGATCGAGCACCCACGGGCGGCCGAGGCGTCCCGCGACCGCCGCGGCGGCCTCCATGCCGACGACCCATTCCTGCGACAGCGTGCCGATGTTGACCACGAGAGCGCTGGCGATCGCGCCGAAGTCCTCCGCCTCCTCCGGCGCATGGACCATCGCCGGCGAGGCGCCGATCGCCAGCAGCGCGTTGGCGGCGACGTCCATCGACACGAAATTGGTCACCGCCTGGACGAGCGGGCGCTGAGCGCGCAAAACGGCGAGCAGACGCGCGGTCTCCGCGGCGAGCGTGGCGCGGTCGAGCATTTGTGCGCTGGCGATGATGGCCTCCACTGGCGCCGCGGCCGGCGCGCGGTCCGAGCGCCGATCGGCGCAGCAGGCAATTGAATGATTGACTCGTGTCGTGTCAATTGACAGCGCCGACCTGTCGCGAGGCGCCGGCGGCGACGCCTGAGTCAAGGCCCAACCTCGGCATCGACTCGCCGGCCCTTTGAGGCGCATACGACGAGCGTGGCCGAGGGGTCAGCCGCGCTTGCCGCGCCGCGCCGATGCAGTTCAGGGCGTCGCCGGCCTGTGGCGAGGCGGCGCTCACGTTGACGACGCCGTGGATCACGTCGGCGAAGGCGATCTTCTTGACCGGAACCCTGGCGCGCCGCCGGTCGGCGACATAGGCGATCGGCTCGTCGCGGAGGGGATCGAAACCGGCGTGCAGAACGACCGCGGGCGCCAGACCGGAAGGGTCGGGCGCCGGCGGACGAGAAAATCGGCTCGGGATCTCAATTTTCAGCGCCTTCCGTACGGTTCTGTACGATCTTGGAGCCGGGCATGGTGCCGGTTGCAGGAGTCGAACCCGCGACCAACGGTTTACAAAACCGCTGCTCTACCAACTGAGCTAAACCGGCTCGCCTCGAGCGGCGCGAGAAACGCCCGATGGCTAGCAGCGCGCCCGCGCCGAGGCAAGGGGCGCGTCGCTCGGGATCCTCAGGGGACCGTGGCGCGCCAGGGGCCGATGACCGGGAACGCCTCGTCGCCGCCGGGCCAGGGCGGCATGGTGACGGCGAGGAACGCGAACGACGCTTGCGGCTCGGCGCGGAATTGGAAACCGGTCCCCAAGGGAATCGTCAGGCAGAGGCCGGGCGCGGCGTCGACGACGCTTTCCGTATCGCCCGAGCGCCGCCATATCCGCCCGCGCCCCGAAAGGACCCACCAGATTTCCTCGACGGTGCGATGGGCGACGGCGCGCGAAACCGCGCCGGCCGGCAGCTCGAAATGGGCGAAACTGCCGCCGGCAAGCGTGAGCAGCAGGCGCACGGCGGCGCCGTCGGGCGCGACGGCGTCGGCCTCTTCGCCGAGGGTCTTGGTTTCAAACGCGCGCATTGGCAAGGGCTCCGCCATGGGTTCGCCCAAGTTTCGCGCGCGGCGCGCGGCGCGCGCAACCCCGCCTCGCCCTATCGACAAAGTTTTTGCGCGCCGCCCTCGGCCTGCTATGAAGGCGCGATGGACGCTTCGCTCGACCTCACCCCCGAACAGACGCTCGAGGAGTTTCGCGCCGCCGGCGCGCTGCTCCAAGGGCATTTCATCCTCTCCTCGGGGCTGCGCTCGCCGGTCTTTCTGCAGAAGATGCTCGTCTTTCAGGACCCGGCGCGCACCGAGCGCCTGTGCCGCGCGCTGGCGAAGAAGGCGCGCGCCGCCTTCGGGCCGATCGACGTCGTCGCTTCGCCGGCGATCGGGGGCATCGTTCCCGGCTACGAAACCGCGCGCTGGCTCGGCGCCAAGGCGATCTTCGTCGAGCGCGAGGACGGCGTCTTCACGCTGCGGCGCGGCTTCGCCATCGCGCCGGGGGCGCGGGTGCTGATGGTCGAGGACATCATCACCACGGGATTGTCGTCGCGCGAGTGCCTGGAGGCGCTGCGCCGACATCCCGGCCGAATCGTCGGCGCGGCGTGCCTCATCGACCGTTCCGGCGGCAAAGCGGACATCGGCGTTCCCCGCGTCGCGCTGGCGACGCTGGACGTTCCCGCCTATGCCGCCGACGCGCTGCCGCCGGAACTGGCGGCCATTCCGGCCGTCAAGCCGGGAAGCCGCGGCCTGGCGGGAACGCCCTGACCGCCGCTTATCTCCAGGAAAGGATCGTTCGATGGCCGCGCTGCGTCTGGGGGTCAACATCGATCATGTCGCCACGCTGCGCAACGCGCGCGGCGGCGCCCTTCCCGATCCGGTGCGCGCGGCGCTGGTCGCCATCGAAGCGGGCGCCGACGGAATCACCGCCCACTTGCGCGAGGATCGCCGCCACATTCGCGACGACGACGTGGTCCGCCTCAAGGCGGAGATTTCCAAACCGCTCAATTTCGAAATGGCGGCGACCGAAGAGCTGCTCGACATCGCGCTGCGCCTGCGCCCGCACGCCTGCTGCCTGGTGCCGGAAAGGCGCACCGAGCGCACCACCGAGGGCGGCCTCGACGTCATCGGCGGGCACAATGCGCTGAAGCCCTTCGTCGCCGAACTGAAGCGCGCGGGAATTCGCGTCTCGATGTTCGTCGAGCCGTCGGCCGACGCGCTCGGCGCCTGCGCTTCGTTGCGCGCGCCGGTCGTCGAGCTGCACACGGGAGCGTGGTGCGACGCGCTGGAGCGCGGCGAGCGCGAACGCGCCGACTACGAGTTCGGCCGCCTGCGGGTGGCGGCGGCGCAGGCCGCCAAGTTCGGCCTGGAGTGCCACGCCGGGCACGGGCTCGATTGTCAAACCGCGGGCGCGATCGCCGCCCTGCCGGAAATCGTCGAACTGAACATCGGCCATTTCCTGATCGCCGAGGCGATTTTCGTCGGCCTGGCGCAAAGCGTGCGCGCGATGCGCGCGGCGATGGACGCAGGGCGCGCGGGGGCGCTCGAGGCGCATCGATGATCATCGGGATCGGCGCCGACCTCTGCGACATCCGCCGCATCGAGGCGACGCTGGATCGCTTCGGCGAGCGCTTCCTCGAGCGCTGCTTCACCGAGGTCGAGCGCGCGCGCTCCGAGCGCCGTTCGGGGCGCGCCGCCTCCTACGCCAAGCGCTTCGCCGCCAAGGAGGCCTGCGCCAAGGCGCTGGGCACGGGCTTGCGCCACGGCGTGTTCTGGCGCGACATGGGCGTCGTCAATCTGCCCTCGGGCAAGCCGACGATGCGTCTGACCGGCGGCGCGGCGGCGCGCCTCGCCGCGATCACGCCGCCGGGCATGAAGACGTTCATCCACTTGACCATCACCGACGAAGGCGCGCTGGCGCAGGCGTTGGTTGTCGTCGAGGCGCTGTGATAGGAGCTTCGCCATGAAACCGCCCACGCCCGCCGCCGGCCCGGGGAACGACCCGCGGCAGACGCTGCAGCGCGCCGTTCAGCTCCACCAGCACGGCCGGCTGGACGAGGCCGAGCGTCTTTACGCGGCGATTCTCGCCAAGCAGCCCAACGACGTCGACGCCAACCACTTCTTGGGAGCGCTGCGGCTGCAGCAGGGCCGCAACGACGAGGCGATTCGGCTCATCGGCGCCGCGTTGAAGGTGAACCGCAAGTCGCCGGCGATGTTGACGAACTACGGGCTCGCGCTCGAGCGAGCGGGCCGCGTCGACGAAGCGCTGTCGGCTTACGACAAGGCGATGGCGCTCGCGCCCGATCACGCGCCCGCTTTCAACAATCGCGGCCTCGCGTTGCTCCGCGTGGGGCGCGTCGAGGCGGCGCTGGCGAGCTTCGACAAGGCGGCGGCGATCAGCCCGACTTACGTCGACGCGCTCGCCAATCGCGGCCTCGTGCTGCTCGATTTCAAGCGCCGGCAAGCGGCGCTGGCGAGCTTCGACCAGGCGCTGTCGATCGCGCCCAACCATGTCGACGCGCTCGCCCATCGCGGCCGCGCGCTCATCGAGCTGAGGCGCCCCGAGGCGGCGCTGGCGAGCCTCGATCGCGCGTTGGCGATCAACCCCGGCCACGTCATCGCGCTCAACCACCGCGGCGGCGCGCTCGCCGAACTCGGACGCTTCGACGAGGCGCTCGCGTGCTTCGATCGCGCGCATGCGCTTCGACCCGACTACGCCGAAGCGCTGGAGAACAAGGCTTCCACGTTGGCTCTTCACGGCCGCATGGCCGAAGCGGCGGCGACGGTCGACCAAGCGATCGCGCTCGCGCCGCGGCGGGCGCGCGCCTACTTCCTTTCGACGACCTACCAGCGCGTCCAGCCGGGCGATCGGCGCCTCGCGGCGATGGAGGACTTGGCGGGAGAGATGGCGTCGCTCCCGCTCGACGACCAGATAAATCTGAATTTCGCGTTGGCCAGGGCTTATCGCGACCTCGGCGACCCCGAACGCTCGTTTCCGCGCCTCGCGGCGGGCACGGCGTTGAAGCGAAAGATGATCGCCTACGACGAGGCGCGCGCGCTCGAAGGTTTCGAGCGCGCCGAGACGACGTTCACCGGCGAGCTGATGCGCCGCGCCGCGACCTGCGGCGAAAGCTCCGCGGCGCCGGTGTTCATCGTCGGCATGCCGCGCTCGGGGACGACGCTGATCGAGCAGATTCTCGCCAGCCACCCGAATGTGTTCGCCGCCGGCGAAATCGACGACTTCGCCGTCGTACTCGAGGACCTGCGCGCGAGCGAGAAGATCGCGGCGCCCTATCCCGAGCTGGCCGCCGAAATCTCGCCGGAGCAATTGCGCCGGCTCGGCGCCGGCTATTTGCAGCGCCTGCGCGCGCTTGCGCCCGCCGCCGAGCGGATCACGAACAAGAAGCCCGAAAATTTCATCTATCTCGGCCTCATCCGCCTCGCGCTGCCGAACGCGCAGGTCATCCACGTGCGCCGCGATCCGCTGGACACCTGCTTCTCCTGCTTCTCGCAGAATTTCAGCGAAGGCGCGGTGCCATACGCTTACGATCTCGGCGAACTCGGCCGCTTCTATCGCGCCTATGAGACGCTGATGGAGCATTGGCGCGCCGTCCTGCCGGCGGACGCGATGATCGAGGTGCGCTACGAAGACGTCGTCGCCGACCTCGAAGGACAGGCGCGCCGCCTCGTCGCCTATTGCGGCCTCGAATGGGACCCGCGCTGCCTCGAGTTCCACCGCGCCGAACGGGCGGTGCGCACCGCCAGCATCGCCGAAGTGCGCCAGCCGATCTACGCCACTTCGATCGGCCGTTGGCGCGCCTACGAGGCGTTCCTCGGCCCGCTGCGCGAGGGTCTCGGGCTGTCCGCTGCGCCGGCGCCCTCTCTCCAGCCCGCAGGAGAGGCGTCGAGGTGAGGGGCGTCGCCGCCGCTTGACGCGACGCGGCGACGGCGAAGGTCGGGGTTCGGTCGATCGCGGCGCGGCGCAAGCGGCGGCCCTCGGCGCCGTTCACGCGGGGATGGAGATGTGGTCGGGCGGCAGATTGGCGAGTCGGCGCGCCTGCATCGCCTCGAACGCCGCCTGGAGGCGAGCCGTATAGAGCTTGGTGTCGAACAGCGGCGCGGTCGGCCGATTGCGCGCCAGCTTCTCCTTGAGCGCGCGCAGGCGATTGGGATTGGCGGCGAGGTCGATCGCCGTCGCCTCGTATGCCTCCTGCGTGGCGACGATCATCTCCGGCAAGCCGACCGCCGTCAGCAAGCTCGCGCCCACGCGGCCGGCGAAAGTGTCGCCAATGCGCGTCAACACCGGCAGACCGGCCCATAGGGCGTCGCTGGCGGTGGTATGCGCGTTGTACGGCAAGGTGTCGAGGAACAGGTCGGCCAAGCGATGGCGCGCCAAGTGTTCGGCTTGCGGCGCCCGTTCGGCGAAAATTAGCCGACCGGGGTCGACGCCGCGTGCGGCGGCCTCTTTTCTCAAGTTGCCGACGGCCGCCACGTTGTCTTGCAGCAGCCAGAGAACGCTGCGGGGAATCGCCAAGAGGATGCGCGACCAGCCGTCGAGCGTGTCGGGATTGAGCTTGCCGCTGTTGTTGAAGCAGCAGAAGACGAACGCCTCGTCGGGAAGGCCCATGTCGCCGCGCCGCATTGGTCGCGTCGCGATCTCGCGTCGCGCGTCGTTGGGCTGGTAGCTGTCGGGGAGGTAGACGATCTTCTCTAGGTAGTGCTGTTTGTGTTCCGGCGAAATTACGATCCGGTCCGCAATGAGATAGTCGCACTCGCTGGCCGCCGCCGTCCCGGGATAACTGAGGTAGTTCACCTGCAAAGGCGCGGGTCGTCGCGAAAAGACCTGTTTGCGAAGCCGTTCATCCGGCCAGTTGAGATTGACGAGGATGTCGACCTGCTTCTTCTTGACGAGCTCGACGAGGCGATCGTCGTCGAGCTCGTAAACGTCGACAAACTCGTCCACAGCGTCGACGACGCGTTTCTGAAGCGGCGAGTCGTCCCGACGTTCATTGTTCAGCACGGTTATTTCGAATCGCCCCTTGTCATGATGCTCGAGCACGCCCACGAAGAGGTGGGCGACCGGATGAAGCCGTAACTCGCCGGACAGGTACGCGAGCCGGATCCGTTCTCCACGCTCGGCCTTCGGATTGAGCGAGACGTTTTTCCGAGGGGGGGCCGTCTCCTTACCGTGCGCGACCGCGTCGGCGAACTGTTCAGTCGCCGAGAACGGAAGCCGCACGATCAGCTGCGGCGAAACCGCCGTGTTGGAGCGCACCGCATTCCGAAGCTCATCGAAATCGCGCTGGTAGCTCGACCAGTCGCACGCCATGAGCTTCAACGCGACCAGCTGATCTCGCCATTCCTTGTTCGACGGCTGAAGCGACAGCGCCTTGCGCATGCTCTCGATCGCTTCGTCGAGGCGGCGCAGCTCCAGGCAAATGTCGGCGCGCTTGCACCAGCCAACCGCGTGGTCGGGCGCCAGAGAAAGTCCCGTTTCGACGCTGGCGAGCGCGAGGCCGAATTGACGAAGTCTGGCGAGCGCCGCCGCCTTGGCGAGGTGAGCGGGGGCGAAAGACGGATTGATGCGCAGGCAGGCGTCTTGGTTCAGCGCCGACTCGGCGTACCGGCGCAGCGCCAGCAGCGCGGCGCCCTTGTTTTGATAGGCGAGGTAATGATCGGGATTGAGAGCGATGGCGCGATCGAACTGAACGATCGCCTCTTCGTGTTGGCCGCTTTCCTCCAGCACGCTGCCGCGGCCGAACCAGGCGTCGGCGCTGTTCGGGTTCTTGGCCAGCGCCTTGCCGAACGCCGCGAAAGCCTCCTGCGGCCGGTCGAGGTTCTGCAAGGCGAGCCCGTGATGGTAGCAGGTCGCGTCGGAGGCCTGGGGAGCTTTCGTCGCGGCGCGCAAAATGGGCTCGGCCTCGCGGTAGCGTTTTTCGGCCACCAGAAACGCGCCGAGAACGCCGAGAAGGCGGGGATGGCGCGGCTGCGCCCGCAACGCCGTCTTGAGCCGCTGCTCGGCGCCCGCGCGGTCGCCTTGACGAAGCGCTTGCATGGCCAGGCGAATCTCGATGTCGATAGCGTCAATTGCTGTCATTGCGGGGCCATAGGCGCGCGGGAGGCCGAAGCGCGGAAACAAGCGGTTTGTATAATTCAGGGCGGGCGCAGAGCAAAATACGCCCTCGATCGGCCGGAGTCGGGCTCGAAGCCATCAGCGGCGAGCGCGCTCGACCCGTTCGCGACGCCGCATCCTCAATGACCCTGGCTTCGCTGCGGAAAGCGAGAGAATCGGCGACGCGCCCCGGCGCCCTCGAGGCGCCGTAAGTCCCTGATTCGGCCGGCGCCACCGGCTGGGTCGCCCCGCTAGGGGGATAACGGGGACGGCTTCCCCCGCCTTTTCGTGACCTTTCTGCAACATGCCGCGGAGAAACGCGCTTTGGGGCCAAATCTCGGCATTTTCGGGTTTGAGGCGCGGCCGGACGCTTGTATGTTGCGATCCGTGAACGGGAGCTTCCCGCTCGCGAGGCGTACCGACGGCGTCGTCGGCTGGGGGACCAGCGCAAGATGCCGGGAGTTCGCAGAAACGGGAAGAGGGGCGCTTAACACCTTTGACTCGGCAGACTTATTGGTCGGCGACATAGGTTCAAGGTTTCAACCGACTCCCACGTAGTCCATCAACGGAGGTCACAAAATGACTCTCATGAAGAGCCTTCTGCTCGGTTCCGCGGCCGCTTTGGTCACGGTCGCCGCGGCTCAGGCCGCCGATCTTCCCACGAAGAAGGGCGCGCCCGCTGCCGAATACGTCAAGGTTTGCAAAATCAACGGCAACGCCGGATTCATCATTCCCGGCACCGACGAATGCCTGAAGATCAGCGGCATCGCGACCGGTCAGGTCGAAATGGGCAATCTCAAGCAAGCGTGGAACTTGGATTCGGGCGGCGTGCTGCATGCTGTCGCCACGCATACCCGCAGCGATTTCGGCATGACGTCCCGCGGCGAAGTCGAAATGGACTTCACCTCGAACACCGCCTACGGGCCGCTGCTGGGCGTGGTCGATTGGCGCGTCGACGCCGGCGAAGGCTTCAAGGCCATGCCCGCCAAGACCGCCAATGCGTTCAACAACGACGGCTATCCCAACCAAGCCTATGTCCAGTGGGCGGGCGTCACCGCCGGCGTGCACGACTCGTTCTACGATTTCATCGCGGGCGGCGAGACCTGGGAAAACATCCTTTCGCCCGAACACTCCGACACCGGCATCGACTTGCTGGCCTACACCGCCACGTTCGGCGGCGGGTTCTCGGCGACGATCTCCTTGGAAGACCGTGAGGCCGCAGCGTACGCGTACGCGGACACTTCCGTCGCCGCGGCGAACAGCACCCTCCTTGGCGACCGCGCTCCGGACATCGTCGAGTCGTTGGACTTGACGCAGGCCTGGGGCGGCGCTCACTTGGCGTTCGTCGAGCACAACGTCTATCAGAACGGGACTCCGTCTGGCACCGACGTCAACACCTGGGGCTGGGGCGGGATCGCGGGCTTGACCATCAATCTGCCCTCGCTCGGCGCGGGCGACGTGATCAAGCTGCAGGGCAGCTACAGCCATGCCGCGATCGAGTATTCCGGCCTTGCGGGCGGCCCGGGTTGGGGCGCCAACGGCAACATGAACGGCAATGGCGTGGCCTACGTGATGTCCGACGCCTTCGACACCGGCGCGGGCTGGGCGTTCCCGACGACGTGGGGCGGGGCTGCGGAAGCCACGTTCCAGCTCACGCCGCAGTTCTCGATCTCGCCGGAAATTTCGTACGTCGACCTCACCTGGTCGAAGGCGATCGCGGAAGGCAACATGTACGCCTGGTTTGGCGGCGCGGTGTTCGATTGGAGCCCGGTCAAGAACCTCGATTTCGCGCTTGATCTGGTCTATATGAGCTCGCACTTTGATGTGGGCCTCGCCGCCCCGGCGAGCACCGCCGACGGCTTCGACGGCCGGTTGCGCGTCACCCGCACCTTCTGAACGCGTCTGATTCGCATTTACGATCTGGCCCCGGAGCGAAAGCTCCGGGGTTTTTTTCGTCGGCGGCGCCGACGCGCCGCTTGCGGAAGGGCTCGGCTTCGTCCGGTTGGCCACGCCGTCGCGGCCCACAGGATGACGACCGCCATATCGGCGATCGGCGCGACGGTTTCCAGGGCCATGGATCGGCTGAAATCCGCGGCGCCGGTTTTTGGCGACGGGAGCGCGCGATTGGGGCTTGCGCGGCGTGGCGGGCGCCTCGATAGTGGCGGGCGCGTTGCTGTTTCCTTCCCCTTTCGCAGCGAGGTCCGGCGCCATCGATGATGCGGCAGTATGAATTGGTCGAGCGCGTTCGCCGCTACAATCCGGACGCCAACGAAGACCTGCTCAATCGCGCCTATGTCTTCGCGATGAAGGCGCACGGGACGCAGAAACGCGCTTCGGGCGATCCGTTCTTTTCCCATCCGCTCGAAGTCGCGGCGATCCTGACCGATCTCAAGCTCGACGACGCGACCATCGTCTCGGCGATGCTGCACGACACCGTCGAAGACACCTCCGCCACCCGGGCGGACATCGATTCGCTGTTCGGTCCGGAGATCGGCGGCCTGGTCGACGGGCTCACCAAGCTCAATCGGCTCGATTTCGCCTCCAAGCACGCCCAGCAGGCGGAGAATTTTCGCAAGCTCCTGCTCGCCATTGCCGACGACGCGCGCGTGCTGCTGATCAAGCTCGCCGACCGCCTGCACAACATGCGCACGTTGAATTTCATGCCGGAGGACAAACGCGCCCGCATCGCGCAGGACACGCTCGACATCTACGCGCCGCTCGCGGGCCGCATGGGCATGCAAGGCATGCGCAACGAACTCGAAGATCTGGCGTTCGGCTATCTGATGCCGGAGGCGCACGAGCTGATCGCGTCGCGGCTGGAGGAACTGAAGGCCAAGAACGGCGCGCTGATCGCGCGCATCGCCGCCGAGCTGACCGATCAGTTCGCCCGGCGCGGCATCAAGGTCGAGGTCAAGGGGCGCCAGAAACAAGCCTATTCGATCTGGCGCAAGATGGAGCGCCGCTCGATCGCCTTCGAGCAGCTCTCGGACATCTACGGGTTCCGCATCCTCGTCGACACCGTCGCCGACTGCTACGCCGCGGTCGGCGTCGCCCACACCACCTGGCCGAACGTGCCCGGCCGCTTCAAGGACTACATCTCGACCCCCAAGCAGAACGACTATCGTTCGATCCACACCACCGTCATCGGCCCAAGCAGCCAGCGGGTCGAATTGCAGATCCGCACTCACGACATGAACGAAATCGCCGAGTACGGCATCGCCGCGCACGCGCTCTACAAGGACCGCCCCGGCCGCTCGGAGGCGATCGACGCCAGCGAAAGCCGCGCCTATCGCGGCCTGCGGCAGACCATCGAGACGCTGGCGAGCGACGATTCCGAGAAGTTCCTCGAGCACACCAAGCTCGAACTGTTCCAGGACCAGGTGTTCTGCTTCACCCCCAAGGGGCGGCTGATCGCGCTGCCGCGCGGCGCGACGGCGATCGACTTCGCCTACGCCGTCCACACCGACGTCGGCAATTCGGCCGTCGGCGCCAAGATCAACGGCCGCATCGCGCCGCTGATTTCCCCCTTGCGCAACGGCGACGAAGTGTTGATCACCCGCTCCGACAGCCGCACGCCGCCGGCGGCGTGGGACAGTCTCGTGGTGACCGGCCGCGCCCGCGCCGCGATCCGCCGCGCCACCCGCGAAGCCGCCAAGGCGCAATACGGCGGCCTCGGGCGCCAGATCGTCGAGCGCGCGTTCGCGCGGGCGGAACGCAAGTATTCCGACGCCAAGCTGAAGAGCGCGCTGTCGCGCTTGGCGCGCAGCTCGATCGACGACGTGTTCGTCAGCGTCGGGCGCGGCGAACTCTATTCGACCGACGTCGTGCGCGCGATCTACCCCGACTTCCAAGAGGAACGCAAAGCCGGACCGGCGCTGGCGCCCGGCGAAGCCGGCTGGTTCGGCTTGGCCAGAGCGGCCAACCTGGTGTTTCGCGTGCCCGGCAAGGGCGAGGACGCCGACGCGTTGCCGCTGCGCGGGATCGGCTGGGACATGCCGGTGCGCTTCGCGCCCAAGGGCGGCGCCGTCCCGGGCGAACGCATCGTCGGCATCCGCACACCAGGGGAGGGGATCACCATCTATCCCATCCATTCTCCCGCGCTGGTCGCCTACGACGACAAGCCGGAGCAGTGGCTCGACGTCCGCTGGGACCTCGACACCGCCACCAAGGCGCTCTACCCGACGCAAATCCAGGTGACGATGCTCAACGAGCCGGGCGCGCTGGGAATCATTGCGACGACGATCGGGGAGGCCGGCGCCAACATCGACAACGTCGTCTTCAACCCCGGCGGATCGGATTTTCGCGAGGTGCGCTTCGACCTGCAGGTCTCCGACATCCAGCACCTCAACGCGGTGCTGGCGCAATTGCGCGGCAAGGCCGTCGTCAGCAAGGTCGAGCGGCTGAGCGGCTGAAGGAGGCGGATCGATGCCGCTCTATTTCGCTTACGGCGCGAACATGGACGTGGAGGCGATGGCGCGGCGCTGCCCGCGCTCCGAGCCGCTCGGCGTCGCGCGCCTGATGCGCCATCGCCTCGCCATCATGCGCGAGGGTTGGCTGACGGCGACGCGCGACGCCAAGGCCAACGTCGAGGGCGTGTTGTGGCGAATCGCGCTCGCCGACGTCGCCGCGCTCGACCGCTTCGAGGGGCTCGGCGACGGACTCTTCGTCAAGGCGACGCGGCCTGTGGTCGTCGCCGGCGGCGCCAAGCGGGCGCTGATCTATATCGGGGCCAATGACGGGCCCGGGGTCGGCGAGGCGGATTATATCGCCGGCGTGCTCGACGCGGCGCGGCGGTGGAATTTGTCGGGCGCCGCGATCGCGCAACTCGAGCGATTCGCCGCCGAGGCGGGCGTCGCCGTTCTCTCCCGCGACGCTCCGGCGTCGGCGGCGAAGTCGGTCCGCCCGCGCTTCGCCACCCCGTTCGACCGGGCGTGAGGGTCGGTCATGGCCACCGGCGCCTAGTTCGACGTCGCCGCGCCCTCGCTCCAGCTCATGCCCTCGCGGCCGCGGATGTAGCCGTCGATGAAGGGAATCGGGCCGACCAGCGCGCGCAAGTTCGCCAGCGCTTCTTCCGGCGCCATGTGGCGGTCGAGGACGGCGCGATAGACCTCGGCTGTCTTCGCCATGTCGCACGCTTGCGGCGACAGCCGGAAGTGCGTCACCCCGGCCGACTGCAAGTCGTCGAGCTCGCTCAGCAGCGCAGCGTAGCCGTGCGACAGGGTTTGCGTGCCGTTGATGGCGAGCAGAGGCGCGCCGTCGAGCTGATCGGCGGCGAGGCCGTCCGGATCGAGTTCGCAGACGAACTGGCAGGCGTCCTTGTGAAGCCCGTAGGCGCGCGCGTGGTAGCAGCGCATCGAAATCGCCAGCGGCTGGCGGCCGAAGACAAGCGTCTCGGTCTCTACCGGGCTGCAGCGCGCCAGCGTCGCGACCGCCGCCGCGGACAATTCGACCGGCGTGTTCACCCTGACCGCGCCGCCGCGCGCCAGGAAGTCGAGCGTCGCCTCGTTGAAGACGTTGATGAAGGGGCCGGCGATGTGCGGCGCGCCGGCGAGCGTCTTGATGGTGGCGACGTCGTTGGCCTCGATCATCAGCTCGCCGCCGCAACGCTGGCGGATTTCATCCATCTCGCGCTCGGTCGTCACCAGCGCCAGGGTCGACAGCGCGACTTGCTTGCCGGCGGCGCGCAAGCGCGCGGCGATCGCCGGCAGGTCGTCGACGAAGAACGGCTCGCGCTTGGAGCACACGACTTCGCCGAGATAGACGCAGTCGACCGGCGCCTCGTCGGCGATGCGGAAGTAGAAGTCGCGCCGCCGCTCCGGCTTCCAGTTGAACAGGATCGGCCCCAGCGTCAACGCGCTCATCGCCAGCCCTTCTTGTAGGCGCTCAAGGTGACCTTGCCGCCCTCGGCGATGGCGTCGAGGTCGCCGATCGCCGCCGGCGTCTCCTCGCCGCGCGCCAACGCGTCGAGCACGGCGCGGAACGCCGCGACGACCTGGCCGACATAGGCGCGGCTGCGCTGCCTTCCCTCGATTTTCAGCGCGGCGACGCCGGCGGCCTTGAGTTCTCTGAGGATCGACACGGCGTTGAGCCCCACCGGCTCTTCGAACAGGTAGGAGACTTTGCCGTTGGCGACGAGGCGGCATTTGCACGGGGTGGGATAGGCGGCGTTCTCGTGTTTGGCGTAACGGTTCATCGTCACGTCGCCGAGGCGCGAGACCATGAACTCGCCGTCCTCGCGGTAGGAAACGAACTCGGCCGGCGCGCAGACGCCGTCGCTGCTCGGCGAGCGGCCGGTTATGTAGGAGGAAAGGAAACAGCGCCCCTCCACCATCGTTCCCAGCGAGCCGAACGCGAACACTTCGGCCTCGACGCCCATGCGCGCGATCAGCGCCGCGACTTCCTCGACCGCCAGCACGCGCGGCAGGATGACGCGGCTGACGCCGAACTTCTCGCGGTAGAAGTCGATCGACAGCGGGTTGGAGGCGGCCGCCTGCACCGAGAGGTGCCGGCGCAACGTCGGATGGCGGCGGGTCGCATAGTCGAGCAGGCCGATATCGGCGAGAATGACCGCGTCCGCGCCGAGTTCCGCGGCGTTGTCGACCGCGCGCCGCCACGGCTCGATGTCGCCGGCGCGCGGAAAGGTGTTCACCGCGACGAGCACGCGCCGCCCACGCGCGTGAGCGTAGGCGATTCCCTCGCGCAAATCCCGGACGTCGAAGTTCAGTCCGGGATAGTTGCGCGCGTTGGTGCAATCGCGAAAGCCGCAATAGACCGAGTCGGCGCCGGCGTCGACCGCCGCGCGCAGCGAAGCCGGCGTGCCGGCGGGGCATACCAGTTCGAGGTAGTTTGGGGGTCTCACGCCGCCTCGCCCTCCTTGCGACGCTGACGCGCCTCCAGCTTGCTCAGGCGCGTTTTCAGCGCCTCGATCTCGGCGCGCAAATTGTCCGCCGCCGCGTCGCGCTCGCCGCGCGCGAGGCCGTCGGGGGCGGGGCGGACGGGACGGACAAGATCGCGCAAACGGCGCGCGCGGCGCTCGCAGCCCAGCGCGGCGGCGCGGCCGAGGCCCCGCAGCGGGCCAAGTAACGAAGCGGCTTCCGCGAGCACGCTGATCGGCTCGCGGTCGAGGATGTTGCGCAGCGCCACCACCGCCGAGGTGTCGCCGGCGACGACGATCTCGCGGGTGAAGAACAACGCGTCGCTGTCGATGCGGCCTTCGAACAGCGCCATCAGCGCCTCGAGCGACCCCTTCACGCTCGCGTCCGCCTCGCTGACGCTCGCGCCGGTCAACCGCAGCGACGGCGCGCCCTCGCCGAATTGCAGCAGGAAACGACGGGGCAGATCGGTCAGCTCGACGAGAATGGCAGTGCGGCGGCGCTCGGCGAGGACGCGAAACAGATCGGGGTGGTGGCGCGCCATCGCGCGCAGAAGCGCGGCGGCGCCGAGATCGAGGACGGGCGGCGGCGTCGCCGCGATGAATGTGCGAGCCAGGATGGTCGGAAACTCAACCTCTTCCATTTCGCGTGTCCTTGGAGACCTCGCTTCGTCGCGCCGCCGGAGGCCGATCGGCACGAAGCATCTTTGCCGCCGCCGGCATTGATCTGGGTCAACGGCTCGCGCCGTCGCGCGCGGGCAGCGCGCGGCGCGAAAGAAAAAGGTTCGAATTAACCGGCGCGCCGGCCTCGGCTTAACCGAATTTTTGCCCGCCGTCGGCATGGTCGCGAGCGGGGTTCCGCGGCCTTCGCGCCAACTCCGCGGCGGCAGGCGCTTTGATGCTGAAGAATGCGTTGATCTTCGCGACGGCGGCTCTGATCATCGGGCTTTCCGCGCCTTCCTACCTGTCCCAGAGCGGCGCGCCGGTCGTCGCGCCCGCTTCGCTCGCCCCCATGGCGGCCCGCGCCGTCACGGCCGAGAATTCGAGTCTTCGCGAGGCGTCGATCCCGGCGGACGCGGTCGGCCAATTCCACGCCACGGCGTCGATCGAGGGACAAGAAGTCGAGGTGCTGGTCGACACCGGCGCGACGATGGTCGCCCTGACGGCGGAAACCGCCGAGCGCCTCGGCGTCTTCGTCGATCCCGCGGCGCCGAAGTTGCGCACGCATACCGCCAACGGCGACTCGCTCGTCTCGCGCGTCGTGCTCCGAGACGTCAGCCTCGGGTCGATCGAAATGAACGACGTCGAGGCGGTGGTGATGGCGCCCGGCGCGGGCTCGGCCAACCTTCTCGGCGCCAGCTTTCTCAAGCGCCTCGCCAGCGTCGAACAACGCGACGGGGCGCTCGCGCTGCGGCAATAGCGCGACGGGTTCGCGCCGCGACGGGCTTTTTATTGCGGCCGCGATCGGCTAGGCCAGAGCGTCGCCCTTCCGCCCGAGGCCGCCCGTTGTTCCCCAAGCCGCAACCCCAGCTCGACCCCAACAGCTACGCCTACGAAACGCAGCCGATGGTGAAGCCGACTGGCTTTCGCGAATACGACGCGCGCTGGCTCTACCCGCAGGAAATCAACCTGATGGGCGTGCAGGCGCTGGGCATGGGGCTCGCGACGCTGATCGGCGAAATGGGGGTGAACAAGGAGATCGTCGTCGGCCACGATTTCCGCTCCTATTCGAGCGCGATCCAATACGCGCTGATCTCGGGCCTGTTGGCGGCCGGGGCGAGGGTTCGCGACATCGGCCTCGCGATCACGCCGATGGCCTATTTCGCCCAGTTCGCGCTCGACGTCCCCGCGGTCGCGATGGTCACGGCCTCGCACAACGACAACGGCTGGACCGGCGTCAAGATGGGGGCGGCGCGGCCGGTGACCTTCGGACCGGAGGAGATGAGCCGGCTCAGCCAAATCGTGCTCGGCGGCGAGGCCCGCGCCGGCGAAGGCGGCGCTTACGAATTCGTCGCCGATTTTCCCGCCCGCTATCTCGCCGACCTGACGGCGCGGCCGAAATTGTCGCGCCGGCTCAAGGTCGTCGCCGCCTGCGGCAACGGCACCGCGGGCGCCTTCGCGCCGCAACTGCTCGCCGCCTTGGGGTGCGAAGTCGTCCCGCTCGACTGCGATCTCGACTTCACGTTTCCCCGCTACAATCCCAACCCCGAGGACTTGCACATGCTGCGCGCGATGGCGGCGGCGGTGAAGGAATCGGGCGCCGACCTCGCGCTTGGCTTCGACGGCGACGGCGACCGCTGCGGCGTCGTCGACAA
>JBEKBD010000059.1:0-17782 GCA_050015575.1 Roseiarcus sp. | reverse complement strand
CTATGATAGCGATCATCCGCGCGTCTCCGGCGATGTCGGCATGGCGGGCGTCGCGATCGACTCCATCTACGACATGCGCACGCTGTTTTCGGGCATTCCGCTCGATCAGATGTCGGTGTCTATGACCATGAACGGCGCGGTGCTGCCCGTACTTGCCCTCTACATCGTGGCGGCGGAAGAACAGGGCGTCTCGCCGGAGCGGCTTTCGGGCACGATCCAGAACGACATTCTCAAAGAATTCATGGTGCGCAACACCTACATCTACCCCCCCGGCGCCTCGATGCGCATCGTCGCCGACATACTCGCCTTCACGGCGAAGCACATGCCGAAGTTCAACTCGATCTCGATTTCCGGCTATCACATGCAGGAAGCGGGCGCGACGCAGGATCTCGAGCTCGCCTACACGCTCGCCGACGGCCTCGAATACCTGCGCGCCGGCGTGGCGGCGGGGATGAGCGTCGATCAGTTCGCGCCGCGCCTGTCGTTCTTCTGGGCGATCGGCATGAATTTTTTCATGGAGATCGCCAAGCTGCGCGCCGCGCGGATGCTGTGGGCCGGGCTCGTCGAGGGGTTCGGGCCGAAGTCGGCGAAGTCGCTGGCCCTGCGCGCGCACAGCCAGACTTCGGGCTGGTCGCTGACTGCGCAGGATCCGTTCAACAACATCGTGCGCACCCAGATCGAGGCGATGGCGGCGACCCAGGGGCACACTCAGTCTCTGCACACCAACGCGCTCGACGAAGCGCTGGCGCTGCCGACGCCGTTCTCGGCGCGCATCGCGCGCAACACCCAGCTCTTCCTGATCGAGGAAAGCGGCACGACGCGGATCGTCGATCCCTGGGGCGGCTCCTATTACGTCGAACGTCTGACCGCCGAGTTGGCGGCGAGAGCGCGCAAGCACATCGACGAGATCGAAGCGCTCGGCGGCATGGCCAAGGCGATCGAGCTCGGGTTGCCCAAGCGCCGCATCGAGGAAGCCGCCGCGCGCGTGCAGGCGCGCATCGACTCGGGCCGGCAGACGGTGATCGGCGTCAACAAGTTCGCTCCCAACTTTGAGCGCGAGATCGCCGTCCTCAAGGTCGACGCGGCGAGCGTGCGCGCGCAGCAGATCGAGAAGCTCGAGCGTCTGCGCGCCGAGCGCGACGAAGCGACGACGCGCGCGGCGCTGGACGCGCTGACCGAGGGCGCGCGCGGCGCGGCCAATCTTCTGGCGCTCAGCGTCGAGGCGGCGCGCGCCAAGGCGACGGTCGGCGAGATTTCGCTGGCGATGGAGAAAGCGTTCGGCCGCCACGTCGCCGAGAGCGAGGCGATCTCCGGCGTCTATCTCGCCGAGTCGGGCGCCGACGCCGAGGCCAACGCGCGCGTCGTCGCGATGACCCGCGCCTTCGCCGAGAACGACGGCGGGCGTCCGCGCATTCTGGTGGCCAAGATCGGCCAGGACGGCCACGACCGCGGCCAGAAGATCATCGCCTCGGCGTTCGCCGATTTCGGCTTCGACGTCGAGGTCGGGCCCCTGTTCGCCACGCCGGACGAGGTCGCGGCCCTGGCGGCGGAGAAACGCGTTCACATCGTCGGCGTCTCCTCGCTCGCCGCCGGCCATCTGACGCTGGCGCCGGCGCTGAAGGCCGCGTTGCGCGCCGTCGGGCTGGGCGAGGCGATCGTCGTCGTCGGGGGCGTGGTTCCGGAACAGGACTTCGCGCCGTTGCGCGCGGCGGGCGTCGACGCAATCTTTCCGCCGGGCACGGTCGTCGCCGAGGCGGCGTTGAGCCTGATGGAGCGCTTGAACCAGCGGCTCGGCTATACGCAGCGCGGCGCGGCCTGAGGCCCGGAGCGCGAGTTGGACGCGGCGTTCGCGCTTGCTTCGTCCCAATCCGGCGCGCTTCGGACGCGCCGACGCTTCACGGACGAGAATGGGCGCCCATCCGCGCAAGCGGAGGGGCGTCGTGCGCCGGCGCCGGCCCGGCAGTTTATCGCTGGCTTCGCAGGGGTTTGGCCCGGCGGCAATAAACTCGCAAACGTGGTTAATGAAAGGTTTTGTTGGGGTACATAAGTAAAATTGCGCCAGGCGATGGTAATGAATTGTTGATTCACTTTCCATTAATCGGGCCCAGCTAAGCTGTCGGAGCGATGGGAGCAGGCGCCGCTCAATTCGTCTGGCCGCCAGCGGCGCCACGGAGGATATTCACTTGCGGGCAAAACCGATAAAGCGCGCCGAAGGCGCGCTCGACGAATCCTGCATCGCCGCCCTCGCGCGCGCGGCGAGCGAGTCGCACAACCTCATCGCCGGCGATCAACAGACGACGATCGCGCAGTTGCAGGCGAAGGCGCAGCGCTATCAGACCGCCATCGACTCGATCGGTCAGGGCGTTTGCTTTTTCGACGGCGAGGGGCGGCTGATCCTGAGCAACCGCCGCTACGCGGAGATTTATCGACTGGCGCCCGAGCGGATTCGTCCGGGCATGACGCTGCGGGAGATTGTGGAGCTTCGCGTCGCCGCCGGCACCTGCGCAACCGCCGCCGACGACTATCTCTCGGTTTACGCGTCGAACAATCCCGGCAATGAACCAAGAACTTGGTCGATTACGCTGGGGGATGGCCGAAACGTTCAAATTCGCCACCAGCCCATGACGGACGGCGGCTGGGTGTCGGAGCACGAGGACAACGCCGAATCTCAGGAAAAACGCGCCATCGCCGACGAGCGGCTGTCGCTGCAAGCTCTGATCGACTGGCTGCCCGACAACCTCTGGGTCAAAGACGTCAAGAGCCGCTTCGTCATTTCCAACAGGGCCACGGCGACCCGGATCGGCTTGCCGGGGCCCGCCGACCTGATCGGCAAGAGCGACCTGGAACTCCTGCCCGCGGAGATCGCGAAGAAGTTTTTCGCCGACGAACAGGAGATCATCCGGACCGGGAAGCCGATGGTCGATATAGAGGAGTACGTCTTCGACGAATCGGGCGGCAAGACGTGGATCCTGACGACGAAGGTGCCGCTGCGCAACGACCACAACGAAATTTTCGGCGTGGCGGGCATGTCCCGCGACATTTCCGAGCGCAAGCTGGCGGACGACTTACGCGACGGGCAGGGGCAAATCCTCGAGTTGATCGCGAGGAACGCCCCGCTCGAAGACGTGCTCGATCGTCTCATGCGCCTGGTCGAATCCCAGTTGACCGGGATATTCGGCTCCGTCCTGCTGGTCGACGACGACGGGACGCGCTTGCGTCTCGGCGCGGCGCCGAGCTTGCCCGAGGCCTATGTCAAGGCCATCGACGGCCTCCGCATCGGTCCCAACATGGGCTCGTGCGGCGCCGCCGCCTATCGGCGAGAGCCCGTCATCGTCGCCGATACCGTGACCGACCCGCTGTGGACCGATTACCGGGACCTGGCCGCCACGCATGGGCTTCGTTCATGCTGGTCGACGCCGATCCTGTCGAATCGCGGCGAGGCGCTGGGCGTCTTCGCGATGTACTCGATGTCGGTTCGCGAACCCTCGCCGGTCGAAATGCGCCTCGTCGACATCACCACCCACATGGCCGGCATCGCCATCGAACGCAAACGCGCCGAAGACCGCATCCAATTCATGGCCAACCATGACGCGCTGACCGGGCTTCCCAATCGCACCTTGCTCAACGACCGTCTTTCGCAAGCCTTGTTCTATGCGCAGCGATACCAGCGCTGGGTGACGGTGGCGTTCGTCGATCTCGACAATTTCAAGAACATCAACGACAGTCTGGGCCACAACGCCGGCGACGAACTCTTGAAGGCGGTCGCGAAGCGGATGGTCGCATGCCTGAGGGCGACCGACACGGTGGTGCGGATCGGCGGCGATGAATTCGTCATCCTGCTTTTCGATCAGCCCAAGAGCGCGCAGCTCGTTTCCGCGACTCTGCAAAAGATCCAGGCGGCGATCTCGGAGCCCGTCGTGATCGAGGGCCACACGTTGCGCGTGACCAGCAGCTTTGGCGTCGCGAACTATCCCGACGACGGGACGGACGCCGACACGCTGTTGGCCAACGCCGACGCGGCGATGTACCGCGCCAAGGAAATGGGCCGCGACAATTTCCGATTCTACACCCCTGAGCTGAATGCCAGGGTCCACGAGAGATTCCTGCTGCAGGAGGAGTTGCGAAACGCCGTCGCTCGCGGCGAGTTTGTCCTGCACTATCAGCCGCAGGTCGATCTGCGGACGGGGCGCGTCTTCGCGGTCGAAGCGTTGATCCGCTGGAATCGCCCGAGTGTGGGCATGTTGTCGCCGATCGATTTCATTCCATTGGCCGAGGTGACGGGCCTGATCGTGCCGATCGGCGACTGGGTGCTGCACGAAGCCTGCCGGCAGAACAAGGCGTGGCAGGACGCCGGCCTGCCGCCGATGACCGTCTGCGTGAACGTATCGGCGCGGCAATTCTGGGATAAGAGCTTGGTCGCCCGGGTCGTCAGCGCGCTGCGGAAGAGCGGTTTGGACGCCAGATACTTGGAGCTCGAGATTACGGAAAGCCTGATCATGCTGGATGTCGATCAGGCGGTGGACACGATGGCCGCGCTGCAGCGTCTGGGCGTGCACCTTTCGATCGACGACTTCGGCACCGGCTATTCCAGCCTCAGCGCGCTGAAGAATTTCCCGGTCTCGCGGCTGAAGATCGACAAGACGTTCATCCACGACCTCGCATCCAACGACAACGACAAGGCGGTCGCCAGCGCCGTGATTTCCCTGGGAAAGAAGCTCAATCTGAGGGTCATCGCCGAGGGCGTCGAGACCGACGAGCAACTCGCGTTCCTGCGCGAGAACAACTGCGACGAAATGCAGGGTTATCATTTCAGCAAGCCGGTCGCGGCGAAAGAACTCGAGACGTTTCTCGCGGCGCGGGCCGAGCGGGAGCACGCCGCGTCGGTATGAGCGCGATCGTCCTAGGCCGCGCCGCCCTGCGGCGATGCGGCGGCAGGGGCGGGCGCCGGACCCATTGAAGCGGCGCCGCCACGAGGCGGCGGCGCCGAATTTCGTCGACGACGGCGCAACGACCGCGCCGGCGGGGGCCGAGAAACGGGGTCGGCAATGGATTTGGGCATCGCCGGGCGCAAAGCGATCGTCTGCGCCTCGAGCAAGGGCTTGGGCAAGGCCTGCGCGATGGCGCTCGCGCGGGCGGGCTGCGCCGTGATCGTCAACGGCCGCGATCCGGCGAGGCTGGAGGCGACGGCGCGCGAAATCCGCCAGGCGACGGGCGCCGACGTCGTCGCGGTCGTCGGCGACCTCGACTCGGCGGAAGTCCGCGCCGCCTTGCTCGACGCCTGCCCGGCGCCCGACATCCTCGTCAACAACAACGGCGGGCCGCCGCCGGCGCCGTTCGCGGCGCTGACGCGCGAGGATATTCTGCGCGGGCTCGAGTCCAACATGCTGACGCCGATCGCGCTCGTTCAGCTTGTCGCGCCGGGCATGGCGCGGCGGCGGTTCGGGCGCGTCGTCAACATCACCTCGTCCTCGGTGCGCGCGCCGATCGCCGGTCTCGACGTCTCCTCCGGCGCGCGCGCCGGCTTGACCGCGTTCCTGGCGGCGAGCGCGCGCGCTCTCGCCAAGGACAACGTGACCATCAATTCGATCCAACCCGGCGCCTTCGACACCGACCGGATTCGCTCGGTTCTGGACCAGAGCGCGGCCGCGAGCGGCGACGATCCGGCGGCGCTCCGCGCGCGGCGCGAAGCGGCGATCCCCGCCGGCCGTTTCGGCGCGCCGGAGGAGTTCGGCGCCCTCTGCGCCTTTCTTTGCAGCGCGCAAGCGGGCTACCTCACCGGGCAGAATATTCTCATCGACGGCGGCGCCTTTCCCGGCGCCTTTTGAGGCGTTCCGACGTACGCCTGCGCCGCGGCGTTCGCCCCGATCGAGATCGCGTCGCCGCCGGCGGTCGTTCCCTCGACCGCGCCGGGCGAGGCGGCGAGCCGCGTCTGGGACCGGACGACGCCGTTCGATATTCCGGACGCTCCGCTCTATAATCAGGGGAACATTTCCTAGGGAATCGCCGACATGGGCGTCGAGGGCAAGGACAAAGCCAAGGTTCTGGAAGCGGGCGCGGCGGCGCTGTCCAGCCAACTCGGCCGCACCGTTCTCAAGCTGCGGAAAGGCTACGGCCTTTCGCTGGCTGATCTTTCCCTTCAGTCCGGCGTCGCCAAGTCGATCATCTCGCAGATCGAGCGCAACGAGACCAATCCGACCCTGACCACCATCTGGCGGCTCGCCCACGCGCTCGACGCGTCGATCGAATCCATTCTTCACGGCGGCGAAGACGGGCCGTTCATCGAACACGTCAGCCGCGGCGGCACGCCAATCCTGGTGTCCGACGACGGCCTGTGCCGGCTGGCGGTGATCGGCTGGCTGAAGACCGTCGATTGGCTGCAATGGTACGATTTCCGCGCCGAGCCCGGCGGCGCGCTCGGTTCGCAGGCCCATCCGCGCGGTTCGATCGAGTGCCTTTCCGTTCTGGAGGGCGAACTCGAGGTCGAAGTCGGCGAGGTCGTCGAGGTCGCCCGCGCCGGCGAGACTTTGCGCTATCACGGCGACCGGCCGCACCGCATTCGCAATCTCGGCGCTGCGGCGGCGCACGCGACGATGGTTTGCATCCTCAAGGCGGCGGCGATGGATTGACGGCCGCGAAGCCGCAAGCGGCGCCCGCGCGTCGACCCGGACGAACGGGAGGCCAGGAAGGCGGCGAGCCGGTCGATCGCCGCAGAATTCGCCGGGACGAAGCGAGATTCGACTCGCTTTTTCCCAAAAAAGGGGATTCGCCTCGCGCGTCGCTGATTCGTGCCGGTTTTGTTTCCGCTCCCGCCGCCCGGTCCCGCCGGGAAACACAGCGATGGAATGTTGTGTAAGACGACCGCAGGTTTTGGCGGTCCCAATCCGGGTCTCGAGGCGCCGCCTCGACAGGCCCGGCGCGTCCGGCTATGCCTGACGACGAACGAAGCGGCGACAACGCGACAGGTCGCTCGGCGCCTTGTCATGCGCGCGACGTCTTGTGAGGCGCCGCGCCCTGCTTATTTGCGATCCCTGTCAAGCGCCGGAGCGCGCCCCCGATGTCCACGGCTCCCGCCGTCACCAGCCAAGCAACCGCGGACGGCGTTCGCCTCGCGCTCGCCGGGGAGTGGACGGTCGAGGCCGGGGCGCACCTGGAGCGGCGGGCCGACGCGCTGGTCGCGCTCGCCGCCGGCGCGCGCTCGGCGACGATCGATCTTGCGCAGGTCGTTCGCATGGACACGGCGGGGGCGTGGGTCATCGATCGCTCGCGCTGCTCGCTGGCCGCACGCGGCGCCGAGGCGACCATCGTCGGCGCGCGGCCCGAGCACGCGATTCTGCTGCGCGAGGCGCATTTCCGTCCGATGGAGGCCCCTGCGGCGCACGAGCCGCCGACCTTGTCGTCGCTCGTCGCCGACGTCGGCGAAAGCGTTTACACCGCAGGCGCCGATCTCGTCGCCGGCCTGGGATTTCTCGGCCGCATGGTCAGCGTCGGCGCGACCGTCGCCGTTCGACCGCCGCGCTGGCGCTGGACGTCGACGATCTTCCATCTCGAGTCGTTCTCGCTGCGCAGCGCCCCGATCATCCTCTTGATCAATTTTCTCGTCGGCGCCATCGTCGCCCAACAGGGCATCTTTCAGTTGGCGCGATTCAACGCGACCGCCTTCACCGTCGATCTGATCGGCATTCTGGTGTTGCGCGAACTGGGCGTGCTGCTGACCTCGATCATGATCGCCGGCCGATCCGGCTCCGCAATCACGGCGGAAATCGGCGCCATGAAGATGCGCGAGGAGGTCGACGCGCTGATGGTGATGGCGCTCGATCCGATGGAAGTCTTGGTTCTGCCGCGGATCTTGGCGCTGATCGCCGCGCTGCCGCTGCTCACCTTCCTGGCGGACATGGCGTCGTTGTTCGGCGGCATGTGCGTGGCCTGGGCCTACGGCGGGATCGGCCCGGCGGTGTTCCTCGAGCGCCTGCATGACGCCATCGGCCTCAACACGTTCGCCGTCGGCCTGATCAAGGCGCCGTTCATGGCGCTGGTGATCGGGTTGATCGCCTCGGTCGAGGGCTTCGCGGTGAGCGGCTCCGCCGAATCCCTTGGCCGAAAGGTGACGGAATCCGTGGTCAAGTCGATCTTCATGGTCATCGTCCTCGACGGCCTTTTCGCCATGTTCTTCGCGGCGGTGCGGTTTTGAGCGCCGGCGCCGACGATTCCGGCGCCGCCTCCTCGGCGCCTTCCCACCCGCCGCGCCGCGACGGCGAGGCGCCTCCCGAGGCGGTGATCCGGGTGCGCGGGCTCAAGGTCGGCTTCGGCGAAGAGCTGGTCATGGACGGCCTCGATCTCGACGTCTATCGCGGCGAGGTGCTCGGCTTCGTCGGCGCTTCGGGCGCCGGCAAGTCGGTCTTGACGCGGGCGATTCTGGGTCTGTTGCCCAAGCGGGCGGGCCTGATCGAGGTTTACGGCGAGAACGTCGATGCGCTCTCGATCGCCGAGCGCGAACGCGTCGAACAGCGATGGGGCGTCCTGTTCCAACAGGGCGCGCTGTTTTCCAACCTGACGGTGATGCAGAACATTCAGGCGCCGATGCGCGAGCATCTCCATCTGTCGCCGCGCCTGCGCGACGAATTGGCGATGTTGAAAATCGACCTCGTCGGCCTGCCGCCCGACGCCGCCGATAAATTTCCCGCCGAACTTTCCGGCGGCATGATCAAGCGGGCGGCGCTGGCCCGCGCCCTGGCGCTCGATCCCGACCTGCTGTTTCTCGACGAGCCCACCTCGGGCCTCGATCCGATCGGGGCCGCCGAATTCGACGAACTGATCGCCACGATGCGGCGCACGCTCGGGTTCACGGTGTTCATGGTGACCCACGACCTCGACAGTCTCTATGCGATTTGCGATCGCGTCGGCGTCCTGGGGCGGGGGCGGGTGACCGCGATCGGGCCGCTTTCCGAACTCTTGCGTTCCGAGGATCCCTGGATCAAAGCCTACTTTCACGGCAAGAGGGGTTCGGGGCGCGAAGCCGTGCTGCGTCAGGCGAGCGGCGTGAGACGCGAGCCGTGAGCGCGCGGGGGGCTCGAGCGTGGGGTCTGGGAAGGACGACGCGCCGCCCGCCGACGCGGCGGCGCCGGGGAGGGCGCGGATTGACGAGGGGCCTCGGTTCGACAAATCTGCTATGCTAGTCGGCCCAGAAGGGCGGCGGCCAGGCGGCGGCGGGCGATCGAGTCGGCGAGCGCCAGGCGTTTACGAAAGCGATGGACGGCAATGGAGACGCGAGCCCATTTCGTATTGATCGGCGCGTTCACCTTGGCGGTGATCGCGGGAGGGTTTCTGTTTGTTTTGTGGTTCTCGGGCCTGACCAGGATAGCCGAGCACAAGAGTTACGAAATTCTCTTCACCGGCTCCGTTTCCGGGCTTTCGCGGGGCGGCGCGGTGCTGTTCAACGGCTTGCGCGTCGGCGAAGTCAGGGAGATTTATCTAGATCCCAACGATCCGGGCCGCGTCCAGGCCCTGGTCGACGTCAGCGGAAGCGTCCCTATCAAGAAGGACACCACAGCGCGCTTGGAGATCCAGGGACTGACCGGGGGAGCGGTCGTCGCGCTGAACGGCGGCGCCCCCGACGCGCCGCCGTTAATCGCAAATAAGGGAGCGCCGCCTATTATCGTCGCTGAACCTTCCCAATTGCAGGACCTCATGGAGAACGTCCGCAATCTTTCCGCCAAGGCCGAATCGGTGCTGGCCAAAGCCGACAAGCTGATCAGCGACAACAGCGTCGCCGTCGGCGACGCGATCACGAACCTCGACGCGTTCTCGAAGGCGCTCGGCGACAACGCGCCGGCAATCAAGTCCGTCATGGCGGATCTGGAAGCGTTGCTCAAGTCGATCGACGGCCGGAAGGTCGCGAACTTCCTCGACGGCGCCGATTCGCTCGGTCAAACCCTGCGCGACAACAAGGGCGAGATCGATCGCACGCTGAAGAACGTGTCGGAATTCGCCGCCGGCGTCAACCGCTTCAGCTCGTCGGGCCTGCGCGAATACGAGGCGCTGGCGGTCGACGCGCGGCGGACGGTCAACGATCTCGATCGCGTCGTGCGGAATTTCGAGCGCAATCCGAGCGAGGTGATTTTCGGCGCCAAGCCGACGCTGCCGGAATTTCACGGCGGACCCTGATGGCGTTCGACCCGCATTCTCGGCCGGATTCCGCCGCTCGGCGTCGGTTTGGGCTCGCCCGTCGCGTCCGCCGGCTGGCCGGCGCGTTTGGCGCCGGCGCGCCAACGGCCGCGGCGCTCGCGTTGAGCTTGACGCTCGCGTCCTGCGCCGGCGGCGAGCCGGCCACCTTCGATCTCAACGCGGCCAAGTCCGTTTCAGCGCGGCCGCTGCAGGCGCAATTGCGGGTCGGCGAACCGATCGCCGCGATCGACCTCGACAGCGACCGCATTCTGGTTCGCGTCGGCCCCGAGCAGCTCGCGACGCTGGCCGGCGCGCGGTGGTCCGCTCGTCTGCCGCTTCTCGTTCAATCGCGATTGACCCAGACGTTCGAGAACGCCCATCTCCTGCACAAGGTCGGCGGCCGCGGCGCGACGACGAGCGCGGACTACGATCTCGAAGTCGAAATTCGAAAGTTCGAACTCGACGCCGCCCAAATGCGGGTCGAGGCCGATCTCGCGGTCAAGATCGTTGCAACCGTCGGCGGGCGCGTGGTCGCGGCCGAGATTTTCACCGCCGACGCCCCGGTCGGCTCGACCGACGGCGCGGCGGGTTCGGCGGCGCTGGACGGCGCGCTTTCGTCGGTCATGAGGCGGATCGTCGCGTTCGTCTCGACGCGCCTATAAGGCCCGCCAATTCCCGGACGGGGAACCCGCGCCGCCGATCGAAGCTCACCCCAGCCGACCCGACGCGTGCGCCAGCATGGTGTAGACCTTGCCCGCGTCCGAGAGAAGGGTGGCGCGCGATTGCGCGCCGTCTCGGTCGCTCTGGCCGATCTTGGCCAGAAGACGCTCGAATTCCTGCGTGTAGCGGGTGACCGAAACCTGGAACTGCGGATCGTTGCGGAACCGGCGGCGAACCTCGTCGAAGGTCTGCTGGCCCTGCGCCGTATAGAGGCGGCGGCTCACCGCGGTGGTGTCGCCGCCGCGCCAGCGGTCCCACATTTCGGCGGCCGCCTCGGCGTCGACGAATTTGGCGATGTCCAGGGAAATGCCTTCGAGCGGGTCGGCGCCGGCGCGGCTTGGCGCCGTCCGCGCTTCGTCGCGCGAGGCGGCGGCCAGAAGGTTCGACAACCAGCCGGATTGGCCGCGTTCGGCGCTTGCGGGCAAGGGAGGCGGCGCGCTCGCGGGCGCTTGCGCGGCGCGCGGGCGCTGGGACTTGGCGCCGGTTCGCGCCGACTCGGCCGCCATCGACGCGGCGACGAGGGCTCGCCCGTCGTCGCGCGCAGAATCGGCATTGCGCGGCGCCGCATCGTTGCGCGCCGCCTCGAAGCGCGCCGGAGCCGTCGCCGGAGCCGGCTCGGCGACGTCGAAGTCGGCGCCGGAAGCCGTGACGACCGCGGTCAATTCCCTGAGCGCTTTGATCTGGTCCGAAACGACGCGACGCATCGCGGTCGCCGCCTCGTTGGTCTCCTCGGGCAATTCGAAGACGCCGCGGCGCAATTCCTGGCGCGTCGCGTCGAGATGGCGTTGCACGTCGCCAGCCATCTGCTTGACCTCGGCGACCGCCTGGCGAAATCGGTCGGCGGTGTCGTGCATGACCTCGGAGAGTTGAGCGTTCGCCTGCTCGTAAGCCGCCTGCAGCGCCTGCTCGGTGGTTTCCCGCTCCTTGCTCGCCGTTTCGCGGATCATCTCGAACTGGCTGATGACCGAGGAGGCCGTGCCCTTGGTCGCCAGCGCCAGCGAGGCGCTGATCTCCTGGGCGCGCGCCTGCGCCCGGTTGAAACTCTCCTCGAACGACGCGGCGAAGCGGCTCGCCGCGGTGTCGAAATCCAGGCTCTTGGCGTCGATCTCGGCGAACAAATTCTGCAGGCTCGCATGACGGCGTTCGAACGCCTGGTTGGCCGTCTCCTGCTTGGCGGCGAAATCGCGCGAGACCTCGGTGAGCGCGTTGGCGTACGCCGCCATATGCTCGATGAGCGAACCGGACATGGTGTGCGCCGTCGACGACATCCGGTCGATTTCCGAGACTTGCTCCGCCGTCGCGCCGAGGGCGCGCTGCAATTCGTCGATCTTCTCGCTGAAGTCGCCCTGGATCGCGCCGAGACTGTCGGTCGCGCCGCCCACCACCCGATCCAGCGCCTGGCTGGCCTCGCCGAGACGGTCGAGAACCTGGCTCAACTCGTCACGCAGACGATCGCTGACCGTGGTCAACGCCGTCACCGACTCGCCGGCGTTGCCCTCGACCGCTTCGCGGAGCGCCGCGCCGGATTGCTCGATCTCGGCCCTGAGCTGGCCGGTCCACGCGCCGAGCGACTGCACGGAGTCGGCGGCGCTGGCGCCGATGGTGGCGATCAAATCCTCGCTGCGGCGCTTCATCAAGGCGATGAGCCCCGACGTCTGATACTCGAACGTCTGCGCCGCACGCTCGCTGACGCCGGTGATTTCGCTCGAGACTTGCTCTCCCCGCTGGCTGAGTTGAGTGAGGAACTCGACCGCCTCCGGGCCGGTCATGAGCGCGCGCAACTCCTCGATCCGCGCAGCGAGACCGCCGGCGATTTCGTCGCCGCGCCCCGCCAAGGCCGCGTCGAGGTTGTCGATCGCGGCCGCGAGGGTCGCGGCGATCTCGTCGCGCTGGGCGGCAACGCCGGCGCCGAGTCGGTCCGCGGCGCCGGCGATCGACTCGTTGAGGGTGGCGCCATGAGCGCTGATCGCGTCGTCGATTTGGGTCGAAAGCGCTTGCAAGGGCGAAATGACCTGGTCGCGGAAGCGATCGACACTGCCGCCTATCCCTCGCGTGATTTCGGTCGTGTTCTTGGCCAGGGTTTCGTTCAGCGCCTTGACCCGCGCGGCGATCGCTTCGTCGATCGTCGACACTTTCTTGTCGATCTGCGTCGTCAGCGATTTGGTCTCTGCGTTGATGCGCGAGATCAGTTCGCCGCTGTGTTGGGCGAAGGTCGATTCAAAGTGCGCCATTCCGTCCCGCACGGCGTCGTTGATGGCGCTGGCCTGCGTCGCCAGCGCGAGTTCGACGACGGTCTGATGGGCGACGGACGCGCTGTCGAATTCCGCCAGGCGAGCGTTCGAGGCCTGTTCGAAGCGCGCGTGGTGATCCGTCAAGCGGTCGACGAGTTCAGCCTGACGACTGGACATCATCGCGTCGATCGCTTCGACCTGAGCTTTGAGGCTGTCGCCGAGGCGCGTGGCGTGGCCGCTGATTCGTTGGACGACGCTGTCGCCGCCGTCTCCCACCAAGCCCGCCAGAGAATTCAGTTGCTTGTCCAAGCTCCCGGTCTGGGCGGTCAACTCGGCGACCAGGGCGCCGCCGCGCGCGCCGAGCGTTTCTTCCAACGCGGAGATTCTCGACGCCAGCGCGTCGTGCAAGGTTTCGCCGCTGACCGTGATCGAGGCGACGGCTTCGCCGGCGACGGAGGCGAATTTTTCGCTGGCCTGCGCGGCTTGCTCGCTCCATCTCGCCAGAGACGCTTGCGCAGCCTCGCGAAGGCGATCCTGGGTCGCTGCGCCCTGGTCGGAGATCGCGGCGACCGCTTGGCGCGCGGTTTCTTCGATCTGGCTGCTCAACGTGCTCGCGGTCTCGTCGACGAAGCCGCGCAATTGCGCGTTGCGCGCCTCGAAATTCTCCGACCACGCGGCGCCCGTGCGGTCCAACGCCTGGCGCTGATCGGCCATCTCGGCGATCAGCGAGCGAATGCGGCGTTCGCTGTCGGAATAGGCGTTCTCGAGCGTGGAGACCTCGGAGCGGACCCGGGTCTCCAACTCGGCGGCGCGGGCCAGGGCCCGTTCGACGCCGTCGCCCATCGAGGCGACTTCCCGGCGTATCGCCTGGGAAAGCGTGGCGACTTGCTCGCCCGCCACGGTCTCGGGCTCCGCCAGCCGCAACGCGACCCGGGTGATCGAACCCGCGGAAAGGCGGAGTTCCTGCATCCGGCGCGCCAACGTCGCGAAGCCGAAAAGAAGGATCGTCGGTCCGAGCGCCGCCAAGGCGAGCAAGACCGTTTCCGGCCGGAGCAAAGCGTCGTGCGCCGCGGCCAGGCTCAATTCGGTCGGGGGCAAGCGCAAAACCACGTAAGCGGCGCAGAGCGCCAGCCAGACGAGCGCCGCGACGGCGGCCGCCACGAACGGCGCCCGGCTCGGACGCGATTGCAAGGCCTGAACGATCGGGCCGATCGCGGCCCGATCGTCATTAGCCGGTGGCGTCCCGGCGCCGAGAACGCGTTCGCTCTCGCCGCGTTGCGGCGGCTGGCGAAGGAGGATCGGCGGCGGCTCGCCGGGGTCTTGCGCCGACAGCGTCTTCGCGGGCGCGGCCGACGCCGGCGGGACGGCGGGCGAGGGATTGCCGAGGTCGGAGTCGGCGGCGGAGCCGGCGTCGGGACCGGAGGCCGTCGGCGCGGCCGCGCCGACAGGGATCTCGTCGCCGGACAGGCTCAAAGCCTCCTCGATAGCCGACATCGCCGCGGAAACCGCGTCATGGGTCGTTTGCTTCTGCGCCATTGCGTCCGCCTCGTTCGCTCGGTCGCGACAGGCCTCAGCCGGTCGCAAGCGCCCCTTGCGCGCACGCCGCTTTTGGCCTCGCGTCGCGGCGCACGGGAACGTTAACCCTCCCCGCACATTACAGGTCGCGACGCGAGATTGAAACATCTGTGGATTCGCATCTTTCAAACGTCGTTAACGCTTGACTCACCATATTTCGAACTCGCTCGATCGGGGCGGGCGGCCGATCGCGATTCGTGGAGAATTTGATTGAAAATTCAGTCACTTCCGAGCATCGGGAGAGGGTGATGTCGTCAACCCGCGCGCCGCCGGGCGAAAACTCCACTGGCCCGGGCCTTGCCGGGTCGTCCGGCGAACCGGCGATCGACCTCGCCCATTTGGCCCGCCAGACCGACCATGACGGGGCGTTGGCGGGCGAGCTGCTCGATCTTTTCGACCGCCAATCGACGAGCCTGATCGCGCAAGCGTCGGCCGAGGACGCCCCGCCGCGCCAGCGCGCCGAAGCCGCGCATCAGTTGCGCGGGTCCGCGCTCGCCGTCGGCGCGGGCCAGGTCGCGCGCGCCGCGCAGGCGCTCGAGGCCTCGCTCGAACGCCCGAACGCCGAAAGCGGCGAGATCGACGCGGCGCTCGCCGCGCTCGCGGGGGCGATCAGCGAGGTCCGAACGGCGATCGCCAAGCTGCGCCGCTGACCGCGCGCCGCGGCTCTTCGGCGCCGCCGCCGACGAAGCGGACCGCGAAAACGCGCTTCCGTTGTGCGACGGCGCGCTTTATGTAGGCGCGCGCGGAGACGACGCCGCGCCCCGATCCCGTTCGCCAGAGATGAGGAAAAAGCTCGCCCGATGACAAAAGTGACATTCGTCGACGCGTCCGGCGCGTCGAGCACGGTGGAGGCCGAGGTAGGCTCGACGGTGATGGAGACGGCGCTGCGCAACAGCGTTCCCGGCATCGAAGCCGAGTGCGGCGGCGCTTGCGCCTGCGCGACCTGCCATGTCTACGTCGCGCCGGAATGGACCGAGGCTGTCGGCAAGCCTTCGCAGATGGAAGAGGATATGCTCGATTTCGCCGCCGAAGTCCGGCCGAATTCGCGGCTCTCCTGCCAGATCAAGGTCACCGAGGCGCTCGACGGCCTCATCGTGACGACCCCCGCCAGGCAGGGGTGACGCCCATGAGCGAAGTCGTCAAGACCGACGCGATCATCGTCGGCGCCGGGCCGATCGGGCTGTTCGCGGTGTTCGAGCTGGGCCTGCTCGACATCAAGGCCCACCTCGTCGATATTCTCCCCATGATCGGCGGCCAATGCGCCGAGCTCTATCCGGAGAAGCCGATCTACGACATTCCCGGCTATCCCGTGATCACCGGCCAGGCGCTGGTCGACGCGTTGAGCAAGCAGATCCATCCTTTTCAGCCGACCTTCCATTTGGGCGAAATGGTCGAGCGGCTCGAAGTGTTGGGTACGCCGGAGCGGCCCCTGTTCCGCGTCGTCACCGACGCGGGCGCGGCCCTCGAGGCCAAGGTGGTGGTGATCGCCGCCGGCGGCGGGTCGTTCCAGCCCAAGCGTCCGCCGACGCCGGGCGTCGAGGTCTACGAGGGTAAGAGCGTCTTCTATTCCGTGCGCAAGATGGATCACTTCCGCGGCCGTCGGGTGATGATCGCCGGCGGCGGGGATTCGGCCCTCGACTGGGTCCTCAACCTCCATCCGGTCGCCAGCCGGATCACGCTCGTCCACCGCCGCGACGAATTCCGCGCCGCGCCGCATTCGGTCAACGCGATGCGCGCTCTGGTGGCGGAAAAGAAGATGGATCTGGCGATCGCCCAGCTCGCAGGCCTCAAGGGCGCCGACGGCCAATTGAGCGCGGTGACGCTGCGCGGCGCGGATTCGGCGCCGTTCGACGTCGAATGCGACGATCTGCTGGCGTTCTACGGCCTGACGATGAAGCTCGGACCGGTCGCCGACTGGGGCCTCAATCTGCACGAGAACCTCGTCCCCGTCGACACCGAGAAATTCGAAACCAACGTGCCCGGCATCTTCGCCGTCGGCGACATCATCACCTATCCCGGCAAATTGAAGCTGATCCTGTCGGGCTTCCACGAAGCCGCGCTCGCCGCGCAGAAGGCCCACCGCTACGTCTATCCCGACAAGAAGCTGCTGTTCCAGTACACCACCTCGTCGACCAACCTGCAGCGCAAGCTGGGGGTGAGCTGAGCGGCAGAACCGCAAGGGGCGGCGCGGTTTTTGCCCACTGGCGTGAAACAATCGGCCCCCTCGGCCCGTATACGTCGGAGACGGCTTGCAAAGCCGTCGTCGAAGGATAGGTTCATGCGATGCCCCGGCTGAAAGCCCCCTGGAACGAGCGCAACGGGCGCTTCTCGGCGCTGAAGTTTGTCGTGTTCGTGCTCCTGTTCGCTCCTGCGGGCTGGATCGCCTACCAAGCGGCGACGGGGATGCTCGATCCCAAGCCGGTCACCGAGATGATCCATCGCACCGGCGATTGGGCGGTGCGGTTCATTCTCCTTTCGCTCGCGGTGACGCCGCTGCGCCGCTATGCGCAATGGCCGAAACTGATCGCGGTCCGGCGCATGGTCGGCGTGACGGCGTTCGCCTACGCCTTCGCGCATCTGAGCCTTTACGTGGTCGACCAGAAGTTCAACCTTCCCCACGTCGCGGCCGAGATCGCCCTGCGCTTCTATCTCACCATCGGCTTCGCCGCTTGGCTCGGCCTCGCGGCGCTGAGCGCGACCTCCACCGACGCGATGATCAAGCGCGTCGGCGCGGCGCGCTGGAACCGCCTGCACAAGCTCGTCTACGTCATCGCGGCGCTGGCGATTCTGCATTTCTATCTGCAATCGAAGGCCGATGTATTCCAGCCCGTGCTGATGATGGGATTGTATTTCATCCTCATGCTGACGCGGCTGTTGCAGAGGCGCGGGCTTCCCATCTGGGGCGTCGTTTTCGGGTCGGCGCTCCTCGCGCCGCCGGCGACCGCGCTCGTCGAGGCGGCTTGGTATGCGATCGTGCGCCATATCGACTTCTGGCAAGTCCTGAGCGCCAATATCGATCCCGACTTGGCGCCGCGCCCGAGCCACCTCGTCGCGCTCGCCGGCCTCGCCTTCATCATTGTCGCCGCCGCGCGCAA
>JBEKBD010000058.1:0-18031 GCA_050015575.1 Roseiarcus sp. | reverse complement strand
AACTGGCGGACCTGCAGCTTCAGGCCCGCTACGCCGCCGATCAGCAAAATGAGCAGGCTGACGACGGTCGCCAGCACCGGCCGGCGGATGAAGAGATCGGTGAAGGCGTTCATCGGCTAGGCCGTCACGGTTTGGGGGTTTCGGCGGGCGGCGGCAGCGCGCCGCTCGCGTCGATCACAACCGGGGCGCCGTCTTGCAGCTTGATCTGGCCGGCCGTGACCACCCGCTCGCCGGCCTTGACGCCATTTTCGATGGCGACGCGCTCGCCGCGCGTCGCGCCGACCCGCACGAAGCGCCGCTTGACGACCAGTCCGCTCGCGCCGCCCGTCGGCGCCGCCTGCGCGCCGGCGACGGGGGCCGGCGCGGGCTCGACGACGAAGACCGTATCGCCGTAAAGGCTGTAGACGATCGCGGTGCGCGGCAGCGCCAGCACGTCGGCGCCCGCCCCGGTGGTGACGTCGACGTTGGCGAACATGCCGGGCAGCAGCTTCCGGTCGGGATTGGCGAACTGGGCGCGCGCCGTCACGTTGCGCGACTCGGCGCTGACGCGAGCGTCGATCGCCGTCACCTGGCCCGCAAATTGGCGTCCCGGCAAGGAGTCGACGCTCATCGCCGCGTCCTCGCCGACGGCGAGCGAGGCGAGCGCCTCCTCCGGGGCGGGAAAATCGACGTAAATCGGATCGAGCCGCTGCAGGGTCACCAGCGTCGTCCCCACGGCGACGTACTGGCCGAGATCGACGTTGCGCAAGCCCAGCCGGCCGGCGAAGGGCGCATTGATCGCCTTCTGAGCGATCACCGCGCGCGTGTGCTGCACGCTCGCCGCGGCCGAATCCCGGGCGGCGATGGCCGCGTCGACGGTCGACTGCGGCGCATTGCCGCTGGCGATTAGGCGCTCGGCGCGCTCCAGCGTGACGTCGGCGTTCTTGAGCTGGGCGAGGCCGTTGGCGAGGTCCGCCTGCTCGACCGAATCGTCGAGGTCGACCAGCGCCGCGCCGGCTTCGACGTCGTCGCCCGACTCGAAATGGATCGCGACGACCACGCCGCCGATCTGCGGCGCGACGGCGACGCCCTGATACGCGCGCAGCGTGCCGATCGCCGTCAGTTGCGGCCGCCATTGTTCGATTCTCGCCGCCTCGACCGCCACCGAGGTCGGCTTCGGCGCGAACGAGGCGCTGATGGCGGTCCTGACCATGTTCGGCTTGAAGACGAACTGGAAATAGGCCAGTCCGCCGGTCAGCGCGGCGAGGGCCGCCAGGGCGACGAGAAACACCATCGGGCGGCGCGCTTTCAGCGGCAGTGAGCGGATGACGACCACGCCGGCGCAAACCGCGGCGATCGCGCCGAGGACGAGCGGGGGGAGCGGCGCGCGAATCCACGCGAGCTGCGCCGCCGCGCCGAGCGCCGCCGCCGCCAGCGCCAATAGGAGCAGAATCCCGTTCGTCACGCGTCGCATCGATCGCCTCTCGCCAGCGCCGCGGCCATGTAGCAGCCTTTGCGCGAAAGCGGAAATGTTCGCGGCGGCGACCCGAGCGGCTGGGTCAGGGGCGCGGCGGCGCCGACGAACGCGAGGCGCAGGACGGGCGGTTGTAGGCGGTTGGCGAGAGACATCGAGCGCATTCCTGGCTACATTACTCTACAAACCAGAGTACTCTGTTCCAGTCAATCCTCTCTCGCCCGAGCGCCAGCCGACGGACCGACGCCCGCGCCCCGGATCGCGCCCGCCCAAAAGCGCTGGACGGACGGCGAACCTCGCGCCTCGCCGCTACAAGCGGATGACTTGACGAGAAGCGCCCGCCGTGTAGCTGCGATTCGATCGACGCCTCGAGCGTTACCAGGCGCGCCTTCGCGAGCTCACCTCCTGGCGCAACGCCGACGCGGTCGACATTCGGGAAGCGGCGAGCGAAGGCGCGACCGCGCACGGCTTGACGCCGTCCGCGATGCGAAACTGGCGGCTCGCGCCGGCGTGAGACGCCTTTCGACGAAGGCGACGCGGCGAACGGTCACTGGCCGCGCCGCCGCCGCTCCGCTTGTCATCGCCGAACCGATTTGTTAGACGACGCGCCTTCGCTTCGCCCGATAAGGCGCGAAGTCGAGCGGTCATGGCGGAACTGGTAGACGCGCTAGCTTGAGGTGCTAGTCCTTTAACCGGGGTGGAGGTTCGAGTCCTCTTGACCGCACCAGCGATTTTGGCGGCGACCCCCGGCGGTCGCCGCTTTTTTTCGCTTCGGCCGGCTCGCTCGGCCCGCGCTCGACCGGGCTTGGGCGGAACGGCGCGCCTTCGCCGCCCGCATGCGGCGCCCGTTAACGAATCGTTGCCTTGCACGCTCTAACTTGCGGCGTCGCGCGGCTGGCCGAGACGGAAAGCGTTTCGCGGGTCGCCTTGGGACTGTATATTCGTGAAACTGATGAATCGTTCCCTGCCCGCCGCAACGCCAATCCTCATCCGCCTCGGCCTCGCCGCTGCGCTCGGCGCCGCGCTGGCCGGCTGCGGCGGCGGCGCCGGCCTGCTCGATTTCGACGACGGCTATCCCAAGCCTGCGGACTACCCGATCCACGGCATCGACGTCTCCAAGTATCAGGGGACGATCGATTGGAACGCGGTGGCGGGCAGCGGCGTCAAATTCGTCTGGATCAAGGCGACCGAAGGCGGCGACCTTGTCGACGAGCGCTTCCAGGCCAACTGGCAGGGCGCCAAGCTCGCCGGCATTCCGCACGGCGCCTATCACTTCGTCTATTGGTGCCGGCCGCCGATCGAGGAGGCGAACTGGTTCGAACAGAACGTGCCGGTCGAAGACGACGCGCTGCCGCCGGTGCTCGACGTCGAGCCGACGCCGGATTCGCGCACCTGCCGGCGCCATCTCGAACGCAACGCGACGATCGCCGACATGAAGGTGATGCTCGAGGAAATGGAGCGCCACTTCGGCAAGCGGCCGATCATCTACACGTCGGTCGACTTCTACCAAGCGATCCTCGCCGACGGCGCCTTCGCCGATTATCCGATCTGGGTGCGCTCGACCAAACACAACCCCGCCGTGCCCTACGGCTCGCGGCCGTGGAAGTTTTGGCAATACCAGGCCGACGGCGCGATCCCCGGCATCGAGGGCGACGTCGACCGCAACGTCTACTACGGCACGCGCGAACAATGGCAGGCCTTTCTCGACGGGCCGAAGTAGCAAGGCCAGCGGGAACCCTAATTCCGATTCGAGCCGGGAACGCCCAATATCCAGCCCTCCACCTGCGCCACGGCGCGTTCGGTCGGAGTGAGGTTGGGGTTCAGCAGGGCGGCGAGACGGCCTTCGCGATCGGCGAGCGCGAGCGAGGCGGCGATGCTGTAGGCGTCGTGTTGATCGCGCGTGCGGCCTTCTTGAGCGAAGCCGCGGCTCCATACGGCCGGATAGACCTCGGCGATCGTCGAGCGCCCGGCCGGAATGTCCCAGCCGTCGAACGGCCAGAAATGCGCGCGGGCGCCGAGCCGCGCACGGATGAAGCGCAGCCAGGGAATCCCGGCGTGGGTCGACGTTGCGACCTGTCCGGTCACGTCGAACTGAAATACCGACTTGGCGCGGCCGGCGCGCGCCTCGGTCAGCCGGCGCCAGCGGGGATTCCCTGTTCGCGCGGCGCCGTCGCCGGAATGGCCCTCGCGAACGAAACAGACGTAAGTGTGAGGATTGTCGGTCGGCCAGTGGCGCTGGAAGTCGTCGAGGAAGGCCGGCCAGTCGAGTGCGAGCCCGTGCGCCTGGAAATATTGCAGCGGGAACGAAAACCCGTGGTCGATGCCGACCAGAGTGGGGACGTCCTCGGCGAGCCGCTCCACGAGCCATTCCGCGACTTCGCGCCGCGTCCAGTATTTTCGCGGCGACGGCGGGGGGAGCGCTTCCTGCGGCGGCGCGTCGCCCTCGCTCATGTAGATGCGCAAGCCAGGCAGGCTATCGGTCGGCGTCTGCGCGCCGGAATAATCGACGCCGATGGTCCGGGCGAAGGCGCGTTGACTCTCGGAATGCGCGCCGGTCGTTTGACGTGGTTGGACGCCGGGTTCAAAGCGCCCCCGTGCGGCTCGCGCTCCCTCGTCGGGAACCAAGGGCTCCACCGCCGCAATCAGGAGACCGAGCCGCCGATCGACCACCTGCCAGACCAGATCGAGCCTGACCTCCCCGTAGCCGTGGATCAGCCTGTGTCGCATCCCGATGATCTCACGCCAAGGGATGGCCGGCTGCGCGGCGCGAAAGGCCGGCGAGACCTTGCCCGCCGCCTCGCCGATGATCGCCAACGACCGGATCACCGCGTTCTGATGCAGTCGGCTCGCTACGAAGGCCGCCTCGTTCAGACCGGCGATGAAAGCGCGGGCGTCGCGCGCGGCCAGGAGCATGTCGAGCAGAAGCGCCGTGTCTCGATCCGCCGGCGCCTCAACCATAGACCGTCTCGGCCTCGGCGAGAATTCGGCGGCGACGGATGGTGTTGCGGCTCGCCTCGATCGCCTCGCGCTCCGCCAGATCGACTGGCCGGCCGAGCAACGCCTCCAGTTCCTCCTTGAAATCGGCGAAGGCCGAAAGATCGTTGCGGGTTTCAGGCGAGAACGTCACGAGGAAGTCGGCGTCGCTGCGCGCCGGATCGAAGTCGACGCCGCGCGCGGCCGAGCCGAACACTTCAAGGCGCTCCACGCCATAGCGGCGGCAGAGCGCGATCAGGTCTTGCCGCTTCTCAGCGATGTCCGCGTGCATGGCTCTCTCCGGTCGGACCGCGAGGGCGATGATCCGTCTCCGCCGCGCGCGGCGCCGTCGACTGCATGGAAACATAAACTTCCGAAGTTTTGCGGCTGTCAATGGGGCGTCATCGGATTCGCCGCGCGTCGTACGCTTCTCGACAACGCAGAAAATTTGGAGAAAACTTGATTTGACAGGCCGGCGAGCGGGGCGGAGACTTTCCGCGTCGTCCCGCTTCGCGCGAGCGGATCGGGGCCGACGAAACGCCGACCTCGCGGCGAGGATCGGCAGAAAGAACGGGGTAGCCATGACTCCGCCGGGCAAGGAAACCTGACCTCGACGCCGTCGAGGTCGCGACGCCGAAGCTGCGCGATGCGCGTAAGCGGAACGGCGTCTCCGAAAATTTGACGTTTACCGTGCGGCCGCGGACGCGGAGGCCAAGCGTTCCGCCCGTCGCTATATCGTCTGCAACATCCCAGATCGTTTCGCAGAGGCGAAACAGGGCCCCGCGCCGCTTGAATGCGCCGGGGCCCATCGCTTTTTGTCGGGGCCCGCCGTCCCACGCGCGATAATTTCCCTCGATGTCCAAGCTCGGCGCGGCGCGAGTCGGCGAGCCCGTCGCGGACGTTCGCCAGCGCCGAGCTCGCGGCGCAAAGACAATTCGTGTTAGCCATATTGACATGAAATAACTTTCATGTTAGTCACGCTAACATGAAAATGAAAAAGCGCCCCTATGATCTGACCTCGCGCGCGGCGAAAGCCGAGGCGACGCGCGAACGCATCCTCGACCAAGCGGTGCGGCTCTATCGCGAAGCGGGAACCGAGCGATTCACGCTCGACGAGATCGCCCGCCGCGCCGGCACGACCGTGCAGACGGTGCTGCGCGACTACGCCAGCAAGGACAAGCTGTTGCATCGCGCGCTCGACCGTCTCGCCGCCGGCGGCGCGGAGTGGCTCGAGCCGACCGAGCCCGGCGACATCGCGGCCGCGGTCGGCGCGATCTTCGACGTCTACGAGACGATCGGCGACCTGGTGATGCGCGAGCTCGGCGACGAAAGCCGACTCCCGACGTTCAAGCCCGCGCTCGACCGAGGGCGCGCCAATCACTGCTCATGGGTGGAAGACGTCTTCGCGCCGCAACTCGGCCAGCTCACGGGCGCGGCGCGCGCCGCGAGATTCGCCGTCTTCGTCGTCGCGACCGACGTCTACGTGTGGAAGAAACTCCGCCGCGACTTGGCGCTGAGTCGGCGGGAGGCCGAGGCGATCGTGCTTCGGATCATCCAGCGCGACATCCAACGGGAGGATGATCATGGCTCGGATTCTGTGGCTGAACTGGTCAGGCGGCGGGAACCTGCCGCCTAGTCTCGGCGTGGCGCGCGCATTGACGCAGCGCGGGCACGAGGTCGCCTTCGCCGGGCGGCCGGAAATGGTTCCGCGCGTGAAGACCGCGGGCTTCCGCGCGATCGAATTCACCGACGCCTACGCGCAGGTCGATCGCTATCCCCAGGGAACCTTCCTGACCCGTATGTCCTGCTACCTCACTTCGCCCGCTGTGGAGGCGCAAGTGCGGTCGGTCGTCGCCGCCGAAGCGCCTGAAATCATTTTGATCGACGCGATGTTTCCCGCTGCGCTCGCCCAAGCGCCGCGCTTCGACGCGCCGACCGCGGTCTTCGTCCACACCTTCGTGTTCCGGCAACTCGACATGTGGCGAGGCATGATCGCGCGGCTCGACGGCATGCGACAGCAGGCGGGGTTCGCCGCCCTGCCGCCGCTCGACGCGTTGTGGCGACCGCGCGACCGCATCGTCTCGACGAGCCTGGCGGCGTTCGACGCGGCCCGCGCTCCGGGATGGGAGAACGTGCGCCACGTCGGGCCGGTGCTCGAAGACGAAAAGTTCGCAATTCCGACGGACCTGCCATGGTCCGAAAGCGATCCGACGCCGCTCGTTGTGGTGAGCTTCAGCACCGGTTTCGAACAGCGCAACGTCGACAAGGTGCAACGCGCGCTCGACGCGCTGGCCGACCTTCCCGTTCACGTCGTCGCCACCACCGGCGGCATTGTCGCGCCGAACGAGCTGGCTGCGCCGGCGAACGCCGCCGTGCTGAGCTACGCGGCGCATGACCCGATCATGCGCCGCGCCGCGATGGTGATGACCCACGGGGGCCACGGAACGGCGATGCGCGCGCTGCGGCACGGCGTCCCGATGGTGGTCATTCCCGGGCTCGCCGGCGACCAGCCCTTCGTCGCCGCCGCGGTCGAGGAATGGGGCGCGGGACGGGCGCTCGCCGGCGACGCCGACGTCGCCGCGATGCGCGAGGCGGCGCAAGACGTTCTCGCCAACGCCGCCTACCGTCGCGCCGCGCAAGCAAGGTCGATGAGCCTGCGCGACGTCGACGGCGCGGCGAGCGCCGCGCTCGAGGTCGAGGCGCTTGGCGAAATCGCTTTTCCGGGCCGCGCCGCGGCGGAATGAGCTCGAGGGCAGGCGCGCGACGACCGCCCGCCTACCCCCGATGGTCGAGCCCGATGTCCAGGATCGGCGCGCTGTGGGTCAGCCAGCCGACCGAGATGAGGTCGACGCCGGTCGCGGCGATCGCCGGCGCGCTCTCCCGGTTCACCCGGCCCGAGGCCTCCGAGACCGCGCGGCCGGCGATCATCGCCACCGCGCGCCGCAAGTCTTCGAGCGACATGTTGTCGAGCAGCGCGGCGTCGACGCCGACCTCGAGCGCCTCTTCGAGGTGGGCGAGCGTGTCGACCTCCACCTCGATCTTGACGAGATGGCCGACGCACGCGCGCACGCGACGGATCGCTTCGGCGACGCCGCCGGCGATCGCGATGTGATTGTCCTTGATCAGCGCGGCGTCGTCGAGGCCGAAGCGATGGTTGCCGCCGCCGCCGACGCGCACCGCGTATTTCTCGATTGCGCGCAGCAACGGCGTCGTCTTGCGCGTGCAGACGATGCGCGCCTTGGTCCCCGCCACCGCGTCGACCAACGAAGCCGTCGCCGACGCGACGCCGCTGAGGCGGCCGAGGAAATTCAGCGCGGTGCGCTCGGCGGTCAGAACGCCGCGCGCCGGGCCTTCGACCAGCGCGATCGTCTCGCCGGCCGCGACGCGCGTCCCGTCGGGGGTCTTTTCGACCAAAACGATCGCCGGATCGATCAGGCGAAACGCCAGCGCCGCGAGATCGAGGCCGGCGACGACGCCGTCCTGGCGCGCGACCATCGCCGTCGTCGTCATGAGACCGTTCGGCGCGATCGCGTCGGTGGTGATGTCGCCGGCGCGGCCGAGGTCTTCGAGCAGCGCCGCGCGCACGATCGGCTCGATCAAAATGGCGGGAGGCCGCGCGAAGATCATGATGAAGCCCTCCGCGCGGGCGCCGGCGGCGCGCCGCCGGCGACCGAGGCGAGCGCCGCGTCGAGCCGCAGCGTCGTGCGACGCGCCTCGCTCGCCTTGTCGGGGAAATCCGTGCGGCAATGCGCGCCGCGGCTCTCCTCGCGCCGCAAGGCGGCGAGCGCGATCGTCAGCGCGACGGCGGCGGGATCCGCGGACGGCCCGCTCCCCAGCGCCAGCGGCGCCAACGCGGCGACGGCGCGCCTCAGACCCTCGCCGTCGCGCATCACCCCCGCGCCGGCGGAGAGGATCGGGCGGACGGCGCTCGGGTCGGGGGCGGGCGGCATCCGCGTCGGACGCGGGGCCGGAGCGCGCGCGAACGACGCGCCGGCGACGCTGTCGGCGACCAGCCCGGCGAACACCGCGGCCTCGCTCAGGGAATTGCTCGCCAGGCGATTGGCGCCATGCAGGCCGGTCGCCGCGGCTTCCCCGCACGCCCACAGGCCGCGCAGCGAACTGCGGCCGTCCGCGTCGACGGCGATTCCGCCCATATGATAATGCGCCGCCGGGCGCACCGGGATCGGCTGGCGCGCCGGATCGATCCCCGCGTCGTGGCAGAACGCGGCGATGACGGGAAACCGCGCCGCGAACTTTTCGCCGAGCGCCTGGCGCGCGTCGAGAAACACGCGGTGGCCTTCGGCGCGCCGGCGCCAGATCGCGCGCGCGACGACGTCGCGCGGCGCCAGCTCCGCGCCGGGAACATTGGCCATGAAGCGTTCGCCGGTCTCGTCGACGAGAACGGCGCCTTCGCCGCGCACGGCTTCGCTGACCAGCGGCGATGGCCGCGACGGCCCGTCGAACGCGGTCGGGTGGAATTGCACGAACTCGAGATCGGCCAGTTCGGCGCCGGCGCGCGCGGCGAGCGCGAGGCCTTGGCCGAAACTGCCGCCGGGATTGGTGCTGACGTCGTAAAGCCCGCCGACGCCGCCGGTGGCGATGACGATTCTGTCCGCCGCCAGCATCAGCGGCCCGGTCGGCGAGACGACGAGAAGTCCGCGCACGGCGCCGTCCTCGACGACGAGGCGTCGCGCCTCGAATCCCTCGAGCGCGCGGATCGAAGGCGTGCGCAGCGCGGCGGCGACGAGCGCGCGCATCAGTTCGCGCCCGGTGCCGTCGCCGCCGGCGTGGGCGATGCGCCGACGCCGGTGCGCGGCCTCCAGCCCCAACGCAAAGCCGCCGTCGCGCGTCCGATCGAAAGCGACGCCGAGGCGCGCGAGGTCCTCGATCGCTTGCGGAGCGGCGCGGGTGAAGCGTTCGACGATTCCCGTCACACAGAGCCCGTCGCCGGCGGCGATGGTGTCGGCGGCGTGCAGCTCCGGACTGTCGTCCGCTCCCAGCGCGGCGGCGAGGCCCCCCTGCGCCCACAGCGTCGAGGCTTCGGCGCCCAGCGGCGCCTTGGAAACGAGGGCGACCGGGCGCGGCGCGAGGCGCAAAGCCGCCATCAGGCCGGCGACGCCGCCGCCGACGATCGCGACGCGGCCGTCGAGCGTATGCAGGCCAGCGGTCACAGCGCGATCATCCGTTCGACCGCGCGGCGCGCCCGGCCGGCGATCGCCGGATCGATGGTCACCTCGTAACGGTTCTCCTCCAGCGCGCGCCGGATGTTGGCGAGGGTGATCCGTTTCATGTGCGGGCAGAGGTTGCACGGGCGCACGAAGTCGACTTCGGGGTGAAGGACCGCGACGTTGTCGCTCATCGAACATTCCGTCAGCAGCACGACCTGGCGCGGTTTGCGCTCGTCGACGTAGGCCGACATCTGGGCGGTCGAGCCGGCGAAGTCCGCTTCGTCGACCACCTCGGGCGGACATTCGGGATGGACGAGCACGACGACGCCGGGATGGCCCTCGCGCAGCTCGCGCACGTCGGCGGGGGTGAAGCGCTCGTGCACTTCGCAGCGCCCCTCCCAGGGGATGATCTCGACTCGGGTCTGCTTGGCGACGTTCGCCGCCAGATATTTGTCGGGCAGCATGACGACGCGCGGCGCGCCGAGCGATTCGATCACCCGGCGGGCGTTGCCAGAGGTGCAGCAAATGTCCGATTCCGCCTTCACCGCCGCCGAGGTATTGACGTAGGTGACGACGGGAACGCCGGGAAAGCGCCGCCGCAGCGCGCGCACGTCCTCGGCCGTGATCGACTCGGCGAGCGAACAGCCGGCGAGAAGGTCGGGGATCAGCACGGTCTTGCCGGGATTGAGGAGCTTGGCGGTCTCGGCCATGAAATGCACGCCGGCCATCACGATCGTGCGCGCGTCGACCTTCGTCGCCTGTCGCGCCAGGGCGAGGCTGTCGCCGACGAAATCGGCGACGCAGTGGAAGATTTCCGGCGTCTGGTAATTGTGCGCGAGGATCACCGCGTCGCGTCGCTTCTTCAGCTCCGCGATGGCGTCGATGTCGGCCGCGAAGGCCGGCCATTCCATCGGCGGGATCACCCGCGCGACGCGCTCATAGAGCCGGCTGGCCTCGGTTGGCGTTTCCATGTGCACCGTCATTTTTTATACTCATATTGAGCATATTAGCGTTATTCTTATCATGAGTATAACTTCTGTCAAGCCCGCGCCAGCGGCAATTTCGTGCCGGCCAGCGCCCGCTCTTCCCGCACCGCGGAACGGAACCGATAGAGCTTGGCCGGACGCCCTCCGGTGTCGGCCGCGCTGCCGCCGGTTTCCTCGACCAGGTCCTGCTGTTCGATCAGCCGGCGAAAATTCGGCTTGTGGACCAGCAGCCCAGCCAGCGCCTCGACGCAGCGCTGCAACTGCGACAAGGTGAAGGTCGCCGGCATCAGCTCGAACACCACCGGGTTGTACTTGATCTTGGCTCGCAGCCGCGCGATGCCGGTGGCGAGGATGCGGCGGTGATCGCCGTCCATCGCGCGGCCCGCCGTCGCGGACCCCGAACCGCCCTTTTCGCGCCGCGCCTCGGGCGCGAGGCTCGCCTCGAACAAGAGTTCGTAGCGCTGCAGCACCAGCTCTTCGTTCCATCGCGCGCCCTCGAGGCCGAAGGCGACGGCGGCGCGCCGCCAGCGCGTCGCGCGCTTCGCTGCGTCGCTGGCGCTCTCGGCCCACGCGCGCAAGTCCGGCGCGAGCTTCTCGTCGACGAGACGCGGCGCGCCGGCGCGATGGTCCTCCCAGGGAAAATAATCGTACCAGTCGCGCCAGCCGGCGTGCGGCGCCGCGGCGTCCTCGGCGCGGGTCAGGCCGAGATAGCTGATCGAGATCGCCCGCGCTCCGTTGGCGTCGCCGCGCCGGTCGCGATCGGCGAAGGTGTAGAGCTGTTCGACGTAACCGAGGGGGTGGCGCGTCTGCCGCTCCACCCAGGCGCGCAAGCCCGACTGCAACGAGCGATGCCCGACCTCGAACGGCCCCGAGGGCAGCGCCAGGCCGTCGTCGATCGTCATCACCTTCGGCCGCCCGTCGGCGACGGCGACCAGCACGGCGATCAGTTCGACGGCGATCGCCGAGCCGAGTTCTTCGGCCGTTCTCCCGTCGGCCCGCCCCGTCATCGCGCCATCCCCTTCAAGCTCGCCGGCTGAGGATTAAGCTCGATTCCGCTGCGCCGCAAATGGCGCGCGATTTTTCGATCAGCGGGTCGACTGGAAGTCGACGACGCACACCTTTTCCAGCGCCGGATCGAGATGGCGCCGACAGAACGCCTGGTGGGCGGGATGGGGCAGATAGGCGTCGCGGTCTTCCGGGCCGTCGAACGTCACGATGAAACAGTGGGTGAACCCCTCGTCGAGGCCTTCCGGGCTGGAGTTTCGGCCGAATTCAAAACCCCTGACGAAGGGCAGCTCGGCGCAGAGCGCCCGAAACGCGTTCTCGATCGCAACAACCGAATTTTTTGGCACGGTCGGCTTGAACTTGAACAGAACCACGTGACGATAAGCGCCGGCGCCTTCCGCCATCGCACCCTCCTCCTTTCGCCGCGGCGACCGCCGCGAGCGGTTCACTTATACTAGCGGAGAGAGACCGGTTACGTCAACAGCGGTCCCCACCACGCCGAGTAAATAGGCCGTCAAGTTTCCACCATGGAGGATAGATAGCCTTGACGTCGGCGCGAGAAGGGAGTAACCGCCAGATGAAACCGGTTTCGTAATCGAAGTCATGGCTAGGCCGACGATTTCCGATATCGCCAAGCAGGCGGGCGTTTCCAAGGCGACCGTGTCCCGCGTGCTGAACGACCGGCCGGAGGGCGTCGGCGGGCCGACGCGGGAACGCGTCCGGAAAATCATGGAAGAGACGGGATTCCGCCCCTCCGCGATGGCGCGCGGGCTGACCACCGGCCAATCCCGATCCATCGGGCTGATCATTCCCGACATCGCCAACCCGTTCTATCCACTGCTGGCGAGCGGGGCGGAGCGCACGCTGAGCGCCGCCGGATACAGCTTGTTCCTCTGCCACTCGGCCGGCGACGTCGAAAAGGAAGGCGGCGCCGCCCGCGTCCTGATTGAAAAGGGGGTGGACGGCGTCATCCTCGATTCCGCCGGCTCGCAATCCGACGCTCCGGCGCGCACGCTTGAGAACGCCGGCATTCCCGTCGTTCTGCTCGATCGCGTCATCGGCAAGCGCTCGTCGCGTTACGGCGTGTTTGTCGACAACCAGCTCGGCGCGCGCCAAGCAGCCTTGCATCTGCTCGCGCGCGAGGCCTGCCGCCTGGTCTACATCAACGGCCCGGCGCGCCTTTCTCAATCGGTCGAGCGCCGCAGCGGCGTCGAGGCCGCGCTGCGGGACAGCGGCGTCGCTGCCGATCGTCTGCTGGTTCTGGCGGGAGACTTTACGCTCGAAAGCGGCCGGCGTTTGACGGCGTCGCTAATCGAAGCGCAAAGGGCGCAAAGTTCCGACCGGCGATTGGCCTTCAACGCCATCTTCGCGGCGAATGATCTGATGGCGATCGGAGCGTTAAGGGCGCTCCGGCAGGCCGGCGTCGCCGTGCCCGAGGAGGTCGAGGTGATCGGGTTCGACGACATCGAATTCGCGCGCATGGTGGAGCCGCCGCTGACGACGGTTGCGCAGCCGGCGCAAGAGATGGGCGCGATCAGCGCCGACCTGCTGTTGCGACTCATCGCAGGGCGAAAGCCCCGCCGCAAGACGGTGCTGATGACGCCCCGTTTGGCGGTGCGCGGAACCACCATGGCGCGCAGCGTAGCCGCGACCAGCCGTTCGCGTATCGGAGAATCGAATCATGGAAAATTTTGAATTCCGCAATCCGACCAAGATCGTGTTCGGCCGCGGCGCCGAAGACAAGGTCGGCGCCGAGGCGGCGGTCGCCGCCAAGAAGATCCTGCTGCACTACGGCAGCGGGAGCATCAAGAAGACCGGTCTGTTCGACCGCGTCGCGACGTCGCTGCGCAAAGCCGGCGTCGACTGGGTGGAACTGGGCGGCGTTTTGCCGAACCCGCGTCTCAGTCTGGTTTACGAAGGCGTTCGGTTGTGCAAGGCGCACGGACTCGGCCTGGTTCTGGCGGTCGGCGGCGGCAGCGCGATCGACTCGGCCAAGGCGATCGCCATGGGCGCCGTCACGGATTCCGACGTCTGGGACTTCTATCTCGGCAAGGGCGCGCCGACGGCCGCGCTTCCCGTCGGGACGGTGTTGACCATACCCGCCGCCGGCAGCGAGGCGAGCACCGGCACGGTGATCACCAAGGAGGAAGGCAGGCTCAAGCGGGCGGTGAATTCGGAACTGATTTACCCGCGTTTTTCGATCCTGAACCCGGAACTGGCGTTCACCTTGCCGGCTTTCCAGGTCGCCTGCGGCGCCGTGGACATCATGGCGCACCTGATGGAGCGCTATTTCACCAACGTCGAGCACGTCGCCTTCACCGATCGTCTCCTCGAAGCGACGATGAAGACCATCATCGCCCAAGCGCCGTTGGTTCTCGCGAACCGGCGGAACTACGACGCCTGGGCGGAAGTCATGTGGGCGGGGACGATCGCCCACAACAACCTGCTGAACACCGGCCGCGTCGGCGACTGGGGCTCGCACGACATCGAGCACGAAATCAGCGGCGTCTACGATGTCGCGCACGGCGCGGGTCTCGCCGTGGTGTTCCCCGCATGGATGAAATTCGTCCTTCATCACGACCTGAAACGATTCGTTCAGTGGGCGGTGCGGGTGTGGAACGTCGAACTGAACGTGTTCGATCCGGAGGCGGTCGCGCGTGAGGGCGTCGCGCGCATGGAGGCGTTCTTCCGCTCGTTCGGCCTCGGAACGACCCTCCGCGAGCTCGGCGTCAGGGATGATCGGATCGACGAGATGGCCGACAAGTGCACCGACGGCGGCGCCCGCACCGTCGGCAATTTCGTCAAGCTCGATCGCGCCGCCGTCGCCAAGATCCTTCGCCTCGCGCAATGATTTCGGCTGTCAGGCTTTCCTTCCGCCGCGGCGGGCCGTGACGGCGGGGGCGCGACAAACATCGTGAAATAGCGATGCGCCGGATTCCTTGATGGCGCCGCCGAGGACGCGATGCGCGTCATGCCCCGCAAATCGCGCTTGGAGATTGGCGCGTCGTCGTCGAAGCGCAAGCGCCGGCGCCTCATGCGCGACGGTGAGCCTGCTTCACCATCCATGCACAATGAAACGTAGGCAGCGATCGTATCCGATAGCAAAGCCGATTGGCGGAAAGGAAGTCATGGGTCGCCAAAGCGCACCCATCCCAATGGTAGTAATCATCGAGAATGATGACGCCGTCTTCCACCACGAGCGGCGCGAATTCGTCGAGCACATACCTTACCGGCTCGTACCAATCGCAATCCACCCTGAGCACCGCACAGCGCCGCGACGCAAGCTCCGCCTTCCGCTGCGGGAAGGTCTGGTCGAACCAACCGGGGACGATCATCGCTTCCTCAGGCGAGAACGCGAACTCGCGACAGGTCGCCATGACTTGATCGAGCGGCGCCGTGCAATTGTCGTGATACCCCGGCTGATCCGGTTCACTTTGATATTTGAGAGCGAGGGGACCATCGCGTTCGTCGACAGCCGGTAGGCCCGCGAAACTATCAAACATCCAAACCGGCTTGACGATTCTTCCATAGCGGTAACGCTGCGCGAGGAGCATCGCAAAACTCGATCCGCCCTTCCACGTGCCGCACTCGACGAGATCGCCGGGAAGGTCGGCGTCGATGGCCTCGAGCGTTAGCTGAACCGTGAGGGCGAGGCTGTCGTCGGGAACCATGGAGTACGGTCGAACCTCTGCGATGATGCGTTGCGCCATATCGTCGAAGACCATCGGTCGGCTCCATGCTCTCGGCGCGAACGGCCGTTCCTCCAACACTGTAACACGATCGCCAATTCGCCAAAGCCCGTCGTCGGCGATTTGGGCGACGATGAACGCCGAATCGGCGAGGAGGACGTCCCCGATTGTCAAGGGCGCCGTTCGCCGCCGACCGGCCCGCCGATCTTCGCGCGCCTTCGCCCGGTCGGACGTTTCGCCGAGCTTGCGGCTCACGCCGGCCGCTGGCCGCCGCAATGAAAAAGCCTCCGCCGAAACGGAGGCTCATGGCCGGGAAGGACGGGGCCTACGGCGCCGGCGGCGAGGGAGGCGCGCCGCCGGCGAAGCGAGAAGCGCGACCATGCGTCACTCGCAGACGTTGACCGCTTGCCGACCGAGAAAATTGCCCCAGCGATCGTAGATCGGACGAACCTGAACGCAGGGGTCGTACGCGTATTGCGACGCGGCGGCCGCGCCCAGCACGCCCAGGCCGATCCCGAGGCCCAGACCGGGGCCCCAGAAGTGATGATGGAACGGATGCGGCCACCACGGCTTGGCCGCGGCGGGGGTCGCCGAGGCGGCGAGGCTGGCGCCGATCATCAGCGCGGCCAGGGAAAGGGCGATCGACTTGTTGGCGGATGCACGCATAGAAATTCTCCTCGAGCGGTTGTCGGCGAGCCGGGACGGCTCGTCGCTTGGTTTCGGCGGCTCATCGGTTGCGCCGCCCTCACAACCGTCCGTCGCGCCGACGAGCCGAGAGGTTCAAACCAAGAGGCAATTATTTTCCGCCGGTGCGATTTCGCCGCGCCGCTCCTGTTTTGAGGGCGTCGAGAAGGGACTTGCGCGGCCGCCTTGAACCTTTCAGGCTGCCGGCGCGACAAACAGGCGAGGTTCGAGATCGACCATGGCGGCGGAATCGGACACCGATCTCTTCGCGCGCATCGGCGCGGGCGATCCGCTCGCGTTGCAGACGCTCTACGGCCGCCATCATGTGAAGGTGTTCCGGTTCGCGCTGCGCCTGCTGCGCAGCGAGGCGTCGGCGGAGGATGTCGTGAGCGAAGTCTTTATCGACGTGTGGCGCAACGCCGCCCGGTTCGAGGGCCGATCGGAAGCCTCGACCTGGCTGCTGGCGATCGCCCACAACAAGGCGATCTCGATCCTGCGGCGCCGGAGAGAGGACGAGCTCGACGACGAATCGGCGGCGGCGATCGAGGACGAAGCCGACGACCCCGAGGTCGCGCTGCAGAAGAAGAACAAGGGCGACGTGTTGCGCGCCTGCCTCTCGCGCCTCAGCCCGCAGCACCGCGAGGTGATCGACCTCGTCTATTACCACGACAAGTCGATCGAAGAGGTCGCGCGGATCGTCGGCGCGCCCGAGGGCACGGTGAAGACGCGCATGTTCCATGCGCGAAAGCAGCTTGCGGAGCTGGCGAAGGCCGCCGGCGTCGACAGGGGATGGCCATGACCGGGAATCGAAAAGAAGAAGTCGACGCGATCGAGGCGCTGCTGCCCTGGTACGCGGCGGGAACGCTGGACCCGCTGGAGGTCAAGCGCGTCGAAGAGGCGCTGGCGCGCCGCCCCGACTTGCGCGCGAGCCTCGAGACCGCGCGCGAGGATCGCGACGAGACGATCGCGCTCAACCAAGGCCTGGGCGCGCCCGGCCCCGCCGTCTGGACGCGGGTGCTCGCCGCCGTTCAGGCGGAGCCGCGCAGGCCGAGTTTTCGGGCGCGTCTCGCCGGGCTCGTCGGCCTCGGCGCCGAACCCCATCCGCGGCGTCTCGCCTGGGCGGCCGCGGCGGCCGCGATCGTCATCGCGTTGCAGGCCGCGACGATCCTCTCGCTGCTGCCCGCCGCCAAGGGGCCGGGCTACCAGACCGCATCGCAGGCGACCGCGACGCCGGAGGGCGCGAGCGTGCTCGTCGCCTTCGCGCCCGACGCGCGGCTCGATCAAGTCGGGGCTTGGCTGCAGGAGCATCGCGCCTCGATCGTCGACGGCCCGCGCGGCGGCGTGTACCGCGTGCGCGTCGGCGACAAGAGCCTGAGCAAGGATCAGGTCGCCGCGCTCGCGGCCGAACTCGCCGCGACGCCGCTGGTGCGCATGGCGCTTCCGGCGGCGGGCGAGTAGAGGAGCGGGTTCGAGCCTATGCGGACGATCCTGCGTTGAAAGCTGGCGCCTCAGGAAATCCCCAGAAATTGCGCAGTTGCGTTCATAAGATTTGCTATGATCTATTGCAGGGTGCTGTTCAGCATCTCGGACACGACCGAGGGCTCATCCGGTTGCAAGTCGGGAGGAAATTTCATGCCGAAATCAGGCGATCACATCTTCATTGTCGGGGGAACCTCCGGCCTCGGTTATTCCATTGCGCAGGCGGCGGACGCCCTCGGCGCCAAAGTGACGATCGCGGGTCGGGGACAAGAACGCGCCGCCGCGCTTGCGCGGTCGATCGGTCCGCGCGCCAATGGCCTTCATATCGACTTGGAGGACTCGTCGTCGATCGATCAGGCGTTCGCCAAGGGCGAGTCGATCGACCACTTGGTTCTCACGCCCATTTACGGCGGCAACCAGAGCATCAAGGATTTCAAGGTCGAGGAGGCCTCCCGGGCTGTACGCGTCAAGATCGTCGCCTTCGCTGAAATCGTCAGCAAGGCGCTTCCCCGCCTGAAGCCCACGTCTTCGATCGTACTGTTCGGCGGGGCGGCGAAGGCGAAACCCTATCCCGGCTCGACCATGGTCAGCATC
>JBEKBD010000057.1:0-25651 GCA_050015575.1 Roseiarcus sp. | reverse complement strand
CATTTTTCGCCGGAGCCGAACACTTCGCGCAAAGCCTCGATTTCCTTGATGTCGCCAATCGGCGTCGAGGTCGCGTGCGGGTTGATGTAATCGATCGGCGCCTTCACGCCGGCGAGCGCCTGACGCATGCAGCGCGCCGCGCCCTCGCCCGAAGGCGCGACCATGTCGGCGCCGTCGGACGTCGCGCCGTAGCCGGCGATCTCGGCGTAGACGCGCGCGCCGCGCGCCTTGGCGCGCTGGTAGTCCTCGAGAACGACGACGCCCGCCCCGGCGGAAATGACGAAGCCGTCGCGGTTCTTGTCGTAGGCGCGCGAGGCGCGCTCCGGCGTCGAATTATAGGCCGACGACATCGCTCCCATCGCGTCGAACAACGCCGACAGCGTCCAGTCGAGGTCCTCGCAGCCGCCCGCGAACATCAGGTCCTGCTTGCCCATCAGGATTTGCTCGGCGGCCGCGCCGATGCAGTGATTGGAGGTCGCGCAGGCCGAGGAAATGGAATACGCGACCCCTTTGATCTTGAACCAGGTCGATAGCGTCGCCGAGGCGGTCGAGCACATCGCCTTGGGCACGGCGTAGGGGCCGATGCGCTTGGGCCCCTTGGCGCGCGTGACGTCGGCGGCCTCGACGATGGCGCGCGTCGACGGGCCGCCCGAGCCGACGATGAGGCCGGAGCGCTCGTTCGACACGTCGCTTAGGTCGAGCCCGGCGTCGCGGATCGCCTGGTCCATCGCGACATGGCACCAGGCGGTTCCGCCGCCGTGAAAGCGCATCGCGCGGCGGTCGAGGATCTCCTCGGGCTTCACGCTCGGGGCGCCGTGGACCTGACTACGGAAGCCGAGTTCGGCGTACTTTTCCGCACGCGAAACGCCGGATTTGGCCTCGCGCAGGCTCGCCAGCGCTTCCCCCGCGTTCGCGCCGATCGAGGAGACGATCCCCATGCCGGTGACGACGACGCGTCTCATCCGCCTGCTCCACAAAGGCCTCTTCGCCGGCTCGCCGGGCGGTCAGGCATGGCTCGGCTTTGCGGCGCCGAAAAGGCCGACGCGCATGTCTTTGACTTCGTAGACGCGCCGCCCGTCGGCCTCGAGCCAGCCATCGGCGATGCCGAGAATCAGCTTGCCCTTGAAGACGCGCTTGATGTCGACGCCGTAGATCACCCGCTTGATCGAGGGCAGCACCTGATCGATGAATTTCACCTCGCCGACCCCGAGCGCCCGGCCGCGTCCGGGAAGGCCGAGCCAGCCGAGGAAAAACCCGGTCAGCTGCCACAGCGCGTCGAGCCCGAGGCATCCCGGCATGACCGGATCGCCCTTGAAATGGCAACCGAAGAACCACAGCTCGGGCCTGATGTCGAACTCGGCGCGCACGCCGCCCTTGCCGTGGGCGCCGCCGGTCTCGCTGATGTCGGCGATGCGGTCGAACATCAGCATCGGCGGAAGAGGCAGCTGGGCGTTCCCCGCGCCGAACAGGTCGCCGCGGCCGCAGGCCAACAGGTCTTCGTAGGCGAACTGAGAGGGCCGTTCCGGCATGCTGTCGCGAATTCCTCGGCTCGAAGGGCGCGGCCGCCGAGCGCGCCGGCCTTTTCCGCGTTTCCTACCACAGGCGGGCGCGTCCCGAAAGCGCTCGGCCGCAATCCTTTTGTCGCGCCCGACCGCCCGCGCCGCGCGGCGAGGGAGGAGCCGGCGCGCGGAAGACGATTTCGCAGCGTCTGCTCGACGTTTAGCTGACGAAGGCGAAGCGACGTGATATAACGCGCGGCAGATCGGGCGGTCCGCCCGAAGGCGAGGAGAAGCGATCCCGAGTGCGCGCCATCCCCGATTCGCCCGCCGAGGCCGAGACTGTCGCCGGCGGCGACTCCTTGGACGGGTGCCCCGTTCACGAGCTGCGCGCCAAGTTGCGCCAGGCCCGGCTGCGCCCGACGCGCCAGCGCCTCGCGCTGGGCTGGCTGCTGTTCGGCAAAGGCGACCGGCACGTGACGGCGGAAACGCTGTTCGAGGAAGCCAAGGCCGTCAGGGCGCCGGTGTCGCTGGCGACGATCTACAACACTCTGCACCAATTCACCGGCGCCGGGCTGCTCAGGGAAATCGCGATCGACGGGCCGAGCGCCTTTTTCGACACCAATGCGAGCCCGCACCAGCATTTTCTGATCGAGGAGACCGGCGCGCTCATCGACATCCCCGACGGCGACGTCGCGCTGGCGCAATTGCCCAAATCGCCGGCCGGAGGCGAGATCGCGCGCATCGACGTCGTCGTGCGGATTCGCCGCGCCGGCGGCTCGGCGAGTCAGAACGGCGGCTGATCGGCGACGATGAGGCCCGAGGTCGTCACCACGACCCAACCTTGTCCGCGACGTTCGATGCGCTGCACCCGGCCAGCGCCGGGCAGAAAATCGCCGGGCGCGACTTGTTGCGGCCCGTCGCGGCCGTCGACGATCGCGGCGCCGTCCTCGACTTCGACCAGCCAATAGCCGCGCAACGGCGCCTGCGGCCTCGCGAGCGAGCCGGTCGTTTCGGCGGAGACGCCGGGATCGGGCTTCGCCGGCGGCGCAGCCGGCCTCTTTTCGAGCTTGTCGAGCCGCGTCGAAAAGTCGGCGATCCGGGCCGTCGATTCGTGGTCGACTCGGTCGACCCGGGCCGTCAGCTGGGCAAGCGCGCCGCCGAGATCGCGCGCGCCGCCGCCCCCGGCTTTGATCTCGGCGGCGAGCTTGCGCAGATCGGCGCTTTCGTCGCGCGTTCGCGCGGCCTCGATGGCGCCGATGCGATCCTCGAGAAGCTTGACCGTCTGGGCGAGGGAGCGGCTTTCGTCGGCTTTGGCCGTCAGCAGGCTCGACTGCCTCGCGTGATCGTAGGCCCCGGCCGCCGCGACGGCGGCGACGAGCGCCAAGCCGGCGGCGAGCCCGACCCGCCACCGCCTTGGCCCTCGCACGGCGGCGCTCGCGCCGTCGGCGTCCTGGGCTTCAGCGGACGCGTGATAGGGAATGAGATCGAGCCGCGCCGCCTCGCTCGCCGGCGAGGCTTCGTGCGCTTCGGCGGCGTTCGGCGCCGCGTCGGGGTGTTCTTCGGCTTGGTCTCCGCACGCGGCGGGTTCATTCGGCCCGGCGCCGGCTTCGATAGGATGGTCGGGATTCGGTTCTTCGTGCGCGTCCATGGGGGGTCCCGAAAATAGCGGCGATGCCGCCCGATATTCAGCCGCGGGTATTAACGGACCATTGACCAAACGGGGCGCCGACGGGCAAATTTGGCGGCTGGGCTTCAGCGGCTTCGCGCCGACCGGCGGAGCGGTCGCCAGGCCGCCGGCCTAAAGGCGAAGGGACGACCGCGCGTCAAGCCGGCGCGGCGGCGTCCGCGCGCATGCGCTCGATCATCGCCCGCACGCCGTTGGAGCGCTGCGGCGTCAGATGTTGCTCGAGGCCGAGTTCGCGGAACGTCGCCAAGGCGTCCGCGGCGACGATCTCCCTGGGCGCGCGGTCCGAGAGCAGCGCGATCGCAATCGCGATCAGCCCGCGCACCAGATGCGAATCGCTGTCGCCGCGAAAATGCAGGATCGTCTCGCCGGCCGCGTCGCGGCGGCTCTCGCATTCGAGCCAAACCTGGCTGACGCAGCCGCGAACCTTGTTGGCGTCGTTATGCGCGGCCGCGCTCAGCGGCTCGAGCGCGCGGCCGAGTTCGATGACGTAGCGATAGCGGTCCTCCCAATCGTCGAGGAAGGCGAAATCGGCGCGGATGGTTTCGATCGCGGTCAGCGGCGCGCTCTTTAAGGGGAAGGGTGAGCCTTCCGCTTATATGCGCTTTGGCGGAGCGAAGGCCAGCCTCGGCGTCGCGTTTTACGACGCGGAGCGGGCGACGGGGCCGCGCCAGGGCGGCAGGCGATCGGCGGCGGAGAGCGTGTCGACCGAGGCGCGCCTCGCCTGCGGCGGCGGCCCGATGCGAGGGGCGGCGGGGCTCGCTGGCCGCGATTCGAGCGCCGCGCTGACAATCGCGCGGGCGATCGCCGCGGCGCCGCCTTGGTCGCGACTTGGCGTCGCCAGACCGGCGCCGAGCGCGGCGCGCGCGTCGGGAACGGCGTCGGCCCAGCGCGCGTCGCCCCAGGGCATCGCGTTGAAGGTCAGGCCGAGCCAGAAGGCGGTTCGCAACAGAAAACTCATGGGCGCGCTTCGAATCGGGCGCCGCCGGATGGGTTGGCGGCGAGGCTCAGGCTAGCGCGCTCGCCTTGAAGTCTCGTGCCGGAAAAGCCGCGCTTTCGACCGCCGGCGTTAACGCCGCGGCAACCCTCGAACCGCGGTGAGGCGACGATTTGGTAACCATGACGGCAGGCAGTCGCCGCCGCGGACCCTCAACGCGGCCTCGGGCGCGAGGAAAGCGGCCGGTTTTAGGGTTGATTTAAGCGCGGGCTGGGATGGTTGGCGGGCGGCCGATTCGACAAGGACCGCGGGAGGCCGAGGTTTTGTTCCCTGTCGCCGTCGCGTGGCGTAGCGTGAAAGAGTTCATCGGTCCGGACGGCCGCGTCTCGCCGGTCGAGCGCGCGCGCCGCGAGGTGTTCGTCTTCGCCCGGTTGGCGACCCTCGTCTTCGTCGCCTTCTTCGTTCCGCGTTATCTCGCTCTGGCCGGAGCGGGGCCGATTTGGCGGCTCGGCGCCGTCGCTTGGTTGGCGTTGCCGCTGGCGGCGGTCGTCCATCTCGCGCGCACCGGAGACCTGATCGAAGCCCAGCTCATTTCGCTGTTCAGGTTGGCCGTGCTCGCTTTTCTGGTGACGGTCGGCGCGGGGCTGTCGCCCGAGTTGGCGCTGGGATGGCTGATGCTGCTGCCGCTGGAGGCGGCGATATCCAACTCGTCGTCGATGCTGCGGTTCGCCAGCCTGCTGGCGATCGCGCTGCTGCTCGCGCTGGCGGGCGCGCAGAGCGCCGGGCTGCTCGGCGGCGCGACGACGATGAACGCAGCGAGCGCCGCCGCGCTGGCAGCGCCGGCCGGCGCTTACGCGGCGCTGCACTTGCTGGGCGGGCGCCGAATCCGGAAGGCGCGCCGCCGGGTCGAATTCGCCGACGCCAAGCGCTATCAAGTGCTCGCCAACGCGATCGGCGATCTGGTGATGCGTCACGACGCCGGCGGCGGCGTGATCTCGGCGAGCGGCGACGCGCTGGCGTTGTTCGGCTTGCCCGCCGACAGCCTGATCGGCCGGGGCTTCTTCGATCGCATCCATGTCGCCGACCGTCCCGCGTTCCTGAACACGATCGAGACGGCGACGCGGCGCGACGAAACGATGACCGCGACGGTGCGGTTTCGCGTCGGCGACGCGGCGGGCCCGGCCGCCGGCGGCGACGAACCGACGTTCGCCTGGGCGGAAATCCGAGTTCATCGATTTGGCCCCGAATCGCTCGGCCGTCGGCGCGGCGACGGCGCCGCCGCGATGTCGGTGGTGCGCAACGTCACCGCGGCCAAGACCGCCGAGCAGAGGCTCGAGGCGGCGCGCGCCGAAGCCGAAATCGCCAATTCCTGGAAGGACCGGCTGCTGGCCAACGTCAGCCATGAACTGCGCACGCCGCTCAACGCGATCCTCGGCTTCTCGGAAATGCTCGGCGATCCGGAACTGGCGCCGGCCGACGCCGCCAGGCGACGCGAGTACGCCAAGATCATCCACGCCTCCGCCGAACACCTTCTGTCGATGGTCAATTTGATCCTCGACACGTCGAAAATCGAGGCGGGCAGCTTTCGCATCTTGCCCGAACCCTTCGACATCGCGCCGCTGATCGCCGATTGCTGCGACATGATCCGGCTGAGGGCGGAAGCCGGCGAGGTCGAGCTCGTCACGGCGCCGATCGTCGGCGGCGAATTGATCGCCGACAAGCGCGCCTGCCGGCAGATCGTGCTCAATCTGTTGTCGAACGCGGTGAAATTCACCGACCCGGGCGGCCGCGTCACCGTCGGCGCCGAAATCGTCGGCGACGCGATGCACATTCACGTGACCGACACCGGAATCGGCATTCCCGCCGAAAGCCTGCCGCGGGTTGGCGATCCGTTCTTTCAGGTTCGCGCCGACTACGACCGCGGCTTCGAGGGAGCCGGACTGGGGCTGTCGCTGGTGCGCGGCCTGATCGGCCTGCACGGCGGCGCCTTGCGGCTCGAAAGCGTCGCCGGCGTCGGCACGCGCGTCACCGCGCGGTTGCCGCTGGTTTGCCGCGCCGAACCGAAGCCAGGCCGCGCCGCGGCGGCGCGCCTGGAGACCGCCGCCGATTTCGGCCCTGGCGCCGCCCCGCGCGGGTCCGGTTCGATCGAGGAGAGAAAGATTGCCTGAGGCGTTGGCGCGCGCGCGTCGCGACGCGGGTTTCACGGCGCCCCGGCGCCCGGGGCGCAGCAGCGAGCGGGCCGGCTTTCTGGCGACGACGTGGCGACGCCTACGCGCCACGCCGGCGCGCGGATACGCCGGCGCCGCGCTGGCCGCGGTGCTGACCGGAATCGTGGTCAACGCCTTGATCCTTCAGCACGAACGCCATCCTGCCCCGTTCTTCGCCGCGCGCCCGCCGGCCGTCGCGGCGCCGGGCGCCGCCGCGCCGCCGGCGGCGGCGAAGGCCGACGATCCGGCCAACGCCGCGGCGCTGCCTCCGAGCCGGCCGGCCGATCTCGGCGGCGTCGACGCGATCGGCGACGTCCTGCGCGCCGACTCGGCCAAGGACGCGATCGGCGAAGTCTTGCGCGCCGATTCGGCCAAGGACGCGGAAAAACAATGGCTGGCGGCGCAGAACGCGCTGATCAAGCTTGGTTATCCCGTCAAGGCGGACGGTTCTCCGAGCGCGGCGACGGCGGCGGCCCTGCGCGATTTCGAGCGCGCCCATTCGCTTCCCCTGTCGAGCGACCTCACGCCGCGCCTCGTCAAACAACTGACGGCGGCGGCCGGCGCCTCGCCGAAATAGGCCGATGCGCCTGCGTTCGGACATTTGGGTCGCCGCCTATCTCCGGCGCGTCCCGCTCGAAGGCGCTTACGCGGCGTTGCGCCGCCGCGGCGCCGCGGAAGCGGGCGCGATCTTCGTCAAGGTCGACCGCCTCGACGGGCGCGCCGCGCTGTTCGAGCCGGCCCCGCAGTCGCAGTTCAGCGATCGCGGCGTGGAGCGGCTGTGGACGCGCGCGCACGAGGAGGAGTGGGTCGGCGGCGAGTTCGTCGAGGCGCGCATGGCGCGCGAGATCGCCTTCGATCCCGATCTTTGGCTGATCGAAGTCGAGGATCGCGCCGGCCGCTGCTGGCTCGATCTCGCGGCCGAGTGAACCGCCGCCCGGCTTGCGCCGATGAGATCGACGTTCATCCGATCTTGTTTTGCTGGCGCGGCGGCGCCACACTCGATCGGCGGCGGCGTCCGACGACCGAAGACCGGAGACGCTCGGGTTGGCGCGCGCGCCGGACCGCTTCGACCGCCACTTTTCTTTTTCGCCCGAGCCGATCGGAAATTGAGGAGGGCAACATGGGGTTGGCGCCTTTGCCGAACGCCGGCGCGAGCGGGCCGGTTCCCGTCGCGCGGCCGTCGAGCTTCGCCGGCTCGGCGCTGAAGAGGCTCCTGTCGCTCATCGAGGTCGGGCGTCTCGCGGTCGAGTTGCCGTCCGGCGAGCGCATCGAAGGCGTCGGCGCGCTGCCGGGCCCCAGCGCGGACATCGCGTTTCGCCGTTGGCGCGGGGTGCGGCGCCTGTTCGCCCAAGGCGACATCGGCTTGGCGGCCAGCTATTTCGACGCGGACTGGGCGAGTTCGGACATCGAAGCGCTGATCGAGCTCGGCGCGCGCAACGGCCAGCGCCTGATGAACGCCTTGGGCGGCTTGGCGCCGTTTCGTCTGCTGAATTGGCTCGCGCATCGGCGCAACGCCAACACGCCCGCGGGCAGCCGCCGAAACATCGAAGCGCACTACGATCTCGGCAACGAATTCTACAAGCTCTGGCTCGACGCGCGCATGGTCTATTCGTCGGCGATCTTTCCGCGCGCCGACGCGACGCTCGAGCAGGCCCAGCAAACCAAACTCGCGCGCATTGTCGAAGCGTTGAAGCTGTCGCGCGCCTCCAGCGTGCTGGAAATCGGCAGCGGTTGGGGCGCGCTCGCCGCTTCCATGGCCAAGGCCGGGGCGGCTCGGGTCATGGGGGTCACGATTTCGCCGGCGCAATTGGCGCTTAGCCGCGCCCTGGCGCGCGAAGAGGCGCTCGACGACCGCGTGGAATTCCAATTGCAGGACTATCGCGACGTCGAAGGCCGGTTCGATCGCATCGTCTCGATCGAAATGATCGAAGCGGTCGGGCGGGAATTCATTCCCCGATTTTTCGAAACGATTCGCGACCGGTTGAAGCCCGGGGGGCTTTGCGTGCTGCAGGCGATCACCATCGCGGAAGATCGCTTCGCCGACTATTGCCGCAGGCCGGATTTCATTCAGCGTTTCATCTTTCCCGGCGGGTTCCTGCCGTCGAAGTCGCTGCTGCGCGAAGCGATCGAACGGGCCGGCCTGAAACTCCTGGCCGTCGAAACGTTCGGCGAGAGTTACGCGCTGACCCTGCGCGAGTGGCGGCGGCGCTTTCTCGACGCCTGGCCGGAGATCGAAAGGCTGGGGTTCAACGCGTCGTTCAAGCGCCTATGGGAATACTACCTGTGCTATTGCGAGGCCGGATTTCGCGTCGGCTCGGTCGACGTCGGCCTTTACTCGCTCGCGCATGCGGCAGCTTAAAGCCGCTCCAGCCTTCAACGAAGCGTGATCGGGCTTATCGCCAATGCCCCCGTTTTTCGACGATCGTATTAACGCGGCGGAAATAGGCAAACAGTAGACCGCGGCCGTTCTCAACCACGTCGCCGTCGACGCGCCGAAGAGAGAGCGATCTCCTCACGCGGGTGCAACCTCATGATCAAGTCCCTTGACATCTTTGTCGCCGACGAATCGGGGGTGACCGCAATCGAATACGCGCTCATCGCCTCGTTGATCGCCGTCTTCCTCGTCGGCGCTCTGGCCGCGCTCGGCACCAACGTCAGCAGCGAATTCACCGAGGTCGGCGGCGCGTTGAAGTAAGCGCGCGAGCGCTCGACAATCCCTTGCAAGACGCCGGCGCGGCCCGCCTCGCGCCGGCGCCTCTTCTGATCGCCGCGGCCCGGCGCGGCGGAGGTAACCCTCGAGCAACGATTCGTGGTTAGGTTCGCCGGCGACGTCCTCTCGACCACGACTGGCGGGCCATGACTGCTGCGATCCTCCTCCCGGCGATTCTCGTCTTCTTTCCGGCCGCCATGGCCTTGGCGGCGTCGATGGATCTGATCACGATGACGATCCCCAACCGCATCTGCGCGTCGGTGGCGATCGGCTATTTCGTCGTCGCCGTCGCCGTCGGCGTTCCCGCGAGCGTCATGCTGATCCATCTCTCCTGCGGCGCCGCGGTCCTCGCGGCGATGTTCGCGATGTTCACGCTCGGCTGGCTCGGCGGCGGCGACGCCAAACTGGCGGCGGCGACGTCGCTGTGGTTCGGCTGGGGCATGATGTTCGATTACGGCGCGCGCGTCGCGCTCTACGGCGGCGCGCTGACCCTGGTCATTCTGCTGGGGCGCAGCTTCGTCTTGCCGACCTGGCTTTCCCGCCATGAATGGATCGAGCGACTGCACGATCGCCGATCCGGCGTCCCCTATGGCGTCGCGCTCGCCGCGGCGGGGCTGACGCTCTATCCCCACACGCAGATCTGGCAGGCCGCGGTGAGCCTGTAGAGCGTTTCGCTCCGCGCCGACGGCGCGCCGAATTCCCCTGGGCGGACAAGGGACTTGAGCGGCGCCGGCCGGCTTCGCGCGCCGCCGCGCTCTTCATCATTCGCTAAACAGTTAGATACGCCTGATTAACCGTAATTTGACGATTGGCGGCCCATATTGCCCGCGCGCAGCGTTCCCAAGCGCGAGACGGGCTGTAAGTCCATGAACAAACTACAAATCGCGGTTGTCGGCGCGACCCTCGTCGCCTTCGGCGCCGCCTACGTTCTGCTCAACAGTTCGCCGGCTCCGCCGCCGGCCGTTCACGTCGCGCAGGCGCCCAAGGTCGACACCGACGAGATCCTGGTGGCCGCGCAGGACATTGCGATGGGAACGCAGGTCGTCGACGGCTCGATCGCCTGGCAGCCATGGCCCAAGGCGGCGATCTCCGAGTACATGATCGCCAAGTCGAGCGGCCCGCACGTCATGGAGGACGTCAAGGGTTCGTTGACGCGCGAAGCGTTCCTGCGCGGCGAGCCGATGCGCCGCGACAAGCTGGTCAAGGGCGGCAACAGCGGCTTCATGTCGGCGATCCTGCCCTCGGGAATGCGCGCGGTCGCGATCAAGATCGACAGCGCCGGCGATTCCTCCGCGGGCGGCTTCATCCTTCCCAACGACCGCGTCGACGTCATCTCGATCTATCACGACGAGGAAGCGACGAAAGCGCGCGGCGCGACGGTCATCGGCGCGCGCACCATCTTGGCCAATGTTCGCGTTCTCGCCATCGGGCAAAACGTTCAAGAGGAAAACGGCAAGAAAGTCGTCATCGGGGCCAATGCGACCTTGGAGCTCGACCCGGCTCAGGCCGAATTGATCATTCTCGCCCAGCAGGCGGGCAATTCGAATCTGCATCTGGTGTTGCGAAGCCTCGCCGACAGCGCCGGCCGAGCCGAGACGGTCGGCGACGCCAACGGCGCCAACGCCGACAGTTTGACGATCGTGCGCTACGGCGCGCCGCAGGCGGCGATGCGCTGACGGAAGAGGGCGCTCATGGCAAAGTTCGAAATCAAGGCTCGCCGCATGTCCAACAGTCGCTTCACGCGATCCTCCGCGCTTTCGATCGGCGCTCTGATCGTTCTGTTCGCGATGGCGCCGTCGGCGCCGGCGCTCGCCGGCGGCGACGAGCCGACGCCTTCCGTGTTCGCCGTCGCGCCGGGCGCGGTCAAGAGCTTGCAGCTCGGCGTCGGCAAGTCGGTGATCGTCGACCTTCCCGAAGACGCGGCGGAAATCTTCGTCGGCGAGCCCAAAGTCGCCAACGCCATCGTGCGTTCGGCGCGCCGCATCTACATTTCCACCCTCTCGGCCGGTCAGACCACGATCTTCGCGCTCGCCGCGGACGGCCACAAGATCGCGGTGCTCGAGGTTTCCGTCGGCCGCGACGTCGGGAGCCTGAAGCAACTGCTGGACGTCGCGATTCCGGGCAACGACATTCACGTTACGACGGTGGCCGAATCGATCATCCTCACCGGTTGGGTCAATTCCGCCGGAGACGCGAAGAAGGCGGAGGACATCGCCAACGGCTACCTCAGCCAGGTCAACAACGCGGCTGACGGGGCTATCAAGAAGACGTCGACGTCGTCGACCTCGACCTCCGCTTCGGGCACTCTCAGAGACACCACGAGCGTTGGCGACGTGGGCGGCGGCAAAGTCATCAACTCGCTGACCATCCGCGGCCTCGATCAGGTCACCCTGCGCGTGACCATCACCGAAATTCGTCGCGAAATCGTCAAGCAGCTCGGCGTCAACATGACCGGCGTCGGCTCGGGCTCGAACGCGTTCACCACCGACAATCCCTTCTCCGTCAACGGCACGCTGAGTTCGACGTCGGCGACCTTGGGCTGGGTCGCGGCGGGGATGAAGATGACGGCGACGCTCGAGGCGTTCGAGCGCCAGGGCGTCGCCCGCACGCTCGCCGAACCGACGGTCACCGCCGTCTCCGGCGAAAGCGCCAAGTTCCTCGCCGGCGGCACGATCCCGATCCCCAACGGCGAGACCTGCAGCGCCGGCGTCTGCCAGCTCACCATCGTTCAGCAGCCGTACGGCGTCACGCTCAATTTCACGCCGGTGGTTCTTTCGCCGGGCCGCATCCAGTTGCGCATCGGCACCGAGGTCACGGACATCGACACGTCGACGCAACAGACCATCGACAGCACGTCGATTCCCGGCTTCCGCACGCGCAAGAACGAAACCACCGTCGAGTTGCCCTCGGGGGGGTCGATCGCTTCGGCCGGCCTCATTTCGACCAAGACGCAGCAGGCGATCAACGGCGTGCCCGGCCTGATGAACCTGCCGATTCTCGGGACCCTGTTCCGCTCGCGCGACTACCTGCGCGACGAAACCGAACTGCTGATCGTCGTCACGCCCTACATCGTGCACGCGATCGAACCCGGCGACGTGACGCGGCCCGACGCGAATTTCGCCGAAGCGAGCGATCCTCAGACCTGGCTGCTCGGGCGCGTCAATCGAATTTATTCGAGCGGCGGCGGCCTGCAGCCGATGCCCGGTTACTCCGGCAAGGTGGGATTCATCACCGATTGAGCGAAAACGAAAACCGCGCCGCAGCCCCGATCAACGAAGGCCCCATCATGTCGACGAACCCGACCCGAATTCTTTCGCGAACCCTGCCTTTCGGCTGGCTGCTCGTCGCCGGCCTGGCGACCTCGCCGCTGGCGGGCTGCGGCGTCGACTACGCCTCCAACGATTCGGTCGCGCCGGGAGACTACCACGAGCGTCATCCCATCGTCATCGCCGAGGCGCCGACGACGCTCGACGTTTATCCCGTCGGCGGCGGCGTCGATACGCAGTCGGCGGCGAACATTCGCGCCTTCGCCGAACGCTATCGCGCCTTCGGCGCGGGCAGGATCACCATTCTGGCGCCGGCGGGCGAACGCGAGAAGACCCGCCGCGTCGTCGACGACATCCGCCGAACCTTGGCCTCGACGGGATTGCGCGGCTATGTCGGGATCGGCGCCTACCCGGTCGCCGACGCGACCCGCGCCTCGCCGGTGCGGCTGATCTTCCAGGGCTTGAAGGCAAGCGTGCCGACGCCGTGCGGCCTGTGGCCGAGCGATCTCGCTTCGGGCGGCTCGATCGAGGGTTGGAAGAACGATTATTACGCCAATTTCGGTTGCGCCACCCAGTCCGTGCTCGCCGCCCAGGTCGCCGATCCGCGCGATCTCGCGCAGACGCGCGCCAGCGATCCCCCGGACGTCGCCATGCGGATGCGGGCGATCGGCGACGTGCGCAACGGCCAGGATCCTGGAACCAACTGGAAGACCCAGATCACCGCAATCGGTCAGGTCGGCGGGGGGAGCTGAAGCCATGCGCGTTCCCGCAGTCGAACAGGCGGAATCGGTCGCCGCGCCGCGGGCGACAAACGCGCCGCATATCGATCCGGTTCCTCGCGTGTCCATTCAAGCCTTTTGCGAGACCCCGGAAACCGCCGCCATCGTCCAGGCGGCGGTCGCCGATCGCCGCATGAGCAAGACGCACGTCAAACAGAACATGGGCGGAGCGACCGCGGCGGTCGAAGCCTACCGCAACGCTCCGACGCCGAACGTCATCGTGCTCGAAGCGACGGCGAACCGCGACGCGCTGATCGCGCAGCTCGACGACCTTTCGCAGTATTGCGACGTAGGGACGAAGGTCGTCGTTCTCGGCAGGGTCAACGACATCGTGCTCTACCGGCAGTTGATCGCGCGCGGCGTCAGCGAGTATCTGGTCGCCCCATTCAGCGCGATCGAGTTCGTCCAGACGATTTCGCATCTCTTTCGCGCGCCGGGAGCCAAACCGCTCGGCCGGGTGGTCGCGGTCATCGGCGCCAAGGGCGGCGTCGGATCCTCGACCATCGCCCACAATCTTTCCTGGGCGCTGGCCACGGGCCTGGAAATGGCGACGATCATCGCCGACTTCGACCTCGGTTTCGGCACCGCGGGCCTCGACTACAATCAGGACCCGCCGCAAGGCGTCGCGGAGGCGGTGTTCGCGCCCGAACGCGTCGACGCGACGCTGATCGACCGTCTGCTGTCCAAGTGCGGCGACAATTTGAACCTGCTGGCGGCGCCGGCGACGCTCGATCGCCTGTATGATTTTCCCGAGACGTCGTTCGATTCGGTGGTCGACACGATGCGCGCCTCGACGCCGTGGATCGTTCTCGACCTGCCTCACGCCTGGAACGCTTGGACGCGGCGCATGCTGATCGCCGCGGATGAAGTGGTGGTGGTCGCCGGACCGGACCTGGCCAACTTGCGCAACGCCAAGAACATCATCGACAACGTGCGCGGCTCGCGTCCCAACGACTATCCGCCCCGCCTCGTCCTCAATGGCGTGGGCATGCCCAGGCGGCCGGAGATCTCGGTGGCGGATTTCGCCAAGACCGTGGAAATGGAGCCTTTTGCCGTCATCCCCCACGACGCCAAGCTGTTCGGCGCGGCCGCCAACAACGGGCAGATGATCGCCGAAATCGAACCCAAGGGAAGAATCGCCGAGCTCTTCGCGGACCTGGCCAACGAGGTCACGGGCCGCGGCGAAGCGCACAAAGCCAAGCCGGGTTTTCTCGACCCGCTGATCGCCAAGCTGGTGGGAAAGACGGCCTGAAAAGGACCGTGCGCGACCGCGGCCAGCGGCCTCGACGCGCGCGGACCGGCGTTCGGCGCGGCGACGGCGAGAGGCAGGGAAACGAAGCATGTTCGGCAAACGCACCAACCCTGGACTGAGCGTCGAGCCGCCGCCGCCGGCGAGCGCGGCCCCGCTTGCGCCGAGGTCCGACGCGCCAAAGACGACGGTCGGCGCCGAACCGCCGTCTCCGGGGCAGGGGGAGCGACGGTCCGACAGCTATTTTCAAACCAAGTCGATGATCTTCGGCGCCCTGATCGAGGCGATCGATCTGGCGGCGCTGTCCAAGCTCGATCCGGAGAGCGCGCGCGAGGAAATTCGCGACATCGTCCACGAAATCGTGACGATCAAGAATCTCATCCTGTCGATCTCCGAGCAGGAGGACCTGCTCGACGACATCTGCAACGACGTGCTCGGCTTCGGGCCGCTCGAGCCGCTGTTGTCGCGCGACGACATCTCCGACATCATGGTCAACGGCCCGACGCGCTGCTTCATCGAAGTCGGCGGCAAGATCCAATTGACCAACGTCCGCTTTCGCGACGCCGCCCAATTGATGAACATCTGCCAGCGCATCGTCAGTCAGGTCGGCCGACGCGTCGACGAGGCGTCGCCGATCTGCGACGCGCGCCTGATGGACGGCTCGCGCGTCAACGTCATCGTCCCGCCCCTGGCGATCGACGGCGCGGCGCTGACGATCCGAAAATTCAGGAAGGACAAGCTGACGCTCGACCAGATCACGCGCTTCGGCGCGATTTCGCCCGCCGGCGCCGAAATCCTCAAAATCATCGGTCGCGTCCGCTGCAACGTCATCATCTCCGGCGGCACCGGCTCGGGCAAGACGACGCTGCTCAATTGCCTGACCCACTACATCGAAACCGACGAACGGATCGTCACCTGCGAAGACGCGGCGGAATTGCAGTTGCAGCAACCGCACGTCGTGCGTCTGGAGACGCGTCCGCCCAACCTCGAAGGCGCCGGGGAGGTCACGATGCGCGACCTGGTCAGGAACTGCCTGCGCATGCGGCCGGAACGCATCATCGTGGGCGAAGTGCGCGGACCGGAAGCGTTCGATCTGCTGCAAGCGATGAACACCGGTCACGACGGCTCGATGGGGACGCTGCACGCCAATTCGCCGCGCGAAGCCCTCAGCCGCATGGAATCGATGATCACGATGGGCGGTTATTCCCTGCCTTCGCACACCATTCGGGAAATGATCACCTCGTCCGTCGACGTGATCATTCAAGCGGCGCGTCTGCGCGACGGATCGCGGCGCATAACCCACATCACCGAAGTGATGGGGATGGAGGGCGACGTCATCACCACCCAGGACTTGTTCGTCTACGAATTCCTCGGCGAGGACGCGCAGGGCAAGCTCAAAGGGAGGCATCGTTCGACTGGCATCGGCCGGCCGCGCTTCTGGGACCGCGCGCACTATTTCGGCGAGGAGGCGCGGCTCGCGGCGGCGCTCGACACGGCGGAAATCCGGGAAGCGTCGTAACGCTTCGACACGCAAAGGCGCAAGACGATGGTCAACAACCTGGTTTTGGCGGCGGGCTGCGCGATCGTCGCGTGCGGGGGTCTGGCGTTCGTGTTCGTCGGCGGAGAATCGCGGGCCGGCAAGCGGCGCGTGGCGCTCACGAGGGGCGAGGCGAAGACCGACTCCGGCGCGATCGACAAGGCGGCGAAGAAGAAGCAGCTCTCGGCGACCCTCAAGGACATGGAAAAGAAATCGAAGCGCGCCCGCCCCAATCTGCAGACGCGCATCGAGCAAGCCGGGCTGCAAATGTCCAAGCGACAATTCATGATCGCGTTCGCGGCCATCGCCGTCGCGCTCGGCGGCTTGACCTTCTTCAAGTCGGAGAGCCCGGCGCTGGGGTTGCTGGTGGCGGCGATCGCCGCCATCGGGCTTCCCAATCTCGTCCTCGCTCGGCTCCGCGCGCGCCGAATCAACAAGTTCATCGCCATATTTCCCAATGCGCTGGACATCCTGGTGCGCAGCGTCAAGGCGGGCCTGCCGCTCGCCGACAGCCTGCGCATCATCGCCAACGAAACGCCCGAGCCGGTGCGCTCGGAATTTCGCAAGATCGTCGAGGCCCAGACTCTCGGCCTGCCGTTGCCGGAGGCGGTCGAGAAAATGGCTCGCCGCGTGCCGGTCAGCGAGACGAACTTCTTTGCGATCGTCATCGGCATTCAGTCCAAGGCCGGCGGCAACCTCTCCGAGGCGATCGGCAACTTGTCGCGAACCTTGCGCGAAAGAAAGAAAATGAAGGGAAAAATCAGCGCGATGGCGATGGAAGCGAAGGCTTCCTCGGCGATCATCGGCGGCGTTCCCTTCGTCGTCACCGGCGTGCTCTATCTATCGTCGCCCGGATACATCAGCCTGCTGTGGACGACCCAGCACGGCCGGATCGTGGCGGCGATCGCCATCTTCTGGATGAGCATCGGCGTCGCGATGATGAAGAAGATGATCAGCTTCGATTTCTGACAGGACGAGCGCGATGTTGGACACTGTTCTCAAGAACCTGGGCGATCCGCGCTTCCTCGCTTTCCTGCTCGCCGCGCTCGGCTGCGCGGCGACCGCCTTGACGGTGATCGTGCCGTTGCTGCAGACCGACAGTCTTTCCCGCCGAATCAAGACGGTCGGCTCCGAGCGCGACCGCATCCGCCAGCGCGAGCGCGAGAAGCTGACGGCGAAGCAAAGCAAGACGCCGCTCCGCGCCAAGCCGAGCGCGACGTTGAAGAGTCTCGTCGACGCGCTCAACCTGACGAGTTGGCTGAGCACGGAGAAGGCCACGGAGACGCTGGCCAAGGCCGGGTTCCGCGGCGCCGGCGCCGAATACGCCTTCGTCACCTTTCGGCTGTTTTCGCCGATCGCATTCGCCGTGTTGGCGATCGTCTACGTCTTCGTGATCGCCCGATGGGATCAGCCGCTGATGATTCGAATCGGCTGCGTCATGTTTGCGATGTATCTGGGCGTCAAAGCGCCGGAACTCTATCTGCGCAACGCGACCGTCAAGCGGCAGAAGTCGCTGGAGCGCGCCTATCCGAACGCGCTCGATCTGATGTTGATCTGCGCCGAATCGGGAATGTCGATTGAAAACGCGGTGCGCAAGGTGAGTGCGGAAATCGGCGTGGAAAGCATCGACATGGCCGAGGAGCTGACCCTGCTGGCGGCCGAAATGTCCTATCTTCCGGATCGGGGCGTCGCGTTCGAGAACTTCAGCGTCCGCACCGGGCTCGAATCGATTCGTTCGCTGAGCACCGTCTTGATCCAGTCCGAGCGCTACGGCACGCCGCTCGGCACGGGGCTCAGGGTGCTCAGCCAGGAGAGCCGCGATCAGCGGATGAACGCCGCCGAAAAGAAAGCGGCCGCGCTGCCGCCGACCCTGACGGTGCCGATGATCCTGTTCTTTCTGCCGGGCTTGTTCGCCGCCATCCTCACGCCGGCAGCCATTCAGATCAACCATTGGAATTGATCGGCCGCGCGCCGGATTTCGTCGATTTCCATTGCGCGACACGGCGCGCCGACGCATGATTCGTCATGCGCCGCCAGACTTCCCCATCATCGTCGACCCGCGTCGATCCGACCGTTCCCGAAGCGGCCGAAGCCGCTGCGGAGCGAAGCCTTTCGGCGCGCGCCGCAGGGCCGGTGCTGGTGCTCGCCGGGGCCGGCGTCGGCAAGACGCGGGTTCTGACCACGCGCGTCGCCCATCTCATCGCGACCGGCCGCGCCAGGCCGAACGAAATTCTGGCGGTCACCTTCACCAACAAGGCGGCGCGCGAGATGCGCGAACGCGTCGGCGCCCTGACGGGCGTGGTCGAAGGCATGCCCTGGATGGGCACGTTTCATTCGATCGGCGCCAAGGTCCTGCGTCGTCACGCCGAGCTGGTGGGCCTCAAGCCGAATTTCACCATTCTCGACGCCGACGACCAAATCCGCCTCGTCAAGCAGATTCTGCAGGCGGAGAACGTCGACGACAAGCGGTGGCCGGCGCGGGCCTTGGCGAGCCAGATCGACGCGTGGAAGAATCGCGGCGTCGATCCCGCCCATGTTCCGCCAGGCGAGGCGAACGCCTTCGCGGGCGGTCGCGGCGGGGCGCTCTACAGCGCCTATCAGCAGCGCCTGAAGGGGCTCAACGCCGTCGATTTCGGCGACCTGCTGCTCGAATCCTTGCGCCTCTTTCGCGAGCGCGCGGAGATTCTGGCGCAGTATCAGCGTCGCTGGCGCTACATTCTGGTCGACGAATATCAGGACACCAACGTCGTGCAGTATCTCTGGCTGCGGCTGCTCGCGCAGGCGCGCCGCAACCTGTGCTGCGTCGGCGACGATGACCAGTCGATCTACGGCTGGCGCGGCGCCGACGTCGACAACATCCTTCGCTTCGAACGCGATTTTCCCGGCGCGACCGTCATCCGTCTGGAGCGCAATTACCGCTCGGGCGGCCATATCCTCGCGGTCGCGGCCGGGCTGATCGCCCACAACGCCAACCGGTTGGGCAAGACGCTCTACACCAGCGCCGAACTCGGCGACAAGCCGACGGTCGGCGGCTTGTGGGACAGCGAGGAGGAGGCGCGCGTCGTCGGCGAGGAGATCGAAGCGGCGCAGAGCGCCGGCGTCTCGCTCGACGAAATCGCGATTCTGGTGCGCGCATCGTTCCAAATGCGCGAGTTCGAGGAGCGGTTCATCGCGCTCGGCCTGCCCTACCAGGTGATCGGCGGCCCGCGATTCTACGAGCGGGCGGAAATCCGCGACGCGCTGGCCTATCTCAGATGCGTCGCCCAGCCCGACGACGATCTGGCCTTCGAGCGCATCTACAATCTGCCGCGGCGGGGCCTAGGCGAAGCGACGCTGAACGTGCTGCACGCCTATCGTCGCCGCGCCGGCGTCCCGCTGATGCGCGCGGCGGCCGTGCTGGTCGAAAGCGAGGAGCTCAAGACGCGGCCGCGCCAGATCCTGCGCGATCTTCTCGGCGCTTTCGGGCGCTGGTCGGCGCAGGTCGGCGTCGCGCCGCACGAAGAACTGGCCCAGACGATCCTCGAGGAGAGCGGCCTGATCGACATGTGGAAGGCCGAGCGCACCGCCGACGCCACGGGGCGGTTGGAGAACCTGAAGGAATTGGTGCGCTCGATGGGCGATTTTCCGACGCTGGCGGCGTTTCTGGAACACGTGTCGCTGGTGATGGAGGTCGAGGGCGGCGAAGGCGGCGAGCGCGTTTCGATCATGACCCTGCACGCCGCCAAGGGCCTCGAATTCGACATGGTGTTCCTGCCCGGTTGGGAGGAGGGGCTGTTTCCCCACCAGCGCGCGCTCGACGAGAACGGACGCGCCGGGCTCGAGGAGGAGCGCCGGCTCGCCTACGTCGGCATCACCCGCGCGCGCCGAAACGTGAAAATCTATTTCGCCGCCAATCGGCGCGTGCGCGGGCTGTGGCAGAGTTCGCTTCCCTCGCGCTTCATCGACGAACTGCCGGAGGATCATGTCGACGTGGTCGAGGCTTCGGGCGCGGCGCACGGCGGCTACGGCGTCGGACGGTTCGAGCGCGAGCCGGCGTTTGCGTCGCGCTACGACACGCCGGGCTGGCGGCGCGCCCAGGAAAGCGCCGCGCGGCGGGACGCGGGCTCTCCGGCGCCGACGCGTTTCCTCGAAGGCCATGCCGCGTCGCGGGCCGACGCGCCGTCCGCCTTCGCCGCGGGCGCTCGGGTGTTCCATGTCAAATTCGGCGCCGGCAGCGTCGTCGCCGTCGACGGCCCCAAGCTCACGGTCGACTTCGACCGCGCCGGCCGCAAGATGGTGCTCGACAGTTTCGTCGGCCCGGCGGGCTGAGCGTTCGCTCAGGCCGCCTTCGACTTGGGCTGGACCTCGGCGCTGTAATCGTCGATCAGCGCCGCGGTCAGCGCCGCGGGGGTGAATTTGTGCGGGCCGATCTCGCTGACCGGCGTCACCTCGGCCGCCGATCCGGTGATGAAGCATTCGCTGAAGGTCGGCAGCTCGTCGGGCAGAATCCGGCGCACCGCCACCTCGACGCCGCGCCGGCGGGCGAGTTCGATCACCGTCTGTCGCGTCAGGCCGTCGAGGAAACAATCGGCGGTCGGCGTGTGGATGACGCCGTCCTTGACGAAGAAAATGTTGGCGCCGGTGCACTCGGCGACGCGGCCCTGCCAATCGAGCATGAGGGCGTCGGCGTAGCCGCGCCGCTCGGCGCGATGCTTGGAGATGGTGCAGATCATGTAGAGGCCGGCGGCTTTGGAGCGCGAGGGGGCGGTCGCCGGATCGGGCCGGCGGTAGTCGGCGATCTCGAGGCGGATGCCTTTCATGCGCTGCGCCGGGTCGAAGTAGCTCGGCCATTGCCAGGACGCGATGGCGAGATGGATGGTGTTGTGCTGGGCCGAGACGCCCATCATTTCCGAGCCGCGCCAGGCGACCGGCCGGAGATAGGCGTCGACGAAACCGTTCTTGGCGAGCACCAGCGCCTTGGCCGCGTCGATCTCCGCCGCGCTCCACGGGATCTCGAAGTCGAGGACGCGCGCCGATTCCTTCAAGCGCTCGGAATGCTGGGTGGATTTGAAGATCGCGCCGCTATAGGCGCGCTCGCCCTCGAACACCGCGCTGCCGTAATGCAAGGCGTGGGTGAGCACGTGAATCTTGGCGTCGCGCCACGGCGTCATGCGGCCGTCGAACCAAATCCATCCGTCTCGATCGTCGAATGTCGGCCCGGCCATGACGTTCTCCTTGGATGACGAATAAGCGGTTTTGATTTTATCCGCGCCCGGACTAAATTGCCCAGCGAATTTCGCGTCGCCGGTCTCTAGCAGGGGCGCTGCATTATGTCAACATTGCTGACCTAATGGCCGAGTCGCCGCGCACCGGCGCCCAGGCGAACGGGCGCTCCGCGCCCGGGCGCGCCGGCGCGCCGATGTATGATCTCATCGAGCTGTTTTTCTTCGCCTATCGCGATTTTGTCGGCGACGCCGACCGGCTGCTGGAGACCTACGGCTTCGGCCGCGCCCATCACCGCGTCCTGCATTTCGTCAGCCGGCATCCCGGCTTGACCATCGCGGCGTTGCTCGACATCCTCAAAATCACCAAGCAGAGCCTGAACCGGGTGCTCAAGGAATTGGTCGCCAAGAACTTCATCGACGCGCGCGCCGGCGCCCGCGATCGACGCCACCGTCAGCTCTACGCGACCGAGGAGGGGGCGAGGCTGGCCGGCCAACTCGCGCAAGTGCAGACCCGCCGCTTCGCCGGCGCCATGGAGCGGCTCGGCCCGGGCGCCAGAGAACAGGCGATCGCCTTCCTGATCGAGATGATCAACGCCGGCGAGCGGGAGCGCGTCATCGAATGGATCGGGGTCGCCCGCCGGAGGGACGCGTGAGCGAAACGAATCCGGCGCCGCAGGACGACGCCGCCCATGTGCTGGTGGTCGACGACGACCGGCGTTTGCGCGACCTGCTGTCCGTTTACCTGAGCAAGCACGGCCATCGGGTGACCGTCGCGGCCTCCGCCGGCGAGGCGCGGGGGTTCCTGGAAAGCCTGGCCTTCGACGTCATCGTGCTCGACGTGATGATGCCCGGCGAGGACGGCTTCACCTTCGCTGCGAGCCTGCGCCGGCGCTCCGAGGTGCCGATCGTCATGCTCACCGCGCGCTCCGAGGTCGGCGATCGCGTTCGCGGCCTCGAGATCGGCGTCGACGACTATCTCGCCAAACCCTTCGAGCCGCGCGAACTGCTGTTGCGCATCGGTTCGGTGCTCAAGCGAACCCGAGCGCTGGGGACCAAAGCCGAGGGCGAGGTGGTCCGCTTCGGGCCCTTCGCCTTCTCGCTGGAGCGCGGGGAATTGCGCGACGGCGGACATGTCGTTCGCCTCACCGAGCGCGAGCGCGAGATTTTGCGCCTGCTTTGCGCCCATGCCGGCGCGAGCGTTTCGCGCGAGGCGCTGGCGGGATCGGGCGCGGCCGCCCAGGAGCGCACGGTCGACGTGCAGATCAACCGCCTCAGGCGCAAGATCGAAGTCGATCCGGCCAATCCGGTGTTCTTGCAGACGGCGCGCGGCTCCGGCTATCGCCTGGTCGCCGAGCGATGAGCGCGATGGGGCTGAAGCCGGCGCTGCGCTCGCTCGCTCGGGTTCGCGAAATCTGGCGACGGGGGGCGCGGGGCCTCGCCGACCTGCTGCCCAAGGGGCTCTATGCGCGCTCTTTGCTCATCGTCATCGTGCCGATGGTGCTTCTGCAGACCGCGGTCGCCTATGTCTTCATGCAGCGGCATTGGGAGCTGGTCACGCATCGCCTGTCGGCGGCGGTCGCGCGCGACGTCGGCGCCATCGTCGATCTCTATTCCGCGATCCCGCCGGGCGGAGACGACCGACGGCTGCGGCTGATCGCCGCCGAGCGATTCCACATCGACATCGAGGCGATGCCCCCCGGCCCGCTGCCGCCGCACCTGCCCAAGACCTTCTTCGCCTCGCTCGATCCGCTCACCCGCGCCCTGCCCGAGGAGCTTTCCGCGCAAGTGCGCCTGCCCTTCTGGGTCGACGCCGTCGGCCGTTCCGGGTTGTTGGAGATTCGCGTGCAATTCGGCGACCGTGTCCTGCGCATGGTGACGCGCCGGTCGCTGGCCGACGAAGGCAACGTCCATATCTTCATTCTGTGGATGCTCGGCGCCTCGATCGTGCTGGTTGCGGTCGCCATTCTCTTTTTGCGCAACCAGATCCGTCCCATACTGCGGCTGGCCGAGGCGGCGGAGGATTTCGGCAAGGGGCGCGACGTCGATTTCCACCCGCGCGGCGCGCGCGAAGTTCGCCAAGCCGGCTACGCCTTCATCGAAATGAAGCGGCGCATCGAGCGCGCCACCGATCAGCGCACGGCGATGCTGAACGGCGTCAGCCACGACTTGCGCACGATCCTGACGCGCTTCAAGCTGTCGCTCGCGGTGATCGACGAGTCGGCGGAAGTCGAACCGTTGCAGAAAGACGTCGACGAGATGCGGCGCATGCTGGAGGCCTATCTCGCCTTCGCGCGCGGCGACGCCGGCGAAGCGACGCAGGCGACCGACTTGCGCGACATGCTCGACGATCTTCGCTCCGACGCCGAGCGTCACGGCGCGCGCGTCGGCGTCGAGGCGAAGGGCGACCTCACCGTCAAGGTCAGGCCGCTGGCGCTCAAGCGCTGCCTCGGCAATCTCGTCGCCAACGCGCAACGCCACGGCCGCACGATCGTCGTGCGCGCGGCGCGCGAGCCGCGCTTCGTCACTTTTCACGTCGACGACGACGGACCGGGCATCGCACCGGAGCACCGCGAGGACGTGTTTCGGCCGTTTTACCGCCTCGACGAAGCGCGCAACCAGGACCAGGGCGGTTCGGGGCTGGGGCTCGCGGTGGCGCGCGACATCGCGCGCTCGCACGGCGGCGACATCGTGCTGGCGACGAGCCCGCTCGGCGGCCTGCGCGCCAGCCTGCGCATTCCCACCTGAGCGTCAAGCGGTCGTCACACCGAGGCGCTGATCCAGCGGGCCAATTCGCTCTTCGGCCCGGCGCCCGTCTTGGTCGCGACGCGCTTGCCGTCCTTGAACACCATCAGGGTCGGGATCGAGCGGATGCCCAGTTCAGCGGCGATCTTCGGATTCTCGTCGACGTTGAACTTGGCGATCTTCACCTTGCCCTGCATCTCCGCGGCGATCTCTTCGAGGGCGGGCCCGATCATCCGGCACGGACCGCACCATTCGGCCCAGAAATCGACCACGACCGGCTCGCTCGATTTGATGACGTCGGCGTCGAAATTGGCGTCGGTGACCTTGGCGGTGGCGGACATGGCTTCCTCTGGCGATGGAGAGCGGCGAAAAGGGACGGGAGCAGCGTAGGTAGGAACGGCGGGCCGAGGCGTCAAGCGGGGGGCCGCGCGCGCGAGGGATTTTGTCGCGCCGCCGGCGCCCGCTGGTTCAGAACAGCCGTCCGCCGTCGGGCGCCGGCCGGTCGGGGCCGATCGGCGCGACCTCGCGGTCCGCGTCGGGAAAGCCGGGCGTCAGCGCCTCGGATAGGAACGGCCCGATCCGGCGGGGCGGAAAATTGACCATCGCCGCGACCCGACGGCCGACGAGCAGCTCGGGCCGGCAATGGCGGGCGATCTCGGCCGAGGATTTCTTCGCCCCGATCGCCGGGCCGAAGTCGATGACGAGCCGGTAGGCGGGCTTGCGCGCCTGCGGGAACGGCGCCGCGGAAAGGATCGCGCCCAGGCGGATGTCGACTTTGAGGAAATCGTCGCAGGAAAGGGTCGGCGACGGGTCGGCGGCGGTCGTCGGCCGGGGCTCGCTGGCGTGGCGGGGCGCCCCTTCTCGCCAGCGGCGCGAGCGCCGTCAAGCGTCGCCGGGCGTGCCGGAGAACGCCCGCGCCGCCGCCCGAGGCGGCCATATAAACATTTGCTTATATCTTTATTGCGCGCTTTCCGCGGGTTTGCTAAGGCACGCGCAACCCAACCGCCGAGGCTTTTTCCATGAGCGCGCCTTCCCCCGATTACGCCGTCGCCGATCTCGGGCTTGCCGCCTACGGGCGCAAGGAAATCGCCATCGCCGAGACCGAAATGCCCGGCCTGATGGCGACGCGCGCCGAATTCGCCGCCGCCCAGCCGCTCAAGGGCGCGCGCATCGCCGGCTCGCTGCACATGACGATCCAGACCGCGGTGCTGATCGAGACGCTGAAGTCCCTCGGCGCCGAGGTGCGCTGGGCCTCGTGCAACATCTATTCGACCCAGGACCACGCCGCCGCGGCGATCGCGGCGGGCGGCACGCCGGTGTTCGCGATCAAGGGCGAGACCCTGAAGGACTATTGGGACTACACCCACCGCATCTTCGAATGGGCCGATGGCGGCTGCCCGAACATGATCCTCGACGACGGCGGCGACGCGACGCTGCTGATCCACCTCGGCCTACGCGCCGAGAAGGGCGACAAGGCGTTCCTCGACAAGCCGGGCAACGAAGAAGAAGAGGTGCTGTTCGCGGCGATCAAGCAGCGGCTCGCGACCAAGCCCGGCTGGTACGCCCGGAACGCCGCTTCGATTCGCGGCGTCACCGAGGAGACGACGACCGGCGTGCATCGCCTCTATGCGATGGCGAAAGAGGGCCGGCTGCTGTGGCCGGCGATCAACGTCAACGACAGCGTCACCAAGTCGAAGTTCGACAACCTCTACGGCTGCCGCGAATCGCTGGTCGACGGCATCCGCCGCGGCACCGACGTGATGATGGCGGGCAAGGTGGCGATGGTCGCCGGCTTCGGCGACGTCGGCAAGGGCTCGGCGGCGTCCTTACGCAACGC
>JBEKBD010000056.1:0-18383 GCA_050015575.1 Roseiarcus sp. | reverse complement strand
GGCCAGCGGCGCGGCGCGCCCGATCGCGGCGAGCGCCGCGACGCCGATCATGGCGCCCGAGAGCCAGCCGGCGGGAACGCCGGCGAAGGCGAGCGCGCCGCCGCCCGCCAGCGCCGCCGCCAAGACGCACGCTTGCTCGAACGCGCGCCGAGGCGCCGATTCCGCCGCGGGCTTAGCGTTCATCGCCACGCCGCTTCGTCAGCCAGCGCGCGTCTTGGCGGCGCGGCGCGCATGACCGGCTGAATTTCGCCGAGCCGGTCGGGCGCCGGCGGCGCGATCGAGGAACACGGGAGGCCCATCGCCGCTTCATGAACGCGCTGGAACGCGCCCGCAAGAGGCGCACCCGACAAAACTTCGGCCTGCCGCGGCGCGACGGGGACATCGCCGCGCCCGTTGGCGCTTCAGCGCTTGACCAAGGCGTCGCGAATCTCGGTCAGCAACGCGACTTCCGCGCTCGGCGGCGGCGGTACGGCGGGCGCGTCGGCCGCCGGCCGCTTCATCGTGTTGATCGCCTTGACGACGACGAACAGCGCCGCGGCGACGATGAGGAACTGGATGACGCTGGTGACGAAGTCGCCGTAGGCGAGCACGCCGCCCTGCTTGCGCGCGTCGACGAGGTTGGTCGCGGTCACGGCGCTGGAAAGGGGGAGAAAATAGTTGGAGAAATCCGCCTTGCCGAAAATGCCGATGATCGGCATGACGATCCCGTCGACTAGCGAACCGACGATCTTGTTGAACGCCGCGCCGACGACCACCGCCACCGCGAGGTCGATGACGTTGCCCCGCATGGCGAAGTCCCTGAATTCCTTGAACATGTCCCCCTCCCAAAAAGTGCGCCGCCTCGGCCGCGCCCAAGCGGAAACGCGCGGCCACGCTATCTCGGGCGCATGCCGAGATAAAGCCGCACGCGCCGATGAGCCCTCATTCAATCCTCCGCGCCCCGCGCTCGATCCGGGCGGCGCGCGCGCGCATCGTCACCAGCTCCTCGGCGGCGGTCGGATGGACCGCCATCGTCGCGTCGAGATCCGACTTCTTCGCGCCCATCTTGATCGCGACGGCGAGCGCCTGGATCGTCTCGCTCGCCGCGGCGCCGAGAATGTGCGCGCCCACGACCCGGTCGGTCGCCGCGTCGACGACCAGTTTCATGATCGCGCGCTCGCCGCTGCCCGAAAGGGTCGCCTTCATCGGCTGGAAATTGGTCTTGTAGATGTCGACGCCCGCGAAACGCTCGGCCGCCTCGGCCTCGGTGAGCCCGACCGCGCCGATCTCCGGGGTGGCGAACACCGCGTGGGCGACGAGGTCGTGATCGACGGCGCCTTCGGCCCCGCCGAACAGCCGATTGGCGAGCGCATGGCCGTCGCGGATCGCGACCGGCGTCAAATTCACGCGGTTGGTCACGTCGCCGACCGCGTGGATCGAGGGGACGTTGGAGGTCGAATGGCGATCGACGACGACCGCTCCCGCCGCGTCGAGGGCGACGCCCGCCCTTTCGAGCCCCAGACCCCCGGTGTTCGGCTTGCGTCCGGTCGCCACGAGAACCCGATCGGCTTCGAGCCGATCGCCGTCGGAGAGCGTGACGACGAGGCCGGCGCCGCGCTTTTCGATCCCCGTCGGCAGGCAGCCGAACCGCAGCTCCACGCCGGCGCGCGTCAGTTCCTCGCGCAGGCCTTCGCGCATGTCCTCGTCGAAGCCCCTGAGCACGTTGCCGGCGCGCATGACTTCGACGACCTCGGCGCCGAGCCGGGCGAACAAAGAGGCGAACTCGACGGCGATGTAGCCGCCGCCGACGACGAGCAGCCGGCGCGGAAAGGCCGCGAGATCGAAGACCTCATTGGAGAAAATGGCGTGTTCGAGGCCGGCGATCGAGCTCGGCGGCGCCGGCCTCGCGCCGGTCGCGATCAGAATATGTCGCGCGCTCGTCGTTCGTCCGCCGGCGAGCCGAACCCGGTGGGCGTCGATCAGTTCGGCGCGCTGCTCGATCAGTTCGACGCCCGCGCCCGCGAGGCCGGCGCGATAGGCCGCGGAGAGGCGCGAGACCTCGCGCTCCTTGGCGGCGACCAGCGTCGGCCAATCGAAGCGCGCGCCAGCGACGCTCCAGCCGAATCCTTCGGCGTCGGCGAAATCGTCGGCGAAGCGGCTGGCGTAGACCAGCAGCTTCTTGGGCACGCAGCCGCGGATGACGCACGTTCCGCCGACGCGGAATTCCTCGGCGACGGCGACTTTCGCGCCGTGTCCGGCGGCGACTCGCGCCGCGCGGACCCCGCCCGATCCGGCGCCAATGACAAAAAGGTCGACATCGAACGCCATCGGCGAACCCTTCATCGCTTCTCGCGCCGCCCATTTTCGCTCGCGCCAGCGGCGCGCGGAAGGGCGGCGATCCGCCTTCCCCCCTTGGGGCTGCGGCCTGGACGCGTCTAACGTCCGCCAGCGGCCACATTGGCTCCGCGCCGTCAAGTCCAGGCGCCGGCGCGGCGCTTGACACGCCGGCGCCGGAAACCTAGCCCCTGCGCCCATGACGACCCTTCCCCCCGCCGCGCGCGTCCCGCTGATCGACGGGTTGAGCGCCATCGCCGATCGCTACGACGCGGTCCTCTGCGACATCTGGGGCGTGCTGCACAACGGCCGGCAGGCTTTTCCGCCGGCCTGCGAGGCGCTGGCCGCGTTCCGCCGCCGCGGCGGCGCGGTGGTGCTGATCTCCAACGCGCCGCGGCCGAACCCGCCGATACGCGAACAAGTCATCCGCCTCGGCGTCTCGCCCGACGTCTTCGACGCGATCGTGACTTCGGGCGACGTGACGATCGGCCTGATCGCCGAACGCGGCGCGGCGCCCGTGCATCACATCGGGCCGAAGCGCGATCTCGCGCTGATCGAGGCGGCGGTTCAGGCCGGCGCGCGGCCGGTCCTGGTCGGGCTCGATGAGGCGAGCTACGTCCTGTGCACCGGCCTGTTCGACGACCGGGTCGAGACGCCCGACGACTACGCCGAACGTCTGAGGGCGATGGCGGCGCGGCGGCTGACGCTGATCTGCGCCAATCCGGATCTGGTCGTTCATCGCGGCGCCGAGCTGATCTACTGCGCCGGCGCGTTGGCGCAGGCCTACGAGGCGCTCGGCGGCGAGACGATCTACGCGGGCAAGCCGCACGCGCCGATCTACCAGGCGGCGCTGGCAGCGGCGGCGGCGGCGCGCCAGGCGCCGCTGGAGCGCTCGCGCGTTCTGGCGATCGGCGACGCGATGCGCACCGACATCGCCGGCGCGGCGGGCCAAGGGCTCGACGCGCTGTTCGTCGCCGCCGGCATTCATCGCGACGCCCTGCACGGCTCGGGCGCCGCCGCGGCGGAGGAAAAGCTGCAAAGCCTGTTCCGACGCGAGAAGCTGCGGCCGGTCGCCGCCATGCGGGAGCTGGCGCCGTGACGGCGCGATTGTGCGCTGCCGCGTCGCCGCGCCTGTCCTGGCGCAGACGCAGACGAGACCGGCGCTGGCCTCAGCGCCAGCTATTCATTGGTTGCTTGAAGGCGATTCTGCGCGACAGGAATTCGAACTCAAGGACGGCCCGAAGGGCCGCCGCCGAAGGCGGTGCGCTCTGCGCATCCTTGACTTCGAATTCCTGTCGCGCTCCGCTCCGCCAAGCAAACAATGGAAGAATCGGCATCCGTCTGTGATTCTCGTATGTCATGAGCCGGGACAGCGCCTTGACCCTCGCGCGGCGTCAAGGCAGTTTCCGCGCCGCGAACGCGCGTCGTCGACGAGAGGGCATGCCGGCTTGCGATGAAAATCCTGCTACTTCAAAGGACTCCGAGCGAGATCGGGTCGGTTCGCCGCGCGGTCTCGATTCGGGCGCGGACCGGCTGTTGACACCGGCTCGGCGCCATTCCGCCTTCGCGCTGGCGATCGACCCGACGCGTCCGCCGCGCGGGCTCGAACGCGCGGTCTATGCGATCGGCAATTTCGACGGCGTCCACCGCGGCCACGCCGCGGTGCTCGCGCGCGCCAACGCGCTCGCCGCGGCGCGCGGCGCGCCGAGCGCCGTGCTGACGTTCGAGCCGCACCCGGCCGACTATTTCGCCGGCCGCCCGGTGATCTTCCGGCTGACGCCGTTCGCGGTCAAGGCGCGCGCTCTGCAATCCCTCGGGCTCGACGGCGCCGTGGTGCTTTCGTTCGACGCGGCTCTGGCCGGATTGACGGCGCAGGAATTCGTCGAGCAGGTTCTGGTCGAGCGTCTCGCGATCGGCGGAGCGGTCGTCGGCTGGGACTTTCATTTCGGCAAGGCGCGTTCGGGCTCGCCCGATTTCCTCGCCCGGGAGGGGGCGCGCTTGGGGTTTCCGGTCGAGATCGTCGACAAGGTCGAGACCCGCGAAGACGGTCGCGCCGAGGCCGTTTCGTCCTCGGCGATTCGCCGCGCGCTCGAGCACGGCGACGTCGAGGCCGCCGCGCGCGGCCTCGGGCGCGACTACGCGGTCGCCGGCGTCGTCGCGCCGGGGCGGAAGCTGGGCCGCGCGCTCGGCGTCCCCACCGCCAACATCGCGCTCGAGGCGACCAATCGCCTCGCCTTCGGCGTCTATGCCGTGCGCGCGCGCGTCGCGGGACGCACATATGACGGCGTCGCTAGTTTCGGCGTGCGTCCGACCGTCAATGCCGGCGCGCCGCTGCTGGAGACCCATTTGTTCGATTTCGACGGCGACCTCTACGGCCAGGAAATCGAGGTGGAGTTCGTCGCGCGCATCCGCGAAGAGCGAAAATTCGGCTCGCTCGACGCGTTGAAGGCGGAAATGGCGCGTGACATCGAGCGCGCGCGGACCGCTCTCGCCGCCCGGCCATTTGGCGATTCGCGTCAAATCCTCTAATCGGATCGCCGCCGGGCGCTTTAAAGACCCGGCGATTCCTGTTTCCGGCACATTGCTCATGACCGACGCGCTCGCCCAGGCTCCCGACTATTCGCAGACCCTCTTTCTGCCCAAGACCGATTTTCCCATGCGCGCCGGGCTGCCGCAAAAGGAGCCGGAGATTCTCGCCCGCTGGGCGCGCGAGGGGCTTTACGCGGCGCTGCGCGCGAGCGCCAAGGGGCGGCCGAAATTCGTGCTGCACGACGGCCCGCCCTACGCCAACGGCAACATTCACATCGGCCACGCGCTCAACAAGATCCTCAAGGACATGGTCGTGCGCTCGGAGCAGATGGCGGGCAAAGACTCCAATTACGTGCCCGGCTGGGACTGCCACGGCCTGCCGATCGAATGGAAGGTCGAGGAGGAAAACTACCGCCGCAAGGGCAAGGCCAAGCCCGACTTTTCCGACGCCAAGGCGATGGTCGCCTTCCGCCGCGAATGCCGCGCGACCGCCGAGCATTGGCTATCGGTGCAGCGCGAGGAGTTCAAGCGGCTCGGCGTCGTCGGCGACTGGGACCATCCCTATTCGACGATGAGCTATCCCGCCGAAGCGCAGATCGCCCGCGAGATCTTCAAGTTCGCCGCCAACGGCCTGCTCTACCGCGGCTCGAAACCGGTGATGTGGAGCGTGGTCGAGAAGACCGCGCTCGCCGAGGCGGAGGTCGAGTACGAGGACCACGTCAGCGACACGGTGTACGTGGCGTTTCCGGTTGTATCGAGCGACTCTGCCGCGCTTCAGGAGAAGAACACAAAGATCGTCATTTGGACAACGACGCCATGGACGATTCCGGGCAACCGTGCGATCGCGTTCTCAAGCAAGTACACATACCAAGTTCTCATTCCAAGGCTTCCCGATCACCGATCGCTGCCGATCACCGAATCAGACTTGACACCGGGAGAGCGAGAGCTTGCGACCCTTGCCGGAATGAGCTTCAGCGAACGCGCGCAGCATCAGAATGCTATTGAGGAAGAAAAACTCCGCTTCCGTCAGAAATTCGGCGACGTGCGTTTTGTCATTGCCGCGAACCCAACGCTCGACGCTGACTTCCGAAAAGCTATCGGCGGCTTTAGCAATTATATCTTCGATAAGTGCGAAATTGGCGGGGAGAGGCTGGAAGGAACAGTCTGCGCTCATCCCCTACGGGGCGCGGGCTACGCGTTTCCCGTGCCGCTGCTCGCCGGCGAGCATGTCACCGACGACGCCGGCTCAGGTTTTGTCCACACCGCGCCGAGCCACGGCCGCGAAGACTTTGAGCTATGGATGGCGTCGACCCGCTTGCTGACTGAGCGCGGGATCGACACGCGCATCCCGCATCCCGTCGATGAGAACGGCGCCTTCACTGCAGAAGCGCCCGGCTTCACTGGCAAGCGCGTGCTCACCGACAAGGGCGAACAAGGCGACGCCAACAAGGCGGTCGTCGACGCGCTGATCGCCGCCGGCGCGCTGATCGCGCGCGGCAAGCTCAAGCATCAATATCCCCATTCGTGGCGGTCGAAGAAGCCGATCATCTTCCGCAACACGCCGCAATGGTTCATCGCCATGGACAAGCCGATCGCCGGCCGCGACGCGAGCCTGCGCGAAACGGCATTGTGCGCGATCGGCGAAACCCGCTGGGTGCCCGCCGCCGGCGAGAACCGCATCCGCGGCATGGTCGGCGCCAAGCCCGACTGGGTGATGAGCCGCCAGCGCGCCTGGGGCGTGCCGATCGCGGTGTTCGTCAAAAAGGGCGGCCACGAAATTTTGATCGACGATCGCGTCAACGCGCGCATCGCCGCGGCGTTTGAAACCGAAGGCGCCGACGCGTGGTACGAAGAGGGCGCGGCGCGGCGCTTCCTGGCGTCTGAATACGATCCAGCCGATTACGAGAAGATCGACGACATTCTCGACGTCTGGTTCGATTCCGGCTCGACCCATTCCTACGTGCTCGAGGACCCCGTCCATTTCCCCGGCCTGGCCGGGATCAAGCGCCGGCGGGACGGCGGCGACGACGAGGTGATGTACCTCGAAGGCTCGGACCAGCACCGCGGCTGGTTCCAGTCCTCGCTGTTGGAAAGCTGCGGCACCCGCGGCCGCGCGCCCTTCGACGTCGTGCTGACGCACGGCTTCACGCTCGACGAGAAGGGCCGCAAGATGTCGAAATCGCTGGGAAACCAGACCTTCCCGCAGGACATCATCAAGGCCTCGGGCGCCGACATCCTCAGGCTGTGGGCGGCGAGCGTCGACTATTCCGACGATCAGCGCATCGGGCCGGAGATCCTCAAGACCGTCGGCGACAACTACCGCAAATTGCGCAACACCATCCGCTGGATGCTGGGCACGCTGGCGCATTACGCGCCCGGCGACGCGGTCGGATTTGCCGCCATGGGCGAATTGGAGCGGCTGATGCTGCATCGCCTCGCCGAGCTCGACGGGAAAGTGCGCGACGCCTACGCCAATTTCGATTACGCCCGCGTCGTCGCCGCGCTGTCGGCGTTCATGAACGCCGATCTCTCGGCGTTCTATTTCGACATCCGCAAGGACGCGCTCTATTGCGAGGCGCCCTCGAGCGTCAAGCGACGCGGCGCGCTGGAGGCGATCGACCATATCTTTTGCGCCGTGACGCTGTGGCTGGCGCCGATCCTCGTCTTCACCGCGGAGGAGGCCTGGGCCGCGCGCGGCGCTGCGGCGCGATCGGTGCACCTCGAGCCATTCCCGCGCATTCCCGCGGAATGGCGCGACGAAGCGCTCGCGGCGAAGTGGGAGACGATCCGCCGCATCCGTTCCGTCGTCACCGGGGCGATCGAGATCGCGCGCGCCGACAAGCGCATCGGCTCCTCGCTGGAGGCGAGCCCGCGCGTCGCCGTCGGCGATCCGGCGTTGCTCGCCGCCCTCGAAGGCGTCGACTTCGCCGAGGTCTGCATCACTTCGGACATCGCGATCGAGGCCCGAGCGAACGCGCCGGAAAGCGCGTTTCGCCTCGCCGACGCGCCCGGCGTCGCCGTCGTGGTGGAGCGCGCCAAGGGCGTCAAGTGCGCCCGCTCCTGGCGCTATTTCGACCCCGCGACGGCCGACCCCGAGTTTCCCGACGTCACGCCTCGCGACGCGGCGGCGCTGCGCGAACTCGCCATGGCGCGGCGGCCTTGATGCGGGCGCGGACGCTCGGCGGCCTGGCGACGCTGAGCGCTCTCGCTCTCGACCAGGCGTCGAAATTCGCGGTCGCGCGCTATTTCGCCTTCGACGGCGGCGCGCCGTTCGCGCTGACGCCGTTCCTCGACTTCACGCTGCGCTGGAACCGCGGCATTTCCTTCAGCCTGTTCGCCGAGAGCTCGGCCGGCGGCCGTTGGCTGCTGCTGGCGCTGACGCTGGTCGTGACGGCGGCGCTCGCGCTTTGGCTGTGGCGCGCGCGCGCGCCGCTCGTCGGCCTCGGCCTCGGCGCGATCATCGGCGGCGCGCTCGGCAACGGCTATGACCGCCTGGCCTATGGCGCAGTCGCCGATTTCCTCGACCTGCACGCGTTCGGACGGCATTTTTTCATCTTCAACCTCGCCGACGCCGCGATCAACGTCGGGGTGGCGTTGCTGATTGTCGACGGCCTATTCGGTTCGGGCCGGCCGAGCGCGCCCGGATCGAGCCGCGAGCGGCCGTCTTGAATGGGCCGGAGTCCCTTCTTTAGGATTTTCATGCTAGAGAACGCGGGTTCGCCGCGATCTTCGCCGCCACGGCGGCCCTGGCGGCGCGGAGTTGGCCATCGAATCGCCCGATTGTGGCGTGTACGAATGGGCAGGGTTCGTCGCCCTGCCGCGCCTCGGGGCGAGCCGTGACGATGAATAAGGGATTTTCGGCTATGCCGTCGCTGACGCTTGGAGGAGTTCGCCGCCGCGGGCTGGCGATTTCCGCCGTCTGCGCTTTGGGGCTGAGCCTCGCCGCGGCGCCGGCGCGCGCCGGCGACGACGGCGAAGCGCCGCTGTGGGTAGGCATCGGGTCGACGTTGGGCCTCGATTCGGTCTTCGGCGCGAAGAGCGAGGACAAGAGCGCCACGATCGAATACCGGGACCGCGCCAAGTTGGTGGTGCCGCCCAAGATCGAACTGCCGCCGCCCGTCGGTTCGCCGACGCAGGGAAGCGCTTCCTGGCCCCGCGACCCCGACGTGGAGAAGGCCAAGAAGGAAAAGGAAGAAGCGGAAAAACCGGTCCGTGTCATCGCTCCGAGTGGGAGGATGATCCATCCGTCTGTGACCGGCGACACCGTCGTGACGGAGAGCGCGACGGCGGGCCTGGGCCCCGGCCATGCCCCGGTCCAGCGGCCGTGCAACAACAGTCCCGGCGTCGCGTGCCAGACGGGCCCGGCCCCCACGCTCAATTGGAACCCGCTCACCTGGGTCGGGCTGGAGAAGAAGCCGCAGACCGTTCTCGGGCCCGAGCCCGATCGCGACTGGTTGACCGACCCGCCCAAGGGCTACCGCGAGCCGGTCGAAGGCGTAGGCGCGCGCGTGGCGAATTAGGCCGAGGCCGGCGGGCGGGTTTCCTCGGCTGAAGACGCGATGGGCGACATGCCTCTTGGCTAGGGGTCCAAAACGGGCTAATGTCGTTTGCAGGTTCGTCGTCGAACCGTCAGCGCCGGCGACGCACGGTATCCAGAGCGAGCCAAACGACGGACGCGACCGGCAGCGGGTCGCGCGCCGACGAGGGGCTTAGAAGCCGAAACAACCGAATTTTCATTTGGACCGCCAGGCGGCCGATCAAGGGGGCGATCGGCGCGCGGACGCGGCGAGGATAGGCAGGGCGATCCTGCGAGAACCCAATCTGCCGATGTTGAAATGGCCGTTCCAGGTTTCGCCGCGCCGCGCGTTTCGCCTCGCGCGGAGCGAGGGCGGCGAGCGGGCGACGTTCGAATCGATTCAAAATCAAGGTAAATTAAGGGATATGCGATGAGACCTGGTCAGAACAAGCGGATGCGCGGTCGGCCGTCGAACAATCGGCGCGGCCCCAATCCGTTGACGCGTTCTTACGAATCCAACGGGCCGGACGTCAAGATTCGCGGCAACGCTCATCACGTCGCGGAGAAATACCTGCAGTTGGCGCGCGATGCGCACACCGGCGGCGATCCTGTCGCGGCCGAAAACTATCTTCAGCACGCGGAACACTATTTTCGCCTGATCGCGGCCGCCCAGGCCGCGCAGCTTCATGCGCAAGGCGGCGGGCGCCCGCCGGGCGAAGGCGACACTTACGAAATCGAAGACGAAGAGGATCTCGGCGGTCTCTCCGACCGTTTCGCTTCGCCTGCGGAGCGCGCGCCGGCGCCCTACGCGCCCGCGCCGCAGCCTTATCCGGCGCAGCCCGGCCCGATGGCGCCCAACGCGAGCCAACCCTACGTCGAGCGGGCGCCGGGCGAGAACGACCGCCCGGTTCAAGCCGACCGCGGCGGATATCAAGGCCGCCAGGACCGCCCGAACAATCGTCATCAGGATCGCGGCCCTCGGCCCGATCGTCCGTTCCCGGATCGGCAGGACCGCCAGGGCCAGCCCGGACGCGACGGGCGGCCGCGCGAATTCCGTCCCTATCGCGAACCGTCGCTTCCGCGCGACGCGCCGGCGCCCGGCGACGCGCCGGAGGCGCCCACGGCGCTGCCTTCGTTCATCACCGCGGCGCCGCGAATCCCCGGATCCCAGGATCTCGGCGAGGCGCAGCCCGAGACGGCGGTCGAAAACGGCGCCGAGGCCAACCAAGCGGCCGGATCGGGCGCGCCCGAGGCCGAGCCGTCGACGGAGGGACGCTTTCCGGGCCGCGGCCGGCGGCGCCGCTTGCGCTCGCCTTACGGCTTCCACGGCCCGGCGAGCCCGGACGAAGATGGCGACGACTCGCCGATCGCCGCCGACGAGACGCCGATTTCGGAATAAGCCGGCTTCGCACGCCGGCGATCGCGCCCCGCGGGATAGGGATCAGCCGACGCCGAGGCTTTCGAACTTCGCCTGAACGTGTTCGCGATCGAACGGCTTCATCAGAAAATCGTCGGCGCCGGCGTGCATCGCGCGGGCGATCTGCGCGACGTCGTATTCGCTGGTGCAGAACACGACTTTCGGTTTGTCGCCGCCCGGCATGGCGCGAAGCTCCTTGAGGAATTCGTAGCCGTCAAGCACCGGCATCGCGGCGTCGACGAGAACGGCGTCGGGCATGAAGAAGGAACAAGCCGCCAACGCCTGTCGGCCATCGGCGGCCTCCGACGCGCTCAGGCCCATGCCCTCGAGAATGCGGCGCGCGATCTTCCGGATCACCGGCGAATCGTCGACCACCAGCACCTGTTTCATTTCGCTCTTCCTCTTAGTCGGCGAGCGCGCGCCGCGCTCGCCGTTTGGATCGCGATCGCCTTGCGGGAGGCGGAATTCCCCGGCTCGGCGGACCCGATCCGACGCCGTCGCGCGCCCCATCATCGCTCGCGCTCGTTAAGAAGCCTTGAAACCGCCGCCGGCCGCCGCGCCGCCTCGGTCCGAACCCGCGCGGCCCGTTCTAAAGCCAACGGCGCACACGCTCGCGGTATCGGCGATACTCTTCCCCGAATCGGCGCAGGAGGTAGGCTTCTTCTCGGGCGATGACCATTCGATCCATGACGACGACGAGCGCCGGGGCGAGCACGATCGGCCACCAGAGGTTGAAGAATACGCTCAGGCCTGCGTAAAGGAGAAGAAGGGAGAGATACATGGGGTTGCGGGTTCTGCCGTATACGCCATGGGTCACCAGCGAAGAGGCGGGCCGGAAAGGAATCATCGAGGTGCGGACGGCGCGAAACGACCGCATCGCCGGCACGACGAAGAAAAGCGAAGCGACGCAGATCATCCAGCCGATCAGCCACGCGACGACGTTCGGCAGCAAAGCAGGGATAGGGACCGCGCCCTCGAAGACGAGCCCAAGCAGAAAAAAGACGATGTAAATGATCGGACCGGGAATCCTTACTCCGGCATTGTCGGACGAGTCGGCTTCGACCATCTTCAATCTCCGCGATGCTTAACTGATACGCCGCTCAACCGCCATTCGCCGGCCGAGCTTCGAGCGTCACCGTCTCCGCCTCGGCGAGGACGGCGACCTCCATGCCGCAATCGCGCGCGACCAGCCCGGTGAAAAACGGCTGGATCGTGTGCGCGTCGACCTCGCCGCTCTCCGGTCGCCCGGCGATCAGCTCGGCGACGCCGTGCGCGAGCCGCGCGTTCGGCCCTTTGGCCTCGATGCGGATGGCGAGCGTTTCGTCCTGGCCGGCGAAGTCGACCGTGACGACGCCGCCGCGCGGGATCGCGGAGGCGGCGATGAGGGCGAGGTTGAGCAGCAATTTGACTTTCTTCTTGCCCACGAGTTGGCGGGTCGGGTTCCAGGCGAGGGCGGTGCGCTCGTTGGCGATGAGGCCGCGCGCCACCGATTCGGCGTCGCCGGTGTCGACGGCGGCGCCGATCGAGCCGGCGGCGCCGAACGCCAATCGGCAGAATTGCAGCCGCGCCGACGCCGAAGCGGCGCTCTTCTTGATCATCTCGACCGCAACATCGCGCATTTGCATGTCTTTTTCGTCTTCGAGGACTTCCAGGCCGTTGACGATGGCGCCGACCGGGCCGATCACGTCGTGGCAGACGCGCGAGCAGAGCAGAGCGGCGAGATCGATCGGTGCGAGGGCGACGATTGTCATGGGGCTCTTCCTGTGGTCTTAGCCGCCGTGGGCGCGGCGAATCGCGCTCGAGGGGGCGCACGCGCGTTTTATCGGATTCGCCCGCGCCCCGCGACTGCGCAATGCAAGTCGCCGAGGCGAAGGAAGGGCAGCCGATGAACACCGGCCAAACGGCGCCGACGTTCGATCTCGCGCGCGAATCGCGGGACGCCATCGCCCGCTTTCTGGCGCGGGCCGCGCTGGCGGCCGGGCCGGCGGTGATGGAGGAATATCGGCGCCGCGCCGCGCCGCGCGCCAAGCGGGACGGCAGCCCGGTGACCGCGGCCGACGAACGCGCCGAGGCGATTATCCGCGACCGGCTTGCCCGGCGGGCGAAGCGGATCCCGATCATCGCCGAGGAGGCGACGGCGGCGGGTCAGGCGATCGAGATCGGCGAACGCTTCATCCTGGTCGACCCGCTCGACGGAACCAAGGAATTCGTCGCCCGCAACGGCGAGTTCACCATCAACGTCGCGCTGGTCGCCGAGGGCGCGCCGATCGCCGGCGCGGTCTACGCGCCCGCGCTCGAACGCCTGTGGTTCGGCGGCGAGGCCGCCTTCGCCTGCGCCGCTCCGGTCGGCGCCGACCTGCCGGAGGCGGCGGTATGGCGGCCCTTGCGCGTGCGCAGCGCGCCCGAATCGCTCGTCGCCTTGACGAGTCGTTCGCACGGCGATCCGGCCACCGAAGCGTTCCTCGCGCGTCTGCCCGTCCGCGAGCGCCGTACGGCGGGGTCCTCGCTGAAGTTCTGCGTCATCGCCGAGGGAGAGGGCGACGTCTATCCGCGTTTCGCCCCGACGATGGAGTGGGACACCGCCGCGGGCGACGCGGTGCTTCGCGCGGCCGGCGGCGTCGTGCTGGCCGCCGAGGGCGGTCCGCTGCTCTATGGCAAGCTGGGGGCGGGCTTGCGCAACGGCGGCTTCGTCGCCTGGGGCGATCCGCGCCTGGCGGCGCGCCGCTGGAATCGTTGACACCGCGTCAATCCGCGCTGAGGATAGGGGGCGCGGCGGCGCTCGGGCGGGGCGATTCGCCATCAAGCCGACACTTTTGCGGCGAAGGCTGATTCCCCGAACGGCGGAGGCTGATTTTCCGCGGCCGCGAGGCCGGCGGGGAGGGGGAGGCGAGCGATGTCGATCTTGACGCGCCGGGAAATGCTGGTCGGCGCCGCGGCGGCGGGCGCTCTCGCGCTCTCGCGTCCGGCTTTCGCCGATCCGCCGGCGCAATTCTCGCTCGATGAAGTCATCGAGAGCGGCCATCATTTTTTCGGCGCGGTCGCGCGCGGCCTCGCCGAGGCGGTGCAGGAGGCGGCCCGGCGGTGGGGGCTGCCCAACGGCTACATCCTCGGCCAGGAAGCGTCGGCCGCGTTCGTCGGCGGCCTGCGCTACGGCGAAGGCAAGATGTACACCCGCAACGCGGGCGACGAGAAAATCTTCTGGCAGGGCCCGTCGGTCGGCTTCGACGCCGGCGCCGACGGCGACCGAACGATGATGCTGGTCTACAACCTGCCCGCGGTGAACGCGATTTTCCGCCGCTTCGGCGGCATCGACGGCTCGGCCTATTTCATCGGCGGCTTCGGCTTCACCGCGCTCGGCGCCGACAACATGGTCGTCGTGCCGATCCGCTCGGGGATCGGCGCCCGCCTGGGCGTCAACCTCAGCTACCTCAAATTCACTCCCCGCGCCACTTGGAACCCGTTCTAGCCGCGGCGCCCCGGGGGCGGGCGGACAGACCGTATCGTTCACTTTAATCGACGCGAGGCCCTTGGCTTGATCCGCGTCGGCGTGCGATGATGCCGGCCGCTGGCGGCCGCGGACAGAGTCGAAATTGATCGAGCAGGCGATTTTTGGTTGCATCGGGTTTCTGCTCGCTGCGCTGCTGGCGGTGGCGGCGGCGCCGGGACTCACGCGCCGCGCGCGGCGGCTCGCCGAGGCGCGGGCGCGCCTGCTGGCGCCGTTGACCGAAGCGCAGGCGATCGCCGAGCGCGACGCTTTGCGCGCGCAGCATGCCGTCGATCGGTTGAGCATGGAGCAGCGCCTGAGCGAGGTCGAGGAACTCGCCGCGCGGCGGCAAATCGAAATCGGCCGACAGTCGAGCCGAATCGTCGCCCTCGAGGAAGTCTCCGCCGCGCGCGCGGCCGAGATCGGCGCCCTGCGCGAGGAGTTCGCCGCGTTGGAGCGCGACGCGCACGAGCTGCGCGGGCAGCTCGGCGCCGCCCGGGTGGCGCTTCGCGACCTGACGTTCGAGATCGGATCGTCGGCGCCGACGCGCGCCGCCTCTCAGGCGCGACGGCTCGATCCGGAAACCTTCACCGACCAGAATCGCATGAAAATCGCGGTATTGGAGACGCGCGCGCTCGGCCTCGAGGTCCGGCTGGCGGACAGCGAGCGCGCGGCGACGGCGGCGGCTAAGGCCGGCGGCGCCGAAAGGGCGCGCCTCGCGGCCGCGCTGAGCGAGCAGACCGCGGAGGCCAAGCGCCTCGGCGCGGAACTCGACGCGGCGTCGAGGCAGGGCGCCGAGCTGATCGCGGATCTTGTCGCGACGCGGTCGCGGCTTGGCGAAACGGAGGCGCTGCTCGCCCGCAGCGAGGCGGCGCGCGAGGAGGCGCTGATCGAAAACGCGCGGCAGTTCGCGCGCATCGCCGAACGCGACGCCGCGCTGCGCGAGGCCGCCGCCGCCAAGCGCGAACTGTCCGAGCGGGTGAGCGCGCTCGCCGCCGCGCACGCGATTGCGGAAGGGAACTTGCTCGCCGAGCGCGCCAAGCGGGCCGAACAGCGCCGCGAAGGCGAATCGACCCTGGCCCCGGCCCGCGCCGCCGCGCCGCGCAAGCGCGAGGTGAGCGATCAAACGCTGCGCAAGGCCATTGCGCGCCTCGGGCGCGAGGTGACGCGCATGAACGACAAGCCGAGCGGGGCGGCGGAGGAGCCGTCCAATCTCGTCAGTTTCGAGCGGCGCGAGGCTCACGCGCATCCCGCCGGTGCGAGCGAACCGCTGCACTCGGCGTCGGCGGGCGCCATCCGCCAGGGCCAGCCGATGGCTCCCGAGCGTTAGGCGGGGCTTTTCACATCGTCGCGAATCGGCCACGTTGAGCGCGTCGCGGCGCTCGCCAGCGCCGCCAAGCCGCACCGAGAGAGACTATGGCCGAGCCTCTGGAAGACGCCGTCGAGTCCGAAGACAAGAAAGTCGCGCTGATCATCGCCATTCTCGCGCTGTTCCTCGCACTGGCGGAAGCCGGCGCCAAGAACGCCGAGCATCGTTCGACCGAGCAGAACATCGAATCCTCCGATCTGTTCAATTTCTATCAAGCCAAGAAAGTCCGCTCGACGATCGCCGAAACCGCCGCGCAGACCCTGGAGGTCGAACGCGCCGCGGCCAGCGACCCCAAGGCGCAAGAGGCGCTCGACAAACAGATCGCCGAGTGGAAGGCGGCGGTGGCGAAATTCGAAAAGGATCCCAAGAAGCCCGAAGACAGCCTGGACGCGCTCCAGGAGCGCGCCGTCGCGGCGGCGGAGGGACGCGAATTGTCCAATCGCCGGCTCGAACATTTCGAATACGCCAGCGGGGCGCTGCAGATCGCCATCGTGCTCGCTTCGGCGGCGATCATCACCGGCGTCGGCGTGCTGGCCTGGCTCGCCGCCGGCCTCGGCGTCCTCGGCGGGATTCTGATGGCGTTCGGCTACCTCGCGCCAACCGTGCTGAGCTTCCTTTAGCGGGAGGGCGGCGCGCAGCGGCCCGGCGAAGCCACGACGACTCCACGCCCGGACCGTAATTTCGCCTTGGGGCGGCGCCAATTGTGCGGCCCGTTGGCCAATGGGCCGGACCCGCCGAGGAGCCGCCATGCGCTCGATTCTCCGCTCTCTGTTCGTCCTCGCCGCGATGGCGCCCGCCGGCGCTTCGGCCGCCGAGATCGAAGCGGCCTCCAAGATCGACGCGGTGACCGTCTATCCCGACGCCGCGGTCGTGACGCGGGTCGCCCAAGTCGAGCTTTTCCAGGGCGATAATCTGGTCGTTTTCAACGGATTGCCGCTTGCGCTGGACCCTGCGTCATTGCGCGTCGAGGGCGCCGCCGACGCGGCGCTGATCATCGGCGCGGTGGAGACACGCGTCGCCCCGGCCGGCGCCAAGGCGCCCGACGACGCTCTCGCCGCCAAGATCGCCTCGCTTCGCGGCGAGCGCGAGGATCTGCAAATCTCCATCGACGCTCTGCAAGCCAAGCGCGCGATGATCCTGCGTTTCTCGCAGAACGGACCCGACAAGCTCTCGCCCGACGCCAAGCCGCTCGACGTCGGCGCCTGGCCGGCCGCCTGGGACGCCGTCGAAGCGGCGATCGCCAAGGTCGGCGCGGATCTCCGTCCCGCGCTCGACAAGGCGCGCGCGCTCGACGACGACATCAAAGCGCTGGAGGCCGAGCGCCAGAAGCCGCCTCCGCAGGCGGCCAAGCGAACCGTGAGCGTCGCGCTCGCGGCCGCTCGGGACGGGCGCGCCGCGCTGTCGCTCTCCTATCGCGTCGACGGCGTCGGCTGGGTTCCCGCCTACGATGCGGCGCTGACGACGTCGGGCGAGGCGAACGCGCTGACGCTGACCCGCCGGGCGGGGATTTCGCAGACCACCGGCGAGGACTGGATCGACGTCGCGCTGACAGTTTCGACCGCGCGCGTCGCCCGCGCCGTCGACGTCGCCGAGGTGGAGAGCCAACGAATCGATTTCTGGCAACCCGAGGCGGTCGAGGGCGCCCGCGCGCCGCGCCGGCTGATGGCGAAGGAGGCGCCGGCGCCGGGCGCGGCCGCGCCGGCGGGGGCGGCGGCCGACATCGCCGCCGCGCCTCTCGCCGCGCCCGCCCCCGCGCCGGTCGTCGCTCAGGAGGCGAGCGCGCAACTGCAGGCCAACGATTATTCGGCGCAGTTCAAGGCGCCCGGGCGGGTGACGCTGGCGAGCGACGGCGCGCAAAAGTCGTTCGTGCTCGGCCGCCTCGCGGCGCGCCCGACGATCGCGGTGAAGACCGCGCCCGACCTCGATCCGACCGCCTATGTCGAGGCCCATTTCGTCGACGCGGAGGACGCGCCGATTCTTCCCGGCGACGTGGCGCTGCTGCGCGACGGCGTCTACCTCGGACAGAGCCGGATCGGCTTCGTCGCGCCGGGAGACGGCGTCGATCTCGGCTTCGGCGGCGACGACAAGATCAAGGTTCGGCGCGCGCCGGTCAATCGCAAGGAGAACGATCCAACCTGGTACAACCAGACCAAGATCGAGACGCGCGAATTCGTCACCGGCGTCGAGAACCTCCACGCGTTCCCGATCAAGGTCGAGGTCATCGACCAAATGCCGGTGTCGGAGAACACCGCGATATCCGTCGAGCTTTCGCCGGCGACGACCCCGCCGACGGAGAAACAGGTCGGCGACAAGCGCGGGGTTATGAGCTGGACGCTCGATCTCAAGGCGGGGGAATCGAAAGAGGTCCGCTTCGCCTATCGTCTCAAGTGGCCCGCCGATCGCGACCTGATGATCGACGGCGCGCCGCTGCCGGCCGGCGCGCGCTGAACGAGCCGCGCGGGCGGCGCGTCAAGCGGTGTCCTCGAGCGGTCGCCGCGAGGCGCCAAAGGCGAAGGCGCGCCGCCGGCCCAGCGCGGCGGGGGTCAGCGGGGCGTCCTTGATCCAAATCCTGGGCGCGGCGCGCCCCGGCTCTTGGCTCGCGGCGGCGCCGCTCGGACGACTGGGCGTCGTCGCCGCGCTCGCGTCGAGAACGGGCTGATGGCGCGCGCGCGGGCGCGCCGAATCGCCGATCATCGCCGCCATGACCAGAGCCGCGGCCGCCGGGTCGAGGGCGTCCTTCAGACGCGCCAGCGCG